>NZ_JBJGYL010000021.1:0-90762 GCF_054049975.1 Geodermatophilus sp. SYSU D01119 | reverse complement strand
CGGGGCCGGGCGGAGCTGACCTCCGCCCGGCCCTGCGCCGGTGCACCCACCTCGACCCCGCCGTCTTCGCCGAGCAGCACTGGTCCCGCCGCCCGCTGCTGACCCGCGCCGAGGACACCGGGGAGTCCTTCGCCGACCTGCTCACGCTGGCCGACGTCGACGAGCTGCTCTCCCGCCGGGGGCTGCGCACGCCCTTCATCCGCATCGCCAAGGACGGCGCGGTCGTCGACGCGAAGCGCTTCACCACGTCCGGCGGCGCCGGCGCCGAGGTGGCCGACCAGGTCTCCTCCGACGCCGTGCTGCGCCTGTTCGCCGACGGCAGCACCGTGGTCCTGCAGGGCCTGCACCGGCTCTGGCCGCCGCTGATCGAGTTCGCCGACCAGCTGGCCGCCGACCTGGGGCACCCCACGCAGGTCAACGCCTACATCACCCCGCCGTCCTCGCGCGGGTTCAGCCCGCACTACGACGTCCACGACGTCTTCGTGCTGCAGGTCGCCGGCGAGAAGCACTGGACGATCCACGAGCCGGTGCTCGAGGAGCCGCTGCGCACCCAGCCGTGGAACGACCGGGCCGCCGAGGTGGCCGCCGCCGCGCAGCGCGAGCCGGTGATCGACGCCGTGCTGCGGCCCGGCGACGCGCTCTACCTGCCGCGCGGCTACCTGCACTCGGCCGTCGCGCTGGGGCGGACCAGCGCGCACCTGACCATCGGCGTGCACTCGGTCACCCGCTGGTCGGCGGTGGAGTCGGTGCTCGACCTGGTGCGCACGCTGGCCGCCGACGACCGCGAGCTGCGCCGGACGCTGCCGCTGGGCGTCGACCTCGCCGACCCCGATGCGCTGCGCGACGACGTCGCCACCGTGGTGGGCGCGCTGCAGGAGTGGCTGGGCCGGGTCGACGCCGGCCAGGTGGCCGACCGGGTGCGCGGGCGTGCCTGGGCGCAGGTCCGGCCCGAGCCGGTCGCGCCGCTGGCGCAGGCCACCGCGGCCGCGGCGCTGTCGCCCGACAGCGTGCTGCGGCTGCGGCCCCGGCTGCGCACCGCCCTGCGCCCCTCCTCCGCCGCCCCGGCCGCCGGCGACCGGGTCACCCTGCTCGGCGGCCGCCGGTCGCACGAGTTCCCCGCCGCCACCCGCCCGGCGCTGGAGGCCCTGCTGGCCAGCGGCGAGCTCAAGGTCGCCGACCTGGCCGGCCTGGAGCCGGCCGACCAGCTCACGCTGGCCCGCCGGCTGGTGACCGAGTCGGTCGCGGTCGTCGCCGACGCGCACCTCGGTCCCGTCGACGGCGTGCCCGCCACCGCCCCCGAGCCGGGACCGGCCGGACCGGGTGCGCCCGCACCCGACGCCGGCGGGGACGATGGGGAGCGTGCCGACGCCCTCGGGACCGGGTCGTGAGCCCGCTGCCCTGCCGAGGGTGAGCGCCGCGGTCCGGACCGGACGACTGGACCCGACCCGCTGCTCGGTGACCGCCCTGGCCCGTGGCGACTCCCCCGTCGCCACGGCCGGGCCGGCGCAGCGCTGGCTGCTGGTGGAGCAGCCGGGCCCGTGGGGCCGCGACGCGCTCCCCGGGTCCCGGTTCGACGCCGCCGTCGCCCCGCTGCTGGCCCGCCGCGCCCGCGCCGAGGGCGTGCGGGTGTTGCTGGTCCGCCGGCCGGGCGAGCGGGCGGCGGGGCCGGGGCGGCGGTGGGCCTACGCCGACGGCCGGCCCGGCCACGAGGGGCTGTGGTGGTCCGAGCGCCAGGCCGACGCCGACCTGCTCGAGGCGCCGTGGGACGGCTCGGCCGGTGAGCGCGCCGACCGGCCGCTGTACCTCGTGTGCACGCACGGCCAGCACGACGCCTGCTGCGCCCTGCGCGGCCGGCCGCTGGCCCGGTCGATGCCGGCGCCCGACGCCCTCGACGTCTGGGAGTGCAGCCACCTCGGCGGCTGCCGGTTCGCCACCAACGTGCTGGTGCTGCCGCACGGGTTCGCCTACGCCCAGGTGCCCGGCGACGGCGCGGACCTCGTGACCGCGCACGCCCGCGGCGAGGTGGCACTGCCGTTCCTGCGCGGGCGGGCGGGCCTGCCGCTGCCGGTGCAGGCCGCGCAGCACTTCGCCCGCGAGCGGCTCGGCCTGCTCGGCGTCGACGACCTGCCGCCGCGCAGCACCCGCCGGCTGCCCGACCCGGGCGGCGACGGGGTCGAGCTGTTCGACGTCGTCCTCGGCGGGCCCGACGGCGAGGTCGCCGTGCGGGTGGAGAGCCGGCCGGCCGCGCAGGCCGCGCAGCTCACCTGCAAGGCGCTGCACGCCGCCCACCCGCGGGAGTGGACGGCGCTGGCGTTCTCCTAGAGCGCGCGCCCGCGGGCCAGCAGCAGCGGGATCGCCACCTCCGCCGCGGTGAGCGACCCGTGGTAGGCCGCCAGCCGGCTCGGGCCGGGCTCGGTGGCCGACGCGGTGATCGCCCAGGGCCCGCGGGCCAGCGCGACGACGTCGCCGATCCGGCCGGCGAGGGAGGCGTCGACGTCGCCGAAGACGCCGCTGGCCACGGCCTCGTCGCGGCCGGCGACCCAGGCCCGGTCACCGAGGACGCCGCGCCAGGCGTCGAGGACGTCGGCCGCCGCGCCGGGCACCGCGTGCGCGTAGCGGGCCCGCGGCTCGCCGGCGAGCAGGGCGACGCCGTCGAGCATCGCGGGTTCGTCGTCGACGTCGACGCGGGTGTGCGCCGGGACGTCGAGCATGCCGTGGTCGGCGGTGACCAGCAGGGCGGCGTCAGCGGGCAGGCCGTCGACGACCTGCTCGACCACCCGGTCGACGAGGGCGAGCTGCAGCCGCCAGCTGTCGGAGTCGACGCCGCGGACGTGGCCGGTGAGGTCGAGCTCGGGCGTGTAGCCGTAGACCAGGCCGGTGGGCGCGAGCGCGAGGGACTGCAGCAGCACGGCGGCGAGGTCGCCGGCGCTGACGGTGCCCGAGTAGGTGGCGCCGCGGTAGGCGGCGGTGGACAGGCCCGACCCGTTGTAGGCGTAGGGCGCGACCGCGGTGACCGGCAGCCCGGCCGCGGCGGCCTGCTCGAAGACGGTGGGGCGGGGCTGCCAGTCGCGCGGGTCGGGGTCGTCGGACCAGGCGACGTGGTTGAGCAGCCGGTCCTCGCCGGGCACGGCGGTGACGAAGCCGAGGACGCCGTGCCCGCCCGGGGGGACGCCGGTGCCGAGGGTGGTGAGGCTGACCGGCGTGGTGCTCGGGCAGGGCGCGTCGAGGTCGCCGGCCGGGGTGGCGAGCGCGGCGAGGGTGGGCGCGAGGTGCGCGTGGTCGCGCAGCAGCTGAGCGCCGAGTCCGTCGACGAGCAGGACGGCGACCCGGCGGGCCCCGCCGAGCGCGGCGGTGAGGCCGAGCGGGTCCGTCGGCAGGCCGGCGCGGTCGACGGCGACCCCGAGGGCGGTGGCGACGCCGGGCAGCACGTCGGCGAGGGTGCGGTCGCCGTAGGCGGGGCGGACCAGCCCGTCGGGGAGCACGGTCACGGGCGGGTGGCCAGCACGTGCAGGCCGGTGGCGACGTCGCGGTAGGGCGAGGCGGCGGCCAGGGCCAGCTCGAGCCGGCGGACGGCGGCCGGGTCGGCGCCGGAGTTGGCGTCGAGCAGGTCGGCGACGACGGCGACGCCGCGCCACTCCCCCGGCGCCAGCCCGGCGCCCTCGACCAGCGCGAGCAGGTCGGCGGGGCCGAAGCGACGGCGGGCGGGGCGGGTGCGGCCGGGCGCGGGGTCGCGGTCCTCGAGCAGCGCGAGCGCCTCCTTGGGGTGGCCGGACAGCGCGCGGGCGAGGACGGCGCCGGCGCGGTTCGCCGTCGCCACGCTGACCTGCCCGCCCGGCCGCAGGGTGCGGGTGATCTCGCCGAGCGTGGTGGCCGGGTCGTCGACCACCTCGAGGACGGCGTGGCAGAGCGCGAGGTCGTAACCGCCGCCGTCACTGCCGCCGCCGTCGCTGCCCCCGAGCGGCAGCTCGTGCAGCAGGTCGCCGTCGCCCTGCAGGCCGCGGACGCGGTCCCCGACGCCGGCGTTCTGGGCGCGGCGCTCGAGGGTGGCGAGGGCGTCGGCACTGGGGTCGACGACGGTGACCTCGTGGCCGAGTCGAGCGAGCGGGACGGCGAAGCCGCCGCTGCCGCCGCCGACGTCGAGCACCCGCAGCGGGGTGCCGGCGCCGACCAGGGGGTCGAGCGCGGCCCACACCGCGGCGGTCCGGACGGGCAGCTGCTCGCCGGAGGACGGGTCGGGGGCAGTCGGCGGCACCCGACCGACCCTAGTGCCGCCGCTGCCCCGCCACCGGGCGGTTCAGGCGGGGACGCCGTCGGCGGCCTCGCGGAGGTCGGCGACGACGATCCTCCGCATCCGCAGCATCGCCTGGGTCGCGCGCTGGGCCCGGCCCGGGTCGGGGTCGGACAGCAGCGCGAACAGCTCGACGGGGACGACCTGCCAGGAGACGCCGAAGCGGTCCTTCAGCCAGCCGCACTGGCTCTCCTCCCCGCCGTCGGTCAGCCGGGACCAGTAGTGGTCGACCTCGTCCTGGTCGGCGCAGTGGATCTGGAAGCTGACCGCCTCGGTGAAGGTGAACTCGGGGCCGCCGTTGAGCGCGACGTAGGGGCAGCCGTCGAGGGTGAAGCTGACCGTCATGGCCTGGTCTCCGGGGCCGCGGGAGACCTGGGTGATCTCCGAGCGCGGGAAGACCGACGTGTAGTACTCGGCGGCCTCCTCGGCTCGGCCGTCGAACCACAGGCAGGGGATCTGCTCCGGCATGGCTGTCCTCCTCCGCGGGCCGGTCGGGGGCGCCGGCGCTCGGGGTGCAGACGGCCCGGCGCCCGCGAACTCATCGGTACGCCGGCGATCACGGCGGCACGGTGGCGACACCCCGGGCGACGCCGGGGTGTCGCCACGGCAGCTCCGTGATCGCAGCAGGCAGCCGGCCGGAGGGCGGCCGGCGCCTGTCACGCGGAGCCGCCGGCGCGGCGCGGAGCCGGCGGGGCGGCTCAGTGGCCGGAGCTGCCGGGGCTGGAGTGCCACAGCTTCCGCGGGGCGGCCCCCCGCGACGACGCCGCGGCCCGGCGGGCGGCGGTGGCGGCGTCGTCGCCGGCGGGCTTGATGTCGGCGTAGGGCGACATCCGGAAGCCCGTCGGGTGCACGAGCACCGGCTTGACCACCACCGGCCGCGACCCGTGCGAGGCCGCCGCCCCGGCGATGGCCTGGTCGGTGTACTCCCCCGGCGCGGCCATCAGCTCGGCCACCCCGGCCAGGCCGCCGGTCTCCCACGCCTCGTGCAGCGCCGGCAGCTCCCACGCCCCGGTGGCCCGGATCGACACCCCGCGCGGGCCGGTGCGGCGCAGCACCCCGCGGATGACCAGGAGCCAGGAGTGGAACACCGTGGCGGCGTACGGCCCCTGCACGTCCTCGAAGAAGGTGGAGTCGGTGCAGCCGGTGCCGTCGTCGAGGGTCACGAACACCACCCGCCGGCCCGACCGGATCGGCGGCGTCTGGGTGGCCACCTTGACCCCGGCCACCAGCACCTCCGCGCCGCTGCGGCAGCCGAGCAGGTCACCGGCCGGCACCGCGCCCACCGCCGACAGGAACGGCCGGTAGAAGTCGACGACGTGCCGGCTGGCGTCCAGGCCGAGCACCTCGAGCTCGGCGCGCACCAGCTCGGCGTCGGTGAACTCGGGCAGCCCGGACCCCTCCGGCTCCGCCCCGGCCCACCCGGCGCCGCCCTCCTCCGCGTCGTCCTCGGCGTCCTCCCCGAGGTCGAGGCCGAGCAGGTCGAGGCTGAGCTGCCCCACCGCGCCGGCCCGTCTCCCGCTGCGGCTCCAGCGGTCGAGCTCGCTGATCTGCAGCAGCAGGTCGCGGCGGGTCACCGACTGCCGGGAGCGGGTGGGCCGGCCGGCCTCGCGGTCGCGCACGCCGAACCCGTAGAGCGAGTCGAACCCGCCGGCGAGCACGAGCCGTTCCACCACCGGCCGCGACACCGACGCCCGGTTCCAGAGGTCGGGCAGCGAGCGGTAGGGCTGCCCGGCGACTATCCGGGCCACCTCGTCGTCGGCGATGCCCTTGACGTCGGCGAGGGACAGCCGGATGCCGTAGGCCGACGGGTCGGCCATCGCCGCGGGCATCCACTCCGGCCGGCGCGGCGGCTCCTCCGGGCGGTCGTCCTCGCCCAGCCGCTCCACCCGGTAGGTGGCGTCCGAGGCGTTGACGTCGAGGCCGAGCACCCGGATGCCGAAGTTGCGGGCGTCGTCGAGGATCAGCCGCTTCGGGTACATGCCCGGGTCGTGGGTGAGCACCCCGGCGAGGAAGGCCGCCGGGTGGTGGGTCTTGAGCCACGCCGACTGGTAGGTGGGCAGCGCGAACGCCGCCGCGTGCGCCTTGCAGAACCCGAACGAGCCGAAGGCGACCAGTACCTCCCACACCTTCTCGACGACCTCGACGGGGTAGCGCTGCAGCGCCTCCGGCACGAACCAGGCCCGCACCTCCGGGTGCAGCTCCCTGTCCCCCAGCGCGCGGCGGGCCTCGTCGGCCTGGGCGAGGTCGCAGCCGGTCATCTGCGCCACGATCTGCAGCACCTGCTCGTGGAAGACGACGACGCCGGCGGTCTCCCGCAGGTACGGCGCGAGGTCGGGGTGCGGGTAGACCGGGTCGCGCCAGCCGTTCCGGGCCAGCAGGAACGGCGTCACCATGTCGCTCTTCACCGGCCCGGGCCGGAACAGCGAGATGTCGATGACGATGTCCTCGAACGTCTCCGGCCCGAACTTGCCGACCAGCTCCCGCTGCCCCGGCGACTCGATCTGGAACATGCCGAGGGTCCGGGTGCTGCGGATCAGCTCGAAGGTGGTCGGGTCGTCGCGCGGGACGGCGTCGATGTCGAGGGTCTCGCCGTCGACCCGGGCCACCTCGCCGATCGCGTGGGCGATCGCCGACTGCATCCGGATGCCCAGCAGGTCGAGCTTGAGCAGCCCGAGCTCCTCGACGTCGTCCTTGTCGAACTGGCTCATCGGGTAGCCCAGGTAGCTGCTCTCCACCGGCGTGCGGTCGAGCAGCGTGGCGTCGGACAGCAGCACCCCGCACGGGTGCAGCGCGATGTGCCGGGGCAGGCCGTCGAGCCGGGCGACGAGGTCGAACAGCAGGTCGAGGTCGCCGGTGCCGCCGCCGCGCTGGGAGCCCAGCCGGCTGGCCCGCAGCTCCGGCAGGTCGCGCAGCGCCGCGTGCACCTGGTTGGCCCGGATGTGCGGGAAGGCCTTGGCGACGGCGTCGACCTCGCCCGGCGGCAGGCCGAGCGCGGCGCCGACGTCGCGGATGGCGTGCCGCACCCGGTAGGTGTCCATCATCGAGATGCAGCTGACCCGGTGGGCGCCGAAGCGGTCGATGACCGCGTCGTAGACCTCCATCCGCCGGGCGGACTCCACGTCGATGTCGATGTCGGGCAGCTGGTGGCGCAGCGGGGAGAGGAACCGCTCCATGAGCAGGCCGTAGCGGATCGGGTCGACGTCGGAGATGCCGAGCAGGTAGGTGACCAGGCTGCCCGCGCCCGACCCGCGCGCCGCCGCCCGGACCCTCAGGCTCTTGATGAGGTCGACCACGTCGGCGACGGTGAGGAAGTAGGAGGGGTAGCCGAGGGAGTCGATGACGGCGAGCTCCTCCTCCAGCCGCACCAGCACCTCCTCGCTGCGCGCCATCCCGCGCCGGCCCAGCCCCGCCTCGCAGCGGGCCCGCAGCACCTGCGAGGGGCCCATCCCCCGCTCCGCGGGGGAGGTGACGACGTCGAGCTCGGGGTAGCGCACGGTGCCGATGCCGAGGTCCTCGCGGACGTCGACGGCGCACTGCTCGGCCAGCCGGGCGGTGCGCTCGAGCAGCCGCAGCGCCGCGTCGCGGTCGGGGCCGGCGATCTCCTCGGCGACCTCGGCCATCTCCTTGCCCGACTTGAGGTACCCCTCGGCGGTGCGCCGGTCGACGTGCCGGGTGTCGAGGGCGACCAGCCGCCGGGAGGCGTCGAGGACGTCGGCGGTGGGCGCGTCGATGGCGTCGACGTAGCGGACGGCGTTGCTCAGCACCACCGGCACGCCCTCCTCGGCGGCGAAGCGCACCAGCCGCTGGGCGCGCAGCCGGTCGCCGCGGCCGCGGTGGTGCACCAGCTCGACCACCAGCGACCCGGGGCCGAACACCGACCGCCAGGCGTCCAGCCGCGCGGAGGCGACGTCGGCCCGGCCGGCGGCCAGCGCGCGGCCCACCGGCGAGTCGGGGCCGAGCACCGCGACCAGGCCGGGCGCGTGCTCGGCGGCCAGCGCCAGCGAGGCGACCGGCTCGCCGCGGGTGCCGCGCAGGTGCGTGGCGCTGGTCAGCCGGCACAGCGACCGCCAGCCCGCGCCGTCGCGGGCGAGGAAGGTGACCCGCGGCAGCCGCGGGTCGACGCTCGCCCCGCCGCGCACCGGGCTGCGCCGCGCCGGCGCTCCCCGGCCGGTACCGGGACCGTGCCCACCCGCACCGCGCCCACCCGCGCGCCGGGCCGCCAGCTCGTCGTCCTCCCCCAGCACGCGCGCCAGCGCCGGCGGCACGGTGGTGTCCACCGCCGGGGCGACCGCGAGGTCGACCCCGAACAGCGGGCGCACCCCCGCCGAGCGGCAGGCCTGCGCGAACTTGACCGCGCCGTAGAGGCCGTCGCGGTCGGTCAGGGCCAGCGCACCCATGCCGTGCTCGGCGGCGCGGGCCACGAGGTCGGCGGGGTGGTTGGCCCCGTAGCGCAGGGAGTACCCGGAGGCGACGTGCAGGTGGACGAAGGGGTCGCCGCTCACCGCCCGCGCGCGGGACGGTGGGCGGTGCCGCCGACGACGCGCGGCCGGGGCGCGGGCTCCGGCGTGCGGGCCAGCACCTCCTCGACCACGGCGAGGAAGGCGCCGGAGTCGCGGACCAGGTCGTCGGCCTCGCGCTCGGTGACCGCGCGGGACAGCCCGGCCTCCGCCGCGGCCCGCTTGGCCGCGCCGGCGGCGAAGAAGGAGGCCCACTCCCCCAGCTCGGGGGCGACCTGCTCGAGCAGCACCCAGGCGCTGCGCGGCCGGCGACGGCCGCTCTCGGGCCGGGTGCGGGCGGACAGCACCGCGGCGGCGGCGCGCAGCGCGGCCAGGTGGGCGGTGGCGTAGCGGTCCCGCGCGTCGGCGGCGCGCGAGGCCTCGGCCAGGGCCCGGGTGGCCTGGTCGAGCAGCTGGGCCGTGGCCGCGGGCAGCGGCGGCGGGAGGGGCAGCTGGTCGGCCCTGTCGTGGGTCATGGCGTGCGCGGCGCCCATCAGTCGTGCACCCGCACGAGCGACCAGCGGTTGTCCGCCGCGTCCCAGCACAGGTCGTAGACGCCGGCGAAGCTCATCCGCGAGCGCCCGGCCCGCACCGCCTCGACCCGGTACACCTCGCGCGGGGCGACGAGGTCGGCCGAGGCGCCACCGGCGGCGGTCCGCTGCCACCAGGGCGCGGTCTCCACCCACGAGTCGAGCAGCTCGCCGACGACGTAGCGACCCTGCCCGCGCCAGAACTGCGCCGGCCCGAGCGGACCCCGCTCGACCCGCACCTCCTCGCCGACCCGCTCGCCGACGTCACCCAGCACCCGGCTCATGACGACTCCCCACCCCGCGCCGCTGACGGCCTGCCTCCCGCCCGGGCGGGGAAGTCCCAGGGCGGTGCTCGACCCGTTCGAACGTCTGTTCGAACAGTTCGAGTAGACCCGACCCCGCCGGTCGCGTCAAGCCGGACGCGCCCGCCGGGGGACTCCCCGTCCGCGCGCCGGACGGTACGGCGGGGGTGTGACAGCGGTGGCAGGATCGCCGCCATGACCCGACCCGCCGCCCACCCCCGGGTGGCCGCGATCGCCGGGCTGCTCGCCGCGGCCGGCGTCGCCGGGGAGGTGCGCGAGGTCCCCGCCGGGGCCCGCACCGCGGCCGACGCCGCCGCCGGGCTCGGCGTGCCGGTCGGGGCGATCGCCAGCAGCCTGGTGTTCGACGTCGGCGGCCTGCCGCTGCTCGTGGTCACCAGCGGCGCCCACCGGGTCGACACCGCCAAGGTGGCCACCCTGCTCGGCGTGCCGCGCGTCGAGCGCGCGTCGGCCGACTTCGTCCGGGAGCACACCGGCCAGCCCATCGGCGGGGTCGCCCCCGTCGGGCACCCCGAGCCGATCGGCACGCTGGTCGACGTCGAACTGGCCCGCCACGAGCGCGTCTGGGCCGCCGCGGGACACCCGTCGGCGGTCTTCCCCACCACCTACGACCAGCTGCTGCGGCTGACGGGCGGCACCCCCGCCGAGGTCGGCGACGGCCCGCACGAGACCCTGCAGGCCCCCGCCGGCGCGGCAGGCCGGTCAGGGCCAGTGAACGAGGAGAGACCGTGACCGGCACGACGCCCGCCGCCCGGGTGACCGAGCTGCCCGCCGGCTGGCTGCGCGACCACATGCACGAGGCGCTGGCCATCTACGGCGCGGCCATGGGCTACGACGCCTCGGTGGTGGCCGGCCGCTACGGGTACGCCGTCCAGCACACCGAGCGCCCGGGCTTCCGCGCCGTCGGCGCGTTCGCCCCCACGCCCGACGGCGAGCAGCTCGTCGGCTTCGGCTACGGCTACCTCGTCGCCCCGGGGCAGTGGTGGCACGACCAGGTGCGCGCGGCGCTCGACCGGCGCACCGCCAAGCGCTGGCTGCCCGGCGCCTTCGAGGTCTGCGAGCTGCACGTGCACCCCGACACCCAGAGCCGGGGTCTCGGCCGGCAGCTGCTGCACGCCCTCGTCGAGGGCGTCGACGCGCCGGCCGCGCTGCTGTCCACGCCCGACGCCGACACCAAGGCCTTCCGGCTCTACCACGCCGACGGCTTCGTCGACCTCGCCCGCGGGCACCACTTCCCCGGCGACGCGCGGCCCTTCGCCATCCTCGGCGCCCGGCTGCCGCTGCAGCCGGTGCGCCGCTGAGCGTGCCGGGACCCGACCGGGCCGTCGACGCCGTCGTCGTCGGCGCGGGCCACAACGGGCTGGTCGCCGCCTGCTACCTGGCCCGCGAGGGGCTGACCGTCGAGGTGGTCGAGCGCGACGAGGTCCTCGGCGGCGCGGTGTCCACCGTCGAGCGCTGGCCGGGTGTGCGGGTCGACCGCGGCTCCAGCGCGCACGTGATCGTCCGGCACAGCGGGGTGGTCGAGGAGCTCGACCTCGCCGCCCACGGGCTGACCTACGTCGACTGCGACCCGTGGGGCTTCGCGCCCGCGCCCTCCCCCGGCGACCCCGGCCCCGGCGGGCGGCCGCTGGTCTTCTCCGTCGACCTCGACGCCACCTGCGCCTCGATCGCCGCCGCCTGCGGGCAGGCCGACGCCGACGCCTACCGCCGCTTCGTCGGGGTGTGGGGGCCGCGCAGCCGCGCCGTCGTCGACTCCTTCGGCCGCCGCCCGACCCCGCTGGGCCTGGTCCGCGCGTTCTGGCCGCTCGGCACGCCCACCGGCGGCAACCCGCGCACCCCCGGCGGCGACCTCGCCGTCGACTTCCTGGGCTCCGGCGACGCGCTGCTCGACCGCTGGTTCACCAGCGAGCGGCTCAAGGCGGCGCTGGCCTGGTTCGGCGCGCAGTCCGGGCCGCCGATGTCCGAGCCCGGCACCGCGGCGATGGTCGCGTGGGTGGCGCTGCTGCACGACACCCCGCCGGGCCACCCGGTGGGCGGCTCCGGGGGGCTGACGGCGGCACTGCGGCGCCGGCTGGAGTCCGACGGCGGGCGGGTCACGCTCGGCGACGGCGCCGCGCGGCTGCTCGTCGACGGCGACCGGGTGACCGGCGTCGAGACGGTGTCGGGGCGCCGGCTCACCGCGCCGGTCGTCGTCGCCGCCTGCCACGTGCTCGCCACCCGCGACCTCGCCGGCGAGTCCGCCCCGCCCGCGCTGGCCGACGCCGCCCCACCGGTGGGCAACGGCTTCGGGCTGGTGCTGCGCTGCCTCACCGACGCCGTCCCGCACTACCCGGGCGTCGACCCCGCGGTGTCCGCGCAGGGCCTGCAGCTGCTGTGCACCGACCGCGCCCAGCTCGCCGCCGCCCACGGCGACTGGCTGGCCGGCCGGCTGCCGCGCGAGCCCGTGCCGCTGGCGATGTCGTTCTCCGCGAGCGACGACACCCTCACCCCGCCCGGGCGGCACGTCGTCACGATCTGGGGGCAGTGGTACCCCTACGACCTCGCCGACGGCGGCGACTGGGACGCCCTCGCCGCGGGCGAGGCGGAGCGGCTGGTGGCCGCCGTCGACCGGTTCGCCCCCGGCTTCGCCGCCTCCGTGCAGGACGTGTACGTCCAGACGCCGCTGCTGCTGGAGCGCGAGCTGTCCCTGCTGCGCGGCAACGTGATGCACGTGGAGATGGGCCTGGCCAGCATGTTCGCCTTCCGGCCGACGCCGGCGCTGGCGGGCTACCGCGTCCCCGGCCTGGCCGGCCTCTACCTGGCCGGCGCGTCCACCCACCCCGGCGGCGGGGTGTCGGGCAACTCCGGCCGGACGGCGGCGCGCACGGTGCTCGCCGACCGCGGCCGGGTGGCGCGCGCCCGCGCCGCCGCGGGCCGGCTGCTGCGGGCGGTGCGGTGAGCGCCGCGACGGCGGCCGTCCGGCGGGCCGGGGCCCCCGCGCGGGTGCCGCTGGTCCTCGCCGTCCTGCTCGTGCTGGCCGCGATCGCCTACCCGCTCGTCGAGGGCACCGCCCGCGACGCGGTGTCCTGGACGATCGTGCTGCTCGGCTCGGCGGTGTCGGTGACCGCGGCGGCGGCCCGGCACGGCGGGCGCACCGGCGCGGCCGTGCTCGCCGTCGTGGTGGTCACCGCGATCGCCTTCGAGGCGGTGGGGACGGCGACCGGCTTCCCCTACGGGCCCTACACCTACACCGACTCGCTGGGCCCGCAGGTCCTCGACGTCCCGTACCTGGTGCCGCTGGCCTGGCTGATGATGGCCTGGCCGAGCCGGGTGCTCGCCGAGCTGCTCACCCGCCGGGTGCGCCCGGGCCGGCGGCGGGCCGCGCGGGCCGTCGTCGCCGCGCTGGTGTTCGCCGGGTGGGACGTGGTGCTCGACCCCCAGCTGGTGCAGGCCGGCTACTGGACCTGGGCGGAGCCCACGCCCGGGCTGCCCGGCATCGACACGGTGCCGCTGACCAACCTCGGCGGCTGGCTGCTCGCCGGGCTGGTGCTCATGGCCGTGCTGGAGCTCGTCGTCGAGCGCACCGCGGTCCCCGGCGGCCGGCGCGCGGACGGCGCCCCGCTGCTGGTGATCGGCTGGATGGTCGCCGGCGGCGCGCTCGCCCACGCGCTGTGGCTGGACCTGCCCGGCTCGGCGGCGTGGGGCGCGGGGCTGACGGCGGTCGTCGTCGCGGTCCTCGCCGTGCAGGCCCGCCGGCGGTGAGCGGCGCGGCCGTCCGGGTGCTGTCCGGCCTGGCCGTCGCCGGCGCCGCGCACGCCGCGGTCAACGCCACCCTGCTGCGGCGGGCGCCCGCCCGCCCGCCGGAGGTGACCCGCCCGGTCACCGTCGTCGTGCCGGTGCGCGACGAGGAGGTCCAGGTCGGCGGGTGCCTGGCCGCGGTGCTCGCCTCGGCCGGCGTCCCGGACCTGCGGGTGGTCGTCGTCGACGACGGCTCCACCGACGGCACGGCCGCCCGCGTGCGCGCCGTCGCCGACCCGCGGGTGCGGCTGGTGCCGGCGGGCGACCTCCCGGCCGGGTGGCTCGGCAAGCCGCACGCCTGCTGGGTGGGCGCGCGGACGATGCGCGAGGACGGCTACCTGGTCTTCGTCGACGCCGACGTGCGCCTCGCCCCCGACGCCGTCGCCGCCGCCGTGGCGCTGCTCGACGCGCACGGCCTGGACCTGGTCTCGCCGTGGCCGCGGCCGGTGGCCGGCACGCTCGCCGAGCGGCTGGTGCAGCCGCTGTCGCCGTGGCTGTGGATGACGACGTTGCCGCTGCGGGCCGCCGAGCGCTCGGCGCGGCCGTCGCTGACCGCCGCCAACGGCCAGTTCCTGGCGCTCACCCGGCGCGGGTACCTGCGTGCCCGCGGGCACGCGGCGGTGCGCGACGAGGTGGTGGAGGACGTCGCGCTGGCCCGGGCGGTCAAGCGCTCGGGCGGGCGGGCGGTCCCCGCGAGCGGCGCGGCGCTGGCCGAGTGCCGGATGTACGACGGCTGGGCGGCGATGCGCGAGGGCTACGGCAAGTCGCTGTGGGCGTCGGTCGGCGGCTCGCCGGCGGCCTCCGTGGCGGCGGCCGCGGTGCTCACCGCCGTCGGCGTCGTCCCCCCGCTGGCGGCCCTGCGCGGGTCGCGCGCCGGGCTGCTCGGCTGGGCGGCCGGGGTGGCCGGCCGCGCGGTGTCCGCCGCGGTCACCGGCGGGCGGGTGTGGCCCGACGCGCTGGCCCACCCGGTCTCGCTGCTGGCCCTCGACGTGCTGCTGGCCGGGTCGCTGACGGGGCGGCGCCGGGGCACGCTCACCTGGCGCGGGCGCGCGCTGCGCTGACGCGGGGTGAGGATGGGGCGTGACCTCGCCCGTGGACCCGCCCGCGACCAGCCGCCCCCGCACGCCCTTCGACCCCGGGCAGATGCGCCCGTCGGACTTCTACCGGGTGATGAACTCGATCGTCGTGCCGCGGCCGATCGCGTGGGTGCTGTCCCGCTCGGCCGAGGGCGTGCACAACCTGGCGCCGCACTCCTTCTACACGGTGGCGTGCGTGCGACCGCCGGTCGTGCAGTTCACCTCGGTGGGTCGCAAGGACTCGCTGACCAACATCGAGGCGACCGGTGAGTTCACCGTGAACCTGGTGCCCGAGGAGCTCTTCGAGCAGGCGAACGCCACGGGGACCGACTTCCCGCCCGACCAGAGCGAGGCCGAGGCCGCCGGCATCCGGCTCGAGCCGAGCGAGAAGGTGGGCGCGCTGTGGGTGGCGCAGTCGCCGGTGAGCATCGAGTGCACGCTGCACTCCACGCTGCGGCTGGGCGACAGCACCGTCGTCTTCGGCCGGGTGGAGTGGGTGAGCGTGGTGAGCGACGCCGTGCGCGACGGCCGACCGCGGATCGAGGAGCTGCGGCCGCTGGCCCGCCTCGGCGGCAACGAGTGGTGCACCGTCGGCGACATCCGCACGATCCCGCGGATCCCCTACGCGACGTGGGCCGAGGACCCCTCGATCGGCGAGCAGGTCCGCGGCGGCTGAGCGGACCGGTCCCGCGAGGCCCCTGCGCGGGCCGCTGGCGATCACGGAGGACCGGTGGCGGCACGCCGTCGGCGAGCGGCGTGTCGCCACGCGAGCCCCATGATCGCGGTGGGGCCGGCTGCAACGAGGGTCCGACGGCGGCCGGGACGTCGTGGCGGGGCTCGGCGAGGGCCGGGGACGGCACCTGGCCGCGGTGCCGTCCGGGAGGACGACGAGGTGCTCAGCCCGGCAGGTGCGCGGCCACCTCGGCGGCGGCGTCGGCGCCGAACGCGTCGGCGAAGCGCTCGAGGAAGGGCTCGCGGCGCAGCTCGTACTCCTGGGTGCCGACCACCTCGACGGCCTCGGTGGCCACCGCCGAGCCGAGCTGGGTGGCCCGCTCCAGCGACAGCCCCCAGGTGCGGCCGGCGATGAACCCGGCGCGCAGCGCGTCGCCGCCGCCGGTGGGCTCGACCGGCTTGGTCTCGGGGACGGCGATGACCTCGATCGGATCGGCGTCGCGCTGCCGCACGAGCACGCCCTGGGCGGCGCGGGTGGTGACCCAGGTGCCCACCCGGCCGAGGACCTCCGCGGCGTCCCACCCGGTCTTCTGCATGAGCAGCGCCGACTCGTACTCGTTGGTGAACAGCAGGTCCGCGCCGTCGACGAGGTCGCGGATCAGGTCGCCGTCGGCCCAGGCGAGCTGCTGGCTGGGGTCGGCGGCGAAGGGGTAGCCGCGGTCGCGGCACTCCTGGGTGTGGCGGGCCATCGCCGTCGGGTCGTTGGGGCCGATGACGACGAGGTCAGGGGCGCCGACGCGCGCGCACACGGGGCCCAGCTCGATCTCGCCGGCCTCGCTCATCGCGCCCGAGTAGAAGGAGGCGATCTGGTTGTTGACCGCGTCGGTGGTGCACACGAAGCGTGCCGTGTGCTTCAGCTCCGACCAGCGGACGTCGCCGGTGTCGACGCCGTGGCGGGTGAGCCAGGCGTCGTAGTCGGCGAAGTCGTTGCCCACCGAGCCGACCAGCACGGGCGCGAGGCCGAGCAGCGCCATCCCGTAGGCCATGTTGGCGCCGGCGCCGCCGCGGTGCTGGATGAGGTCGTCGACCAGGAACGACAGGGAGACGTTCTCCATCTGCCCCTCCACGAACTGCTCGGTGAAGCGGCCGGGGAAGGTCATCAGGTGGTCGGTGGCGATGGAGCCGGTGACGACGACGGGCACGGGGGCTCCTCGGGACGGGGCGGCGGAACCCGCCCACCCTAAGAGGCGCCGCGGGGAGCCCGCCGTCCGGCGTGCAGCGCGGCGGAGCGGGTAGGTCCGTCCCATGACCGACCACACGCTCGCCACGATGGAGAAGCTGGAGCCCGGCCACGGCCAGGGCGGCATCGGTGACCACGTCGCGGTCTGCGCCTGCGGCTGGCGCACCGACGCCGAACCCGACCACCAGTCGGCGCTCGACCGGCTGACCGAGCACGCGGAGGAGCACGACTAGTCACCCAGCGCCCGGCGCAGCGAGACGCCGAGCTGGGCGGTGCCGACCAGGCCGAGCAGGGCGCCGACGGCGGCCCCGGCGGTGACCACGATCGCCGGGCCGCCGTCGACCCCGGCGGCCGCGTCCAGCCCGGTCGCGGCCACGATTCCCGCGCCGCCCACGGTGAAGCCGGTCATCGCCACCCGCGTGGGCCGCTCCCACACCGAGATCGACCCGGTCTCGGCCACCCCCGCCTGCCCCGCGCGGGCGCGCAGGTAGTCCGGCAGCCAGCACAGCGCCCCGAAGACGGCGGCCAGCCAGCCCGGCGCCCCGGCCGCCCACAGGGCCAGCGCGTAGGCGGCCTCGGTGAGCCGGTCGACGGCGGAGTCGAGGACGTAGCCGCGGCGCGAGGCCCGCCCGCCGGCGAGCGCCAGCGCCCCGTCGAGGGAGTCGAGCAGGCCCGAGAGCCCGATCAGCAGCCCGCCGGCGACCAGCCAGGCACCGCCGGCCACGGCCGGCCCGACCGCGGCCACCGCCACCAGCAGGCCGAGCGCCGTCGCGGCGAGCGGCGGGAGCCAGGACAGCGCCCGTGCCAGCGCGTAGGCCAGCGACAGCCAGCCGTGCACGAGGCGGCTCGCCGCCGGGTCGGTGCCGCCGTGCCACCGCGACCACTCGGCGAGGTACTCGTCGCGGCTCAGCACGGGCGCAGTCTGCCGGGTCCGCACCGCCCTCCGGTGGGACCGGGGACAGTGGAGCGGTGCTCGCCGGCCTCGCCCCCGCCCGCCGCCGCCTGTTGCTGACCCTCCTCGCGCTGGTCCTCGTCGCGGCGGTCGCCGTCGCCGCGCTCCTGCTCACCGGCCGGGGCGGGGACGCCGCGCCACCCGCCCCGGTGTCCCAGGACGAGCCCGGCCCCGTGCTGCTGGTCCCCGGCTACGGCGGGTCCACCGGATCGCTAGCGTCGCTGGCCGACCGGCTGACCGCCGAGGGCCGCGACGCCACCGTCGTCGCGCTGCCGGGCGAGGGCACCGGCGACCTGGCCGCCGCGGCCGAGGCGCTCGACGACGCCGCCGAGGCCGCCCTGGGTCGCACCGGCGCCGGGAGCGTCGACGTCGTCGGCTACTCCGCCGGCGGGGTGGTCGCCCGGCTGTGGGCGGCCGACGGCGGGGCGGAGCGGGCGCGCCGGATCGTGACGCTCGGGTCGCCGCACCACGGCACGCGGCTGGCCGACCTGGCCCTCTCCGTCGCCCCGGAGCAGTGCCCGGTGGCGTGCCGGCAGCTGGCCACCGACAGCGAGTTGCTGGCCGACCTGAACGAGGGCGACGAGACGCCGGAGGGCCCCACCTGGGTATCGATCTGGACGGCGCAGGACCAGACGGTGACGCCGCCGGAGTCCGCCCGCCTCGAGGGTGCCCTGGAGCTCGAGGTCCAGTCGGTGTGCGCGCAGGCGCAGGTCGGCCACGGGCAACTGCCCCGCGACCCGCTGGTGCAGGCGATGGTGCTGGCCGAACTCGCGGCCGGCGACCCGGTGCCCCTGGGCCCCGGCGACTGCGCTCGTCTGGGCGGCTGAGGACCGCCCGCCACGATCAGGCGACCTGGTCCCGGGGCGTCCTGGCCCACCGCCGACGCCGGGCCAGGACGCGCGGGGGTGAGCCAGGACGCCGCGGCCAGGCGCCCCCGCCCGTCGCGAGGGCCACGACCAGCGCGCCGGCGAGCGCGGCGACCGCCCACGCGACCGCACCCCCCGGCGGCATCGGCACCGCCGCCGGGTCGAACACCAGCAGGGCGAGCAGCAGGCCGCCGGCTCCCGCCGCGACCGCCTCCCCCGGCTCGGCGACGCCGGCGCGGCGCAGCACCGCCGCGGCCGCGAGCGTCAGCGCCAGCACGCCCGCCCCGTTGACCAGCAGGGCGCCGACCGCGGTGCCGGGCGCCCGCGCGGACACCGCCGCCACCCCCGCCGCCCAGACGCCGCCGGGCGCGGCGAGCGCGGCCAGGCGCCCGGCGGTGCGCCGGCGGAGGGAGGACGGCGCGGCGTCGGCCGCTGCCGCCGCCGGCTCGTCGAGCACGAACGCCGCCGCGACGGCCGGCGGCACCAGGGCCAGGTGCAGCCAGGCGTAGGGCGGGCCGTCCGTCGCGGCGAGCACGCAGCCGGCCAGCAGCACTGCGCCCACGGCGGAGGCACCGCCCACCGCGACCGGGTCGACGCCCCGCAGGCTCACAGGAACACCCGCGTGGGGTCCGCCGCGGAGGCCAGACCGAGGCAGCCCACCGCGACGACGGCCAGGACGGCGAGCACCCGCCACAGCCGCGTCCGCCGGGCGCCGGTCGCCTCGTGCGCCATGGCCGCGGTCGCCGCCAGCCCGCACAACGCCACCTGGTAGGCGACGTACCACCAGGGCGACCCGCCGGCCAGCCACGCGGGCGCGTCCGGGCCGTCCGCCGAGGTCCACGTGGTGAACGGCGCGTTGAGGTGGACGAGCGTGCCCCACCGGGTGGCCCCCATCATGAGGCCGGCCGTGCAGGCGAGCGCCCAGCCGGTCAGCACGACAGCGGCGACGAGCCCGGCGCCGGGGAAGCGCGTCCAGCGGCCGACGAGGACGCCGACCAGCGGGCCGCCCACCGTCGCGACCACCCCGGTCGCGAGCATCCCGGCCTGCCGGGCCCAGCCGATCGCGGCCGGCAGGTCGGCCGCCGCCAGCGCGAGCGCCACCCAGACCGCCCACGCCAGGGCCACCGCACCCGGGACCAGGCAGGCGAGGGCGAGCGCCGCCGTGCGCAGGACGCCGTCGGCCGGCGCCGCCCGGACCGCGTCCCCCGGGCGTGACGTCGACCGGGTCAGCGAGTGGCCGACGAGGACGCCGGCGAGGCCGAGGCAGGCGGCGGGGACGACGGCCAGATCACCGCCGGCGTCGTCGAGGTCGCCGAGGGAGGTCACGGTGGCCCAGACCAGCAGGGCCACGCCGACGAGGAACACCGGGGCGCGGGCGTAGCGGCGCGCCTCGGCGAGGGCCAGGCTCCGCAGGGTCGCGCCCCGGGTCGACGGCGCGGGCCGGGCCAGCACGGCGCTCACGCCGCCACCCCCGTCGTCCGCGCGCGCTCGCCCAGCAGCAGCAGGTAGGCGTCCTCGAGCGTCGGCTCGGCCGGTTCGGCGCCGGGCGGGGCGGCCTCCCCGACGACACGGTGGCGGCCGGTGCCGGTCCGCCAGGAGGCGCGGGCGGCGGGATCCGGTGCGTCCGCCAGCCAGACCCGGCCCGCGGCCGTGGCCACCAGGTCGGCGACCGCGCCGTCGAAACGCACCCGGCCGCCGTCGAGCACGACGACGCGGTCGCAGAGCGCGGCGACGTCCTCGGTCTGGTGGGTCGACAGCAGGACGGTGGAGCGCTCCCCCGCGCGGGACAGCACCTGACGCAGGGTCACGCGCTGCCCGGGGTCCACGCCGGTGGTCGGCTCGTCCAGGAGCAGCAGGTCGGGATCGCCGAGCAGGGCCTGCGCCAGGCCCAGCCGGCGCCGCTGGCCGCCGGAGAGCACGGAGACCCGCCGGGCCGCCACGCCGTCGAGGTCGACCAGCTCCAGCACGCGACGGACCTCGGCGTGCCGGGCGGCCCGGTCAGTCCACTCCTTGAGGACGGCCATGTAGTCGACGAAGCCGAACCCGGTGAAACCGCGCGGGTGGCCCATCTCCTGCGGCAGGTAGCCCAGCCGGCGGCGGACCGCGGCCAGCTGCTCGGGCCCGGCCGGCCGGGCGCCGAGCAGCACGACGTCGCCGGCGTCGGGGGCCAGCACGGTGGCCGTGATCCGCAGCAGCGTCGTCTTGCCCGCCCCGTTGGGCCCGAGCAGGCCAGTGATGCCGGGCCCGAGCGTCAGGTGGACGTCGTCGAGGGCGGCGGTGCCCCGGAAGCGCTTGGTGACGCCGGTCAGCGCGACGGTCGGCACGACGGTCATGACGGACTCCCCGGGGTGGTGAGGGAACGGGACCGGAGGACGAGCACGAGCAGCGCCAAGCAGCCGAGGACGGCGTAGGCGACGAGGAGGGCCGGCGCGAGGACGGCGGTGGGGTCGGCGGCCCGGGACGCCGAGGTCACCGCGGCGGTCCAGCCGGCACCGAGGGCGGCGGCGGTGACGGTCGGCCGCACCCAGGTCGAGGCGGCCAGCAGCGCCGCAGTGAGGGACAGGGCCGGCAGCAGCCACGCGACCGCCGTCCAGGACAGGGCCGGGACGAGCAGGGCTGCGACCAGCACCGGCGGCAGGGAGGCGGCCAGGACAGCGGCTGTGCGGAGGAGCAGCAGGCGGGTGGCGGGGTACGGCGTCGCCAGCGCCGCCTCGTGGGAGGGGTCGGCGTCGGGGCCGTAGGCGAACGCGACGCCCGCGACCGGGACGAGCGGCGCCACGAGGAGGAAGAAGGTGAGCCCGCGGTCGCCGCCGTAGGCGGCCCCGAGGCCGACGAAGACCAGCGTCACGACCAGGCCCACCAGCCAGGAGGTGCGCAGCGACGGCGCGGTGGCGACGAGGAGGGCGTCGGAGGCGGGGACGCCGAGGCGGACCAGCAGCCGCTCCAGCCGGCGCGGGCGCCCGGCGACCGCCTCGTCTCGCACCCGCTCCCAGGCCGCGTCCAGCAGCGGCACCGGCACGTGCGCGGCGATGCGGTCCCGGCAGGACGCACAGCGCAGCAGGTGCTGCTCCAGCGAGGCCGCTGCCACCGGGCCGGCGTCCCCTCGCACGTAGCGGGACAGCAGGTCCTCGTCGGCGTGCCACCCGCCGGTCGATGTGCTCATGCCAGGCCTCCGGCCAGTTCTCGACGCAGGTGTGCCTTCGCGCGGTGCAGACGCGTCTTGACGGTGGCGGCGGGGATGCCGAGCAGCCGGGCGGCCTGCCGGGTGGACAGCCCGTCGAGCACGGTCGCCTGCACAACGGCACGCATCTCCGGTGAGAGCCGCAGCAGGGCCGAGCCCAGGTCGCCGTACTCCACGCCGAGCAACGCGACCTCCTCGGCGCTCGGTGCGGTCCCCGGGTCGGCCTCCTCCTCCAGCGGCAGGACCACCGCGGTCCGCCGCCCGCGCAGCCGCGACACCAGCCGGCGGACGGCGATGCCCCAGAGCCAGGCCGCGACCTCGCCGTCGCCGCGCCAGCGCTCGGCGCCCCGCCACAGCGCGAGGAAGCTGTCCTGGAGCACGTCGGCGACGACGTCCGGGTCGTTGCACCGGCGCAGGAGGCGTGCCGACAGCCACGGCGCGTGCCGCTCGTACAGCCGGCGCATGGCCGCGAGGTCGCCGTCCGCCAGAGCGGCCAGCAGGGCGGCGTCCTCGTCCGCCGGTCCGGCTCGCATGCCAGGACTGTCGCAGTGCGACACCCGGATGGTTCCCGTCCCGGACGTGGGATCCCGGGTGGGTCGCCCGCACCGGTCGCGGTGACCGGACCGTCGGGCGTCCCGCCACGGGAGAGGGGTCCCAGGAGAGGGGGCGGGAGAACGCGACGCACCCTCCGGCCCACCGTTGACTCATGCAGGTGGATGCCTGCATGATGCTGCTCGTGGACGCACCCGACGTCGACGCGGTCTTCCGGGCGCTGGCCGACCGCACCAGGCGGGTGCTCCTCGACCGGCTGCGCGAGCAGGACGGGCAGACCCTCGGCGAGCTGTGCGCGCGGCTCGGCATGGCCCGGCAGTCGGCCACCCAGCACCTCGACGTGCTCGTCCGCGCGGGCCTGGTCACCGTCGTCCGCCGCGGCCGTGAGCGCCTGCACTTCCTCAACCCCGCGGCGATCTCCGAGATCGGGGAGCGCTGGATCGCCTCGTTCGACCGGCCGCGCCTGCAGGCGCTGGCCGCCATCCGCGACGCTGCAGAGGAGTTCGCCGTGCCCGAGGGCATCCCCACCTACGTCTACGTCACCTACGTCCGCGCCACCGCCGAGCAGGTGTGGCAGGCGCTCACCGACGCCGACCTCACCGCCCGCTACTGGGGCCACGCCAACGTCTCCGACTGGGCGCCGGGAAGCCGGTGGGAGCACCGGCGCACCGACGGCTCCGGGGTCGCCGACGCCGGCGGCCGGGTGCTGGAGGCCGATCCCCCGCGCCGGCTGGTGATGACCTTCGGCGGGCCCGAGGAGGCGCCCGGCGACTCGCGCGTCACCTTCCTCGTCGAGCAGGGCGAGGGCATCGTCCGGCTCACCGTCACCCACGAGGACCTGCCCGACGAGCAGGGGCTGCGCGACGTCTCGCAGGGCTGGCCCGCGGTGCTCGCCAACCTCAAGTCGCTGCTGGAGACCGGCGAGGTGCTGCCCGCGGCGCCGTGGGAGATGCCGGCGCGGACCTGACCACGGCCCGCCCGGGCGGGCGCCGTCAGTGCGTCCGCGAGCTGAGCTGCTCCAGCACCTCGCCATGGGTGCCCCGGACCTCGGCCCAGCGGAGGAACTCGACCTCCGGGACGCGGACCTCCGTGGCGTCGGGCTCCTCGCGCAGCACCCGCATCACGCCGTCGAGGTAGTCCTCGAGCGGCATCCCGGCGCCGGCGGCGTCCTGGCCCATCAGCGACGTCCGCACCGCGGGCGGGACGAGCTCGAGGACCTGTACGGGGCTGCCGGCCAGCTGCACCCGCAGGCTCTGGGTCCAGGAGTGGACCGCCGCCTTCGTCGCGCTGTAGGTCGGCGTGGCCGGCAGCGGCACGAAGGCCAGCCCGGAGGACACCGTGACGACGGCGGCCGACGGGCGCCCCAGCAGGTGCGGCAGGAACGCCGACACCAGCCGCACGGGGCCGAGCAGGTTGGTGGTGACCGTCGCCTCGGCGACGGCGAGGTGCGCGGGGTCGCGCAGGTCCTCGGGCTGCATGATCCCGGCCATCGTGACCAGGACGTCGAGGTCCGGGTACGCCGCTGTCACCTCGGCGGCGCACGCGGCGATCGACCCGGGGTCGGTGACGTCGAGCACCGCCGTCCCGGTGCCGGGGTGCTCCCGGGCGATGCGGTCGAGCTCCTCGCGGCGCCGGCCGGCGACGACGACGGTGCTGCCGGCCGCCTGCAGCCGCAGCGCCAGCCCCAGGCCGATGCCCGACGTGCCTCCGGCGACGAGCACGGTCTTCCCGCTGGTGTCCATGGGTCCTCCTCGTTCGGTGTGGTCCCCCCACGCTGCGGCAGCCCGGCGCGGCGCGGCAGAGAGCGCCTGTCGGGGGACCGGCGGTCCCTGGATGAGGGCGCTGGCGGCGATGAGGATGGCCGCGTGGACCGTGCCCTGCTCGCCGACTTCCTCCGCCGCCGACGGGAGGCACTGCGCCCGGCCGACGTCGGCCTGCTCGCCGGTCCGCGCCGGCGGACGAACGGCCTGCGCCGCGAGGAGGTCGCCGCGCTCGTGGGGATGTCGGCGGACTACTGGACCCGGCTGGAGCAGCAGCGCGGCCCGCAGCCCTCGGAGCAGATGCTGACCGCCATCGCCCGCGCGCTGCGGCTGACCCTCGACGAACGCGATCACCTGTTCCGCCTCGCCGGTCACTCCGCGCCGCTGCGGGTCCGCCGCTCCGAGCACGTGGCACCGGCGCTGCAGCGCGTCTTCGACCGGCTGGCCGACACCCCGGCGCTCGTGCTGTCCGACCTCGGCGACACCCTCCTGCAGAACCGCGTCGCGACCGCCCTGCTCGGCGACGAGACCCGGTTCACCGGCCTGGCCCGCAGCGCGTTCTACCGCTGGTTCACCGACCCGGCGGCGCGCAGCCGCTACCCCGAGCGCGACCACGCCCACCAGAGCCGGCTGCAGGCGGCGGGCCTGCGGGCGGCGCTCAGCGCGGGTGGCACCGACCCGCGCGCGGCCGAGATCGTGCGCCGCCTGCTGGCCGCCAGCCCCGAGTTCGCCGTCGTCTGGGAGCAGCACGAGGTCGCCCGCCGCTTCGACGACTCCAAGACGCTGGTGCACCCCGAGCTCGGTGAGATCGACGTCGACTGCCAGGCGCTGTTCACCGAGAACCAGGCGCAGGTCCTGCTGGTGCTCACCGCGCCGCCGGGCAGCGGGAGCGCCGAGAAGCTCGCCCTCCTGTCGGTGATCGGCGAGCAGACGTTCAGCTCGTGACGTCCTTGGTCGTGAAGTTCGCCCACGCCGCGGTGAGCAGCACGCCGACGTAGACGCCCTGCAGCGCCAGCCCCCGGACGACGTCGCGCCACAGCACCGGGTCGCGGAACAGGTCGACGAAGGCCAGCCAGTACCGCGTGGGCAGGTAGGGCGCGATCGGCGAGGCGGCGTCGAGGGTGAACAGCAGCGACGACGTCACCAACACCGCCAGCGCGCCGAGCGCCGCGGCCAGCGGCGAGTCGGTGAGCGTGGAGAAGAAGAGGCCGAAGGCGGCGACGCCGAGCATCGACACCGCCACGTAGCCGATCGCCATCAGCGTGCGCACCGCCAGCTCCTCCGGCGTCAGGGAGGTGCCCGACACCGACGTGCCGCCCGCCACCGGCCGGGCGTCGAACAGCAGCGTGCCCACCAGGTAGCCGACGGCGGCCACCACCACGACCGTGACGACGACGAACGCCAGCACCGCGACCAGCTTCGCCACGAGCAGCCGGGTGCGCCCGGCCGGGCGGGCGAGCAGGTAGCGCAGCGTCCCGGCCTGCGCCTCCCCCGCGACCGCGTCGCCGGCGACCACCGCCACGGCGATCGGCAGGAACAGCGGCAGCACGATGGCCAGCGCGGCCAGGGGGTAGAGCTGGCCGTTGGTCAGCACGGCCGACAGGAACGGCGGGCCCTCCCCCGGCCGCGGCGCCAGGTCGGTGAGCCGCAGCAGCACCGCCACGAGCACCGGCAGGGCGTTGAGGACGGCGATGGTGACCCAGGTGCGCGGCCGGCCGAAGGTCTTGCGCAGCTCGACGCCGATCACGCCCGCTCCACCCGGTCGGCGCTGGTGCCCGCCGCGGCGAGCACGACCTCCTCGAGCCCGGGCCGCTGCAGCGCCAGGCCGCGCACGGGCACGCCCGCCCCGACGAGCAGCGCGTTGACCTCCGCGGGGTCGGCGCCGCGCACCACCACGCGCCCGCCGTCGGTCGACAGCACCCGCCCGTCGAGGACGGCGCGCACCCGCTCGGGCGCCGGGGTGTCGACGACGGTGGCGCCGGTGGGCGCGGTGAGGTGCGCCATGTCGTCCTGCAGCACGAGGCGGCCGCGGTCGAGCACGCCGACCCGGCTGCACAGTTGCTCCACCTCGGCCAGCAGGTGGCTGGACAGGAACACCGTCGTCCCGCCGCGGTGCAGCTCCAGCAGCAGCTCCCGGACCTCGGAGATGCCCTGCGGGTCCAGGCCGTTGGTGGGCTCGTCGAGGACCAGCAGCTCGGGGCGGCGCAGCAGCGCCCCGGCGAGGCCCAGCCGCTGGCGCATGCCGAGCGAGTAGGCGCCGACCTTCCGCCGTCCCACGCCGCCGAGCCCGACCTGGTCGAGCACCTCGGCGATCCGCCGCTTCCGCGTGCGCCGGGACCCGCCCGGGCCGGCGGCGTCGAGCAGCGCCAGGTTGGCCGCGCCGGACAGGTGCCGGTGGTGCGCGGGGCCCTCGATGAGCGCGCCCACCCGCGGCAGCACCCGCCGGCCCGCCCGCGGCATCCGCTCCCCGAACAGCTCCACCTCGCCGCGGGTGGGCAGCACCAGGCCGAGCAGCATGCGCACCGTCGTCGTCTTGCCCGAGCCGTTGGCCCCGAGGAAGCCGTAGACGTCGCCGGCGCGCACGTCCAGGCCGATCCCGTCGACGGCGCGGACGCGGCCGTACTGCTTGACCAGGCCTCGCGTGAGCACCACCGAGCTCACGACGGCGCCCCGGTCAGGACGGCGGCGGCGTCGGCGAGCGCGTCGAGGTCGACGGTGCCGGTGAGCAGGAAGGTCCCCGCACCCGGCGCGTCCACGACCATGAGGCCGAGCGGGCCGGCGGCGATCCGGGTGCCGCGCTCGTCGCGGACGGCGTCCGGCGCGGCGGCCAGCGCGGAGCGGACGCCCGCGGCCAGCCGGCCCGGCACCGGCGCGACGGCGAGCAGGGTGACCCCCCGGCCGTACAGGCCCACCGCCTCCGGCGCCCCCTCCAGCGTGCGGCGCGGCAGCCCGGCCAGCTCGGCGGGCAGGCGGCCCGGCGACAGCGCCCGGTCGGCGGCCTCCCGCAGCAGCCCGCCGGGGTCCTCCCCCTGCCGGACGCGGGCGCCCGGCGGCGGGGAGAAGGCGACGACGCCGGCCGGCGGCACCGCCAGGTCCAGGTCGAGGAACCGGGTGTCGAGCGCCGGCGTCGCCGCGCCCTCGGCGAGGACCTCCACGGCCAGCGGCAGGCCGGTCGCCGCGTCGGCCCAGACGTCCACCCGGGCCACCGACGACGCCGCCGCGGCCGGGACCAGGCGCAGGCCCAGCGCGTCGCGGCCGGCCACCCGGCGGGCGCCGATGCGCGACAGCTCGCCGTCGTCGGCCTCCGACAGCAGCCGCCGGCCCAGGCTCGCGGGCACGAGGTCGGGCGGGGCGGGCAGGGTGAGCGGCGCGGGACCGGTGCGCTCGGCGGTCGCCGACTCGTACTCCCACGTCCAGGTGCCGGCCGGGTCGGCGTGCACGCCGGTCTCCCCCGCCGCGCTCACGACGTCGACCCGGTGCTCGTCCTCGCCGCGCCACCACACGCGCAGCTGCACCCGGTCGCTGAGCAGGTCGGCGACGGCGGGCAGCTGGTCGCTCACCGGCAGGCTCAGCCCGCCGGCCGACACCGCGTACCCGGAGAACCCGACGCCGGCGCTGGCCAGCACGGCGTCGCGCAGGTCGGCGGGGGCGACGTCGGCGTCCTCGGCGGGCAGCGCCGCGACGACCGCCGGCAGCGCGCACAGGGCGGCGACGAGCGCGGCGACCACCGCCCACCGGCGGGCCCGCCCGTGCCCCGACATGCGCGCCACGCTACGAGCGGCCCGCAACCCGACGTCGGGACCACCGCCGCGTGACCACCGCACGCGCAGGGCGGTCGAGCGGGGCCCGGGACGACCGTGGACGCGTGCTGATCACGCCACCGCCACGAGCGCGGGCGTGAGCCGGGCGCACCGCCGGGTATGCGCACCGCATGGCCCCTCCCCTCAGCGATGCCGTCGTCGTCGACGTCCTGCGCCGGCTCGACCGGCTCACCGCGCCGCTGGTGACCCGGCTCGGCCGCCCGCCGCAGCTGCCGGCCGCCGAGCGCGACGACTGGTGGGCCGACCGGGCCTCGCGGGTGGCCGCCGCCGCGAGCGGCCTGCCGCGGCTGGCCGGGCGGCTCGCCGACCTGCTGCCGCTGCAGAACACCGTCGGCACCGCCGTGCAGTCGCTGGTGGTCCTCGGGGTCGCCGGTGAGCACGGCGTCACCGACCCGGCCGAGCGGGTGTCGCTGCTCGCGCGGGTGCTGCTCGCCCGCGACCTGCCGCCGGACCGGGTGCGCCCGCTGCTCGAGCGGGTGCGCGGCGCCTACACCGAGACCGCGTTCGGCGCCCGGGAGGACCGCGTGGGCCTCTCCGGCGCGGCGCGCACCATCTGGCGGGCCGCCCGCCTGCTCGGCCGGATCGACGAGGCGCTCGACGCCCGCCCGAAGGGGCGCCTGGGGGCGCGGGCGCTCGCCAACCTGCCCGTCGTCGGCGTGCTCGGCGGGTACGCCGCGGAGCGGGAGGCCCTGCGGAAGGCGGCGCGGATGACCGCCGACCTGCTCGGCCCCGCCCGCCCGGTGACCGTCTAGGCCGGCGTCAGCGCACGGAGCTCAGGACACGCCCGCCAGCGTCGAGGGCACCGAGGTCCCGGTGGCCGGGTCGGTGAGGTTGAGGAACACCTCGCGCGTCGCCGTCGACCGGTTCATGGTGATGAAGTGGATGCCGGGCACGCCCTCGTCCAGCAGCCGACGGCACATCGCCGTCGCCACCTCGACGCCGTAGGCGCGCACCGCCGCCTTGTGCCGCGGGGTGTCGCCGTCGAGCTCGGCGAAGCGGGCGGCCAGCTCCTCGGGGAACGCCTGCCCCGACAGCTGGACGATCCGGGTGATCTGCCGGGCGTTGGTCACCGGCATGACGCCCGCGATGACCGGGACGTCGCAGCCCTCGGCGGCCACCCGGTCGCGCAGCCGCAGGTAGTCCTCGACGCGGAAGAACATCTGCGTGATGGCGAAGTCCGCGCCGGCGCGGCACTTGCGCACGAACATCTCGACGTCGGTGTCGAGGTCCGGCGAGCGCGGGTGCCGCTCGGGGAAGGCCGCGACGCCCACGGAGAAGTCGCCCATCGAACGGATCAGCTCCACCAGCTCCGCGGCGTACTCCAGGCCCTCGGGGTGCTTGACCCACTCGGCCTGCGGGTCGGCGCCCGGCGGGTCGCCGCGCAGCGCCAGCACGTTGCGCACGCCCGCGGCGGCCAGCCGGCTGACCACGTGCCGGAGCTCGGCGACGGAGTGGTCGACGGCGGTGAGGTGGGCCAGCGGGGTCATGGTCGTCTCGGCGGCGATCCGCTCGGTGACCGCGACGGTGCCCTCGCGGGTGGACCCGCCGGCGCCGTAGGTCACGGAGACGAACGACGGCTGCAGCCGCTCCAGCTGCCGCAGGGCGGTCCACAGCTGGGCCTCGCCCTCGGGCGTCTTCGCGGGGAAGAACTCGAAGGACCAGGTCGGTCGCGAGGAGGCGAGCAGCTCTCGGACGCTTGCGGTCACGGTGTCCGAGGGTACGTGCGGCACCGCCGGCGTCCCTGCATCCGCCCGGCCGCCCCGAGCGGAAGGACCCCCGACGGCGACGGCACGACGGCGAGGAGGGCCCCCGTGAGCAAGGTCCATCGGCACCTGGACGGGACGCGCACGACTTCATGGGGCGATACTGGCCGCGTGATCACCGGCGCGGCTGAGCAGCACGGATCCGTCGTCCGGGCGCTGCCGACGCCCCTCGCAGCCGCTGACCTGGGCCGCATCCGCGGCGCGGTGTCGGCCGCGCTGACCGGTTTCCTGGAGGAGCAGCGGGCCACGCTCTCGGCGATGGACCCGTCGCTGACGCCCGTCGTCGACGAGGTCTGCGCGCTCGCCGACGGCGGCAAGCGGCTGCGCCCGTCGTTCGCCTACTGGGGCTGGCGCGGGGTCACCGAGGACGTCACCGGCCCCCCGGAGGACGACGCCGCGGTGCTGCGCGCCGTCGCCGCCCTGGAGTTCGTGCACGCCAGCGCCCTGGTCCACGACGACGTCATGGACGGCGCGCTCACCCGCCGCGGGCGCCCGGCCACCCACGTCGGCTTCGCCTCCCGGCACGGCGACGACGGCCTGTCCGGCGACGGCACCACCTTCGGCGTCGGCGCGGCGATCCTCGTCGGTGACCTGGCCCTCGTGTGGTCCGACGAGCTGCTCCGCCGCTCCGGCATCTCCGCGCCCGCCCTCGCCCGCGCCCGGTCGGTGTGGGACACGATGCGCACCGAGGTCACCGCCGGGCAGTACCTCGACCTGCTGCGCGCCGCCGGCGGCCTGCCCGGCGCCCAGGGCGCGCTCACCGTCGCCCGGTACAAGAGCGCCGGCTACACCGTGCAGCGCCCGCTGCAGCTCGGCGCCGCCATCGCCGGCGCCGGCCCGCGCGCCGCCGACGTCTACACCTCCATCGGCCTGCCGCTGGGCGAGGCGTTCCAGCTGCGCGACGACGTCCTCGGCGTGTTCGGCGACCCGGCGGTCACCGGCAAGTCCGCCGACGACGACCTGCGCGAGGGCAAGCAGACGCTGCTCGTGGCCCTCGCCGAGGAGGCGGCCGACGACGCCGGCCGCCGGCTGCTCGCGGAGTCCCTGGGGGACCCGACCGCCGGCGAGGAGCAGTTCGCCGCGCTGCGGGAGCTCATCGAGGACACCGGCGCCCGCGCCCGGGTGGAGGAGCGGATCGCCGAGCGCACCGCCACCGCCCGCGCCGCGATCGCCGACGCCCCCATCGCCGAGGAGGCCCGCGCCGCCCTCGACGCGCTCGCCGTCGCCGCCACCACCCGGACCGCCTGAGCGTGCGCACCGTCCCCGGGGCCACCGACCGGGTGGTCGTCGTCGGCGCCGGCCTCGCGGGCCTGGCCACCGCCCTGCGGCTGCGCGGCGCCGGCCGCGAGGTGACCGTCGTCGAGCGCGGCGACGGCCCGGGCGGCCGGGCCGGTGTGGTGCGGCGCGACGGCTACGTGCTCGACACCGGCCCGTCGGTGTTCACCGCCCCCGAGCTGGTCGCCGACACCCTGGCCGCCGTCGGCGAGGAGCTGGAGGACCGCCTCGAGCTGGTGCCGCTGGAGACCACCTACCGCGCGCAGTTCGCCGACGGCTCGCACCTGGACGTGCACGCCGACGTCGACCGGTTCGCCGCCGAGGTGGAGGCGCTGGCCGGCCCGGCCGAGGCGGCCGCCCTGCGCCGCTACCTCGCCGACCTCGCCGAGCTGTACCGGCTGCAGCTGGACACCTTCATCGACCGCAACCTCGACACCCCGCTGGACCTGCTCGGCCCCGAGCTGTGGGCGCTGGTCCGGCGCGGCGGTTTCGGCCGGCTGTCCTCGCACGTCGCGCGGTTCTTCGACGACGACCGGTTGCGGCGGCTGTTCAGCTTCCAGGCGCTCTACGCCGGGGTGTCGCCGTTCCGCGCGATCGCCGCCTACGCCGTCATCGCCCAGCTCGACATCGGCGCCGGCGTCTGGCACCCGGTCGGCGGGATCGGCGCGGTGCCGCGCGCGATGGCCGCCGCCGCGGCCGACGCCGGGGTGGTGTTCCGCTACGGCGCGACCGTCGAGGAGCTCGAGCTGCGCGGGCGGCGGGTCACCGGCGTGTGCCTCGCGGGCGGCGAGCGGCTGCCCGCCGACGCCGTCGTCGTCACCACCGACGTGCCCGAGCGGCTGGTGCCCGGCTTCTCCCGCCGCCGCCGGCCCACCTACTCGCCGTCGTGCGTGACCCTGCACCTCGGCGTGCGCAGCGAGCTCCCGGGCCAGGCGCACCACACGATCAGCTTCGGCGCGGCCTGGCAGCAGGTGTTCGACGAGCTCACCCGCGACGGCCGGCCGATGAGCGACCCGAGCCTGCTGGTGAGCATGCCCTCGCGCAGCGACCGGTCGCTGGCGCCCGACGGCGGGCAGGTGCTCAGCGTCGTGGCGCCCGCGCCGAACCTCGACCCGCACTCCGGCGGCAACCCCGGCATCGACTGGGACGCCCTCGCCCCCCGCTACCGCGAGGAGGTGCTGGCCACACTGGAGGCCCGCGGCTGGACCGGGATCCCCGACGCGATCGAGGTGGAGCACGTGGACACCCCGCTGACCTGGGCGCGGCAGGGCATGGCGGCCGGCACGCCGTTCGCCCTCGCGCACACCTTCGGCCAGACCGGCCCGTTCCGGACGCCGACGCTGCCCCGCCGCGGCCCGGAGAACGTGGTGCTGGCCGGCTCCTCGGTGCAGCCCGGCGTGGGTGTGCCGATGGTGGTCATCTCCGGCCGGCTGGCCGCCGAGCGGATCACCGGGCCGCTCCGGTGACCGCCACCGAGCGGCCGCTCACCATGGCCGAGCGGCAGGAACGCCTCGACGCCGCCTACCGGTACTGCGCGGCGGTCAACGCCGAGCACGGCAAGAGCTACCACCTGGCCACCCGGTTGCTCACCGCGGACCGCCGCCCGGCGATCCACGCGCTCTACGCCGCCGCCCGCACCGCCGACGACCTCGTCGACCACCCGGGCGCCGACCCCGAGCGCGACCTCGCCGAGTGGTCGCGGGCGCTGCTCGACGAGCTGGAGGCCGGCTGGTCCGACGACCCGGTGCGGCTGGCCACGGTGCACACCTACCGGCGGTACCGGATCCCCGTCGAGCACCTCGTCGACTTCCTCGCCGCGATGACCAGCGACCTCACCGTCACCGGCTACGCCGACATCGCCGCGCTCGACCGGTACATGTGGGGCTCGGCGTCGGTGATCGGCCTGCAGGTGCTGCCGGTGCTCGGCACCGCGCCCGGCGTCACCCGGGAGGAGGCCGCGCCGCACGCCATCGCGCTCGGCGAGGCGTTCCAGCTGACCAACTTCCTGCGCGACGTCGCCGAGGACGCCGACCGCGGCCGCGTCTACCTGCCGGCCGACGTCATGGCCGCCCACGGGGTGACCCGCGAGCAGATCGAGGCCAAGCGGTACGACGCCCGCTTCCGCGCCCTGATGCAGGAGATGGTGGCGATCGTCCGCCGCCGGTACGACGACGCCGCCCCGGGGACGCCGATGCTCGCGCCGGAGTCCCGCGACTGCGTGCGCGCGGCCACGGCGCTCTACGGCGGCATCCTCACCGAGATCGAGCGCGCCGACCACCGGGTCCTCGACCGCCGGGTGACGGTGTCCAAGCCGCGCCGCCTGGGCGTCTTCGCCCGCCGCCTGGCGAGCGCCCAGGCGGTGCGCCTCAGGACGCGGGCCCGGCGGGTGTAGGAAGCGACACGCACGTATCGGCGACCGGTACGTGCGTGTCGCTCCCCGTACCTCGTGGGTCAGAAGGCGAGCGCCTGCGCGCGCCGGGTGACCTCGGTGTGCCGGTCGCCGCGCAGCGCCTCCACCGGCGTGCCCGGCAGCGACTCGTCCTCGCGGAACAGCCACTCGAACACCTCGGCGTCGGTGAAGCCGCCGTCCTTGAGCACGGTGATCAGCCCCGGCAGGTGGCGCAGCACGGCGCCGTCCTGCAGGAAGTCGGCGGGGATGCGGCTGTTGCCGCTGCCCGGCACGGCCATGAGCTTGCCCTCGCGGACCAGCTGCCGGACCTTGTTGGGCGAGACCCCGAGCGCGTCGGCGACCTCCGCCGGCGTGAGGGTCTTCATCTCGTCGGACTGCACGCTCCGAGCCTAGGACGCCGGGGCCGCCGACCGGGCGGCTGCCAGACTGCTCCCCCGGACCACCACCGAGCGCACCTGGGGAGCATGGCCACCGAGTCGGAGGGACGCGTCCTCCTGCAGGGCACCGGGCGGGCACTGGGCGGCGCCCTGCTGTTCGCGTCCCCGATCTTCATGACGATGGAGGTCTGGCAGCTGGGGCTCGTCGTCCCCCGGTACCGGCTGGCCCTCCTCACGCTGGCGACCGTCGTGCTGGTCCTGCTGCTCACCCGCTTCTTCGGCGCGACGACGGCCCGGGAGGGCTGGCGCGGCATCGTCACCGACGCGGGCATCGCCGTCGTCATGGCGGCCGTCGCGGCGACCCTCGTCCTCACCGCCCTCGCCGTGCTGTCCCCGCTCCCCGAGTGGCGCGACGCGCTCTCGGTGCTGGCGATCGAGTTGCTCCCGGCCGCGGTCGGCGCGTCCTACGCCCGGGGACAGCTCGGCCGCACGGCGCGGCCGTCGCGGGTCACCGGCTACGCCGACGAGCTGTTGCTCATGGCCGCGGGCGCGGTCGTCTTCTCGGCCAACATCGCGCCCACCGAGGAGGTGGTCCTGCTGGCCGCGCGGACCGGCCCGTGGCACGCGCTGGCACTGGTCGGGCTGAGCCTCGTCCTCGTGCACGGCTTCGTGTACTCGGTGGGCTTCAAGGGGCAGGAGGCGCCCACGGGCGGCATCGTGCGGACCTTCGTCGTGTTCACCGTCGTCGGGTACGTGCTCACGCTGGCCACGTCGGCGTACCTGCTGTGGACCTTCGGCCGGTTCGACGGCACGGGCGCGGGCGCGGCCCTCACCCAGTGCGTCGTCCTGGCCCTGCCCGGCAGCCTGGGGGCCGCCGCTGCCCGGCTGGTGCTGTGAGGAGGACGGACATGGCGGACGACGGTCCGGAACGGGCGGCCGGGCACAGCGCGGCCGACCGGCCGACGCGCGGCGAGTACGCCGTCGGCACGTTGGGGCTGCTCCTCGTCCTGGCGCTGCTCGCCTTCCTCGGGTACCAGGCGCTGGCGGTCCGGCAGACCGGACCGCAGCTCACCGCCACGGTCACGGGCATCGAGCAGGTGGAGGGCGGGTGGCAGGCCCGGTTCACGGTGCGCAACACCGGTGGCGCCGCGGTCGCGCAGGTGGAGGTGACCGGGACCCTCGAGTCCGGCGGGACGAGCGAGGAGGCGACGGCGACCCTCGACCACGTACCCGCGCAGAGCTCCCGCGGCGGCGCGCTGCTCTTCACCACCGACCCGCGCTCGGGCCGCCTCGAGGTGCGTCCCGTCGGGTACGCCCTCCCCTGACCGGCGGGACACGCCGGACCGTCTCCCCGGCTACCATCGCGGGCGGGCCGTGACTGGCGCATCGAGGTGGGGCACCACCGGGGAGCGGCCTGCACCTCCCCGCCGGGCGCCTGGGCACCGCTGACGACGACACCCGCCAGGAGCCCCCATGAGCGACGTGACCCCCTCCTTCGACGCCGCCGCCGCCGCGTCCACGGCCTACCGCAGCGCGCTGTCGGTCATCGCCGAGGTCGAGCCGCGCGTGGCCGACGCGATCGGCGCCGAGCTGGCCGACCAGCGCGGCTCGCTCAAGCTCATCGCGAGCGAGAACTACGCCTCCCCCGCCGTGTTGCTCACCATGGGCAACTGGTTCAGCGACAAGTACGCCGAGGGCACCGTCGGGCACCGCTTCTACGCCGGCTGCCAGAACGTCGACACCGTCGAGGCGCTGGCCGCCGAGCACGCCCGCGAGCTGTTCGGCGCCCCGCACGCCTACGTCCAGCCGCACTCCGGGATCGACGCCAACCTGGTCGCGTTCTGGGCCGTCCTCGCCCAGCGCATCGAGTCCCCCGCCCTCGAGCGGGCCGGCGTCCGGCACGTCAACGACCTCACCGACGAGGACTGGGCCGCCCTGCGCCACGCCCTCGGCGACCAGCGGATGCTCGGCATGAGCCTCGACGCCGGCGGCCACCTCACCCACGGCTTCCGCCCGAACATCAGCGGCAAGATGTTCGCCCAGTCCTCCTACGGCACCGACCCGGAGACCGGGCTGCTCGACTACGACGTCGTCGCCGCGCGTGCCCGCGAGTTCCGCCCGCTGGTGCTCATGGCCGGCTACTCGGCCTACCCGCGCAAGGTCGACTTCGCGAAGATGCGCGAGATCGCCGACGAGGTCGGCGCGACGCTGATCGTCGACATGAGCCACTTCGCCGGCCTGGTCGCCGGGAAGGTCTTCACCGGCGACTTCGACCCGGTGCCGCACGCCCACGTCGTCACCAGCACCAGCCACAAGTCCCTGCGCGGCCCGCGCGGCGGGTTCGTGCTGGCCCAGCCCGAGTACGCCGACGCCGTCGACCGCGGCTGCCCGATGGTGCTCGGCGGGCCGCTGCCGCACGTCATGGCCGCCAAGGCCGTCGCGTTCGCCGAGGCCCGCCGCCCGCAGTTCGCCACCTACGCGCAGACCGTCGTCGACAACGCCGTCGCCCTCGCCGAGGGTCTGTCCCGCCGCGGCGCGACGCTCGTCACCGGCGGCACCGAGAACCACATCGTGCTGCTCGACGTGTCCGGCTTCGGCCTCACCGGCCGCCAGGCGGAGTCCGCGCTGCTCGACGCCGGCATCGTCACCAACCGCAACTCCGTCCCGGCCGACCCCAACGGCGCCTGGTACACCTCCGGCGTCCGCCTCGGCACCCCGGCGCTGACCACCCGCGGGTTCGGCGCCGCCGAGTTCGACCGCACCGCCGAGCTCATCGTCGACGTGCTCACCAACACCACGCCGACCGCCACGCGGGACGGGTCGCCGTCCAAGGCGAAGTACGTCGTCGACGGCGGCCTGGCCGACAAGACGCGCGCCGCGGCCGCCGAGCTCGTCGCCGCCCATCCGCTCTACCCCGGCCTGGAGCTCTAGCCCCGGCCCACGCCACGACCAGGGGACCCGGTCCCGGCGCGCCCTCCCGTGACCCGTGTGACGGGAGGGTGCGCCGGTCCGGCACCTGCGCGTGTGTCCGCCGATCCCGCGCCGGGCGCTCCTAGACTCGACCCGTGGACACCGCCGTGACCGACCCCGTGGTCGGCCTCGTCCTCGAGGGGCGCTACCGCCTCGAGGAGCGGGTGGCGCGCGGCGGCATGTCCACGGTCTACGCCGCCACCGACCTGCGGCTGCACCGCACGGTCGCGGTCAAGGTGATGGCCGAGCACCTCGCGCACGACCCGACCTTCGTCGACCGGTTCATCCGCGAGGCGCGCGCCGCGGCGATGCTCAGCCACCCCAACGTCGTCGGCGTCAGCGACCAGGGCAGTGACCAGGGCCTGGTGTTCCTGGTCATGGAGCTCGTCCGCGGCCGCACGCTGCGCGACCTCCTGCAGGCCCGCGGCCGGCTCACCGTCGGCGAGGCGTTCGCCGTCCTCGAGCCGGTGCTCGCCGGGCTCACCGCCGCGCACCGCGCCGGGATCGTGCACCGCGACGTCAAGCCGGAGAACGTGCTCATCGGCGTCGACGGCTCGGTCAAGGTCGCCGACTTCGGGCTGGCCCGCGCGCTGACCGGCACCGGCCAGACCAGCCACACCGGCGGCGTGCTCATCGGCACCGTCGCCTACCTGTCCCCCGAGCAGCTCGAGCGCGGCCGCGCCGACGCCCGCAGCGACGTCTACGCCGCGGGCCTCGTGCTGTTCGAGATGCTCACCGGCCACCCGCCCTACGGCGGCGACACCCCGCTCGCGGTGGCCTACCAGCACGTCCACCACGACGTCCCCGAGCCCTCCTCCGAGGTGCCCGGGATCCCGTGGCAGGTCGACGAGCTGGTCAAGCGCACCACCCGCCGTGACCCGGCCGTCCGGCCGCTGGACGCGGGCGCCTTCCTCGCCGACCTCGAGGACGTCCGCACCGACCTGGGTCTGGCCCGCGTGCCGGTGCCCACCGGGCGCAGCTCGGCCGGCCCCGGCACCCTCCGCCCGACCAACCGGCCCTCGCGCCGGCACCCCTCCGACCCCGGCCGCGACGCCGGCCGTGACGCCGGCCGCGACTCGGAGCCCGGCACCGAGGTGCTCGGCGCCGGGCGCTCCTCGCGCGGCGGCCGCACCTCGATGCTGCCCGGCATGGGCGCCGGCCCGACCACGGACGTCGGCGGGCGCCGCCCGGCCCCCGCGACCCGGCCGGGCCTGTCCCCGCACGTGCGCAGGCGGCGGATGCGCCTGGCGGTCGCCGTCGTGCTGCTGCTCGCGGTCACCGTCGGCGCGGTCGGCTGGTGGATGGGCTCGGGACGCTGGACGCAGGTGCCGAGCGTCGTCGGCAGCGACCGCGCGGCCGCCGTGGACCTGCTGCAGGGCGCGGGCCTGGACCCGGTGTTCGCCGAGGACGAGTTCAGCGAGACCGTGCCCGAGGGCGTGGTCATCTCCGCCGACCCCGAGGGCGGCGAGGCGATCCGCAACAGCGACGTCGAGCTCGTCGTCTCCAAGGGCCCCGAGCGGTTCGTCGTGCCCACCGACCTCGTCGGGCAGCCGGTCGAGGTCGTGCGCGAGCAGCTGCGCGAGACGCCGATCCTCCTGAGCGAGCAGCAGGACTACAGCGACGACGTCCCGGTCGGCTCCGTCACCCGCTTCGAGCCCGAGGCCGGCACGCAGCTCACCCGCAACCAGCCGGTCACCGTCTTCGTCAGCCAGGGCCGGGCGCCGGTCGACGTCCCCAACGTCATCGGGCAGGGCGCCGACGCCGCGCAGGAGAACCTCGAGTCGCTCGGCTTCACCGTCACGCGCACCGACGGCCGGAGCGCCGACGTCTCCGCCGGCGCGGTCATGGCCGTCGACCCGGCACCGGGCACCGAGGCGCCCTACGGCAGCGAGATCACCATCCAGGTGTCGCAGGGCGTGCCGCAGGTGACCGTGCCCGACGTGGGCGGGGAGCGCGCGGCCGACGCCATCGCCACCCTCGAGGGCGCGGGCCTGCGGGTGACGACGTCGACGTTCATCACCGGCGACCGCGTCTACCGGCAGAGCCCCGCCCCGGGCACCGTCGTCGACCAGGGCAGCGAGGTCAGCCTGCTGCTCAGCTTCGGGTGACCCCGCCCCCGATCGGGGCGCACATCCAGGTCGCCGGCGGGCTGGCCACCGGAGGGCTGCGCTACACCGACGACGTCGGTGCCCGGGCCGTGCAGGTGTTCGTGGGCAACCCGCGCGGCTGGAAGCGCAGCGCCGGCGACCCCGCGCAGGACACCGCCTTCGTCGAGGGCCTCGCCGAGCGCGGCATCCCGTCGTTCGTGCACACGCCGTTCCTGGTCAACGTCGGCTCCCCCACCGCGGCCACCGTCGACCGGTCCATCGAGACCATCGCCGCCGACCTCGCCCGCGGCGCGCAGCTCGGCGTCCGCGGCGTCGTCGTGCACGCCGGGTCGGCCGTCGACGAGGACCGCTACGAGGCCGCGCTGCGCCAGCTGCACGAGCGGCTGCTGCCGGTGCTCGACGCGCTGCCCGACGACGGCCCGCGGCTGCTGGTCGAGCCGACGGCCGGCGGCGGGCGCTCGCTCGCGGCCACCGTGGAGGACCTCGGGCCCTACCTCGCGGCCCTCGACATGCACCCGAAGGTCGGCGTCTGCCTGGACACCTGCCACGCGTGGGCCGCCGGGCACGACCTGGCCACCCCGGGCGGGACGACGGCGGTGCTCGAGGCGCTGGAGGCCACCGTGGGCCCGGGCCGGCTCGGGCTGGTGCACGCCAACGACTCCCTCGACGAGCGCGGCTCCAAGCGGGACCGGCACACCACGATCGGCGAGGGCTCGATCGGCGCCGCGGCGTTCGGCGAGCTGCTGACCCACCCGTCGATGGCCGGGGTCCCGGTGGTCGTGGAGACGCCGAGCGCCGACCGCGGCCACGCCCGCGACATCGCCCTCCTGTGCGCCCTCCGCGACGGCCGTCCCGTGGAGACCTCCGCCGCCTGAGCGGCGGCCGCTCGCCGGGGCGCGGTGATCACCTCCCGTCCAGGGTCGTCCTGGGCCTCTCCGGACCACCGTGGACGCGTGGTGATCACCGGCCTGTGGACGACGCCCGCGCGAGCCGGCCCCGGACGGGCACGCTGCCGCGGTGCCCGAGCCGCCCCTGGACCTCCTGCGCGGGCCCTTCCGCGGGAGTGACGCGGTGCGCCGGGGGCTGCTGACCCGGGGTCGGCTCGGGCGGCCGGGAGGACGGCGCCCGGCGGACGGCGACACGCCCGCTCACCCAGCGCTTTCGCAGCCTCACTTGCGGTGATCTACGGCACCGCGTTGGCTCGCATGCCCGTGGTCGTCCGGCCGCGGAGAGCCACCCCGAGGAGACGTCCTTGCCCACTCGCCGCACCCTGGCCGCCGGCACCGTCGCCGCGCTGACCATCGCCGGCCTCGGCGCCACCGCGGGCACCGCCGCCGCGGCCCCGCCCGACGGCGGCCCCCGCGCCACCTACGTCGTCACCGTCGACCGCTCCGTCCTCCCGGCCCAGGCCGCCGACCGGGCCCGCGGCCTCGGCGGCCGTGTCGAGCACGTCTACACCTCGGCCCTGACCGGCTTCGCCGTGACGCTGCCCGAGGCGGCGGCCGCCCGGCTGTCGGCCCTGCCGGGGGTCACCGCCGTCGAGCGCGACCAGGTGGTCACCGCCGACGGCACGCAGCCGAACGCCCCCTGGGGCCTCGACCGCACCGACCAGCGCGCCCTCCCGCTGAGCACCACCTTCGGCTACACCGCGACCGGCGCCGGCGTGACCGCCTACGTCATCGACACCGGCATCGAGACCGACCACGTCGACTTCGGCGGGCGGGCGGTCTCCGGCTTCGACGCCGTCGACGGCGGCGCGGCCGACGACTGCAACGGCCACGGCACGCACGTCGCGGGCACCGTCGGGGGCACGACCCACGGCATCGCGAAGGGCGTGCGGCTGGTCGGCGTCCGGGTGCTCGACTGCGCCGGCAACGGCACGACGGCGGGTGTCGTCGCGGGCATCGACTGGGTGACGGCGAACCACGCGGCGGGCGCCCCCGCGGTGGCCAACATGAGCCTCGGCGGCGGGGCGAGCACGGCCATCGACACCGCGGTCCGCAACTCGATCGCCGACGGCGTCACCTACGCGGTGGCAGCCGGCAACGGCAACGCCCGCGGGGTCGCGCAGGACGCCTGCGCCTCCTCCCCCGCCCGGGTGCCTGCCGCGCTCACCGTCGGCGCCACCGACCGCACCGACACCGCGGCGTCGTTCAGCAACCACGGCGCCTGCGTCGACCTGCTCGCCCCGGGCGTCGGCATCACCAGCGCCTGGCACACGAGCACGTCGGCGACCAGCACCATCAGCGGCACGTCGATGGCCACGCCGCACGTCGCCGGTGTCGCCGCGCTGTACCTGCAGGGGAGCCCGGCCGCGACACCGGCCACGGTCACCGGGGCGATCACCGCGGCCGCGACGCCGGACCGCGTGACGCTGTCGCGCACCGCGGTGCGGGCGGGCACGCCCGACCGGCTGCTGTTCAGCTCCTGGTGAGCCGGGGCCCTGCCGGCCGCCGCGACGGCGGCCGGCAGGTGCCCTCAGCGGTCGAGGAGGGCGGCGAGGACGTCGCCCGCGCGCTCAACGGCGGCGCGGTCGACGTCGAGGTGCGTGACCAACCGGACGCGGCGCGGGTTCACCTGCGACACGAGCACGCCCTGGGCCTTCGCGGCCTCGGCCACCACGGGCGCGGGCACGTCGTCGACGACGACCATGTTCGTCTCGACCGTCGCCGGGTCGACGCCGAGCCGCTTGGCCAGCAGCCGCGCGTGCTCGTGGTCCTCGGCCAGCCGGGCGAGGTGGGCGTCCAGGGCGTACAGCCCGGCCGCGGCGAGCACGCCGGCCTGGCGCATGCCGCCGCCGAGGCGCTTGCGCCACAGCCGGCCGGCGGCGATCCGCTCGGCGGAGGCCACCAGCACCGACCCGACCGGCGCGCCCAGCCCCTTGGACAGGCACACCGACGCCGTGTCGGCGAGCCGGCCGTAGGTGGCGAGGTCGATCCCGGCGGCGACGGAGGCGTTCCAGATCCGGGCGCCGTCGAGGTGCACGGCGACGCCGGCCTCGCGGGACCAGTCCCACAGCCGCTGCAGCTCGCCCAGCGGCTGCACCCGGCCGCCGCCGCGGTTGTGGGTGTTCTCCACGGCGACGGCGGCCGTGGCGGTCAGGTGCCAGTCGCCGCGCGGGCGCACCTGCCCGATGAGCGCGCCGGCGTCGAGCAGCCCGCCGTCGGAGACCACCGTGCGGGTGGAGATGCCGAACACCGCGGCCGCCGCACCCATCTCGTAGGTGACGACGTGCGCGTCGGCGTCGCAGAGCACCTCCTGGCCGGGCTCGCAGACCAGCCGCATGCCGATCTGGTTGCCCATGGTCCCGGAGGGGACGAACAGCGCCGCCTCGTGGCCGAACAGGTCCGCGACCCGCTCCTCCAGCGCCCGGACGGCCGGGTCCTCGCCGTAGACGTCGTCGCCGACCTCCGCCTCGGCCATCGCCCGGCGCATCGCCGGGGTGGGCCGGGTGACGGTGTCCGACCGCAGGTCGATCAGGTCAGCCACGCAGCATCTCCGCCACGAGGAAGGCGAGCTCGAGGGACTGCCCGGTGTTCAGCCGCGGGTCGCAGGCCGTCTCGTACCGGCTGTTGAGGTCCTCGTCGCTAATCTCCATGGCGCCGCCGAGGCACTCGGTGACGTCCTCGCCGGTGAGCTCCACGTGGATGCCGCCGGGCCAGGTGCCCAGGGCCCGGTGCACGTCGAAGAAGCCGAGCACCTCGTCGACGATCCGGTCGAAGTGCCGGGTCTTGTAGCCGGTCGAGGACTCGTGGGTGTTGCCGTGCATCGGGTCGCACTGCCACACGACCTGGTGGCCGCTGGCGGTGACCTTCTCCACGATCGCCGGGAGGACGTCGCGGATCTTCCCGTTGCCCATCCGGCTGATCAGCGTGAGCCGGCCGGGGACGCCGTCGGGGTCGAGCCGCTCGACGAGCTCGGTGGCCTGCTCCGGGGTCGTCGTCGGCCCGATCTTGACGCCGATCGGGTTGGCGATCCGCGACATGAACTCCACGTGGGCGCCGTCGAGCTGGCGGGTGCGCTCGCCGATCCAGACGAAGTGCGCCGACGCCGCGAAGGGCCGGCCCTCGTGGTGCCGCAGCAGCGCGGCCTCGTAGTCGAGCACCAGCGCCTCGTGGCTGCTGTAGAGCTCCACGCCGCGCAGCGCCGTGTCGTCGACGCCGCAGGCCTTCATGAACGCCAGCGCCCGGTCGATCTCGCGGGCGATGACCTCGTAGCGGACGCCGGCCGGCGAGCTCGCGACGAAGTCCTTGTTCCAGTCGTGCACGGCGTGCAGGTCGGCCAGGCCGCCCCGGGCGTAGGCGCGGATCATGTTCATCGCCGCGGCGGAGTTGGCGTAGGCGCGCACCAGCCGGTTCGGGTCGTGCACCCGCTTCTCGGGCACCGGCTCCAGCGAGTTGATCATGTCCCCGCGGTAGGACGGCAGGCCGAGGGCGTCGAGCTCGGAGGAGCGCGGCTTGGCGTACTGGCCGGCCACGCGCCCGACCTTCACCACCGGCACGCTCGCGCCGTAGGTGAGGACGACGGCCATCTGCAGCAGCGTGCGGGTGGTGCTCTGCAGGTGGGCGTCGGTGTTGAGGTCGAAGGTCTCCGCGCAGTCGCCGCCCTGCAGCAGGAAGGCGCGACCCTGCGCCACCTCGGCCAGGCGGCCGCGGAGCTCGTCGACCTCGCTGGGCGCCACGATCGGCGGCACGGTCGACAGGGTGGTCAGGACGGAGTCCAGGGCCGCGCGGTCGGGCCAGGTCGGCTGCTGGGCGGCGGGGAGCTCCCGCCACCGGTCGGCGGCGGGCGCGGACTGCGGCAGGTTCACGCCTGCGAGGGTACGGCGGTCCCGCAGGTCAGCCGAAGAACACCTCCGCCTCGGCGTAGCGCTCCAGCGGCACGAGCTTGAGCCGCGCGGTGGCCTCGGCGATGGGCACGGGCACGACGTCGGTGCCGCGCAGCGCCACCATCACCCCGGACAGGCCGGCGGCGAGCGCCTCCACGGCGGCCAGCCCGAACCGGGTGGCCAGCACCCGGTCGAACGCCGACGGGGTGCCGCCGCGCTGCACGTGCCCGAGCACCACCGCCCGCGACTCCCGCCCGGTGCGCTCCTCGAGGACGGCGGCGAGCGCGGCGCCGATCCCGCCGAGGCGCACGTGGCCGAAGGCGTCGGTCTGCCCGGTGGAGGTGACCAGGTCGCCGTCGGCCGGCCGCGCGCCCTCGGAGACGACGACGATCGGTGAGTACCCGGAGTCGAAGCGGTGCAGGCAGTGCGCCACCACCGCGTCGACGTCGAAGGGCCGCTCGGGCACCAGCACCACCGTGGCGCCCCCGGCCATCCCCGCGTGCAGCGCGATCCAGCCCGCGTGCCGGCCCATCACCTCGACGACGAGCGTGCGGTGGTGGCTGTCGCCGGTGGTGTGCAGCCGGTCGATGGCCTCCATCGCCACGCCGACGGCGGTGTCGAAGCCGAACGTGTAGTCGGTGCCGTCGAGGTCGTTGTCGATCGTCTTGGGCACGCCGACCACCCGCACGCCCTCGGCGGCGAGCTTCGCCGCCACCCCGAGGGTGTCCTCGCCGCCGACCGGCACCAGCGCGTCGACGCGGTGCCGCTCCAGCGTGGCCAGCACCCGCGCCGGCCCGTCGGGTGAGCCGTAGGGATTGGTGCGGGAGGTGCCGAGCACGGTGCCCCCGCGCGGCAGCAGCCCCCGGACGGCGGCCAGGTCGAGCGGGACGGCGTCGTCCTCCAGCAGGCCCCGCCACCCGTCGCGGAAGCCGACCACCTCGTCCCCGGCCGACGTGGCCCTCCGGACGACGGCGCGGATCACCGCGTTGAGGCCGGGGCAGTCGCCGCCGCCGGTCAGGATCCCGATGCGCATGCGTGCTCCCGGGGACGAACCGCAGGTCCGCGCGCGATCCTGCCGCAGATCGGGCCCGCCGAGGAGGGGTCGGACCCGGCAGGATCGCCGCGTGGACCCCGCCGCGCTCCTCGCCCAGATGCCCTTCGCCGTCACCGCCGGGGTGGAGCTCGCCTCCGCCTCCCCCGCCGAGGTCACCGGCCGGCTGCCGTGGGCGCCGGAGCGCTGCACCGCCGGCGGCGTGCTGCACGGCGGCGCGCTCATGACGCTGGCCGACAGCGTCGGCGGCATCTGCGCCTTCCTCAACCTCCCGGCGGGCGCGACGACGTCGACGCTCGCCTCGGCCACCTCGCTGCTGCGCGCCGTGCGGGGCGGTGCCGCGCACGCCACCGCCCGCCCGCTGCACGTCGGCCGCTCGACGATCGTCGTGCTCACCGAGGTGACCGACGACGACGGCCGCCCGGTGGCCTCGGTCACCCAGACCCAGGCCGTCCTGGGGCCCGCCCGACCGCACGGCTGATCGCCCCGCCCGATCCCCCGCCCGACCGCCCCGTCCCGGTCGCACGGCGGTCGCGGTCCGCACCGCCTGTCCCACCCGTCACAGCCGCGCCGGTTCCGGTACAGCCACAGCCGCTGCCTGCCGAACCGACCGGCGGGCCGGGAGGATCCCCGGCCCGGGAACAGGGGGACGACGTGCGACTGCCGGGCACCGGCCAGTGGGGCATCAGGACGAAGGTGGTCGCGCTGGCGGTCGCCAGCGTGGCCGTGACGGGTGGCGCCATGGCGGGGGTGAGCGCCTGGCAGAGCGCCCGCTTCGCCGACACCACGCACGAGTCGGTCACCGAGCTGGTGGACGACAGCGTGGCGCGGACCGCCGCCGGCGTGCACGACGTCGTCGCCACCCAGGGCCAGTCGACGGCCGCGGTGGTCGACAGCCAGCTCGCCGTCGCCCTCGACGTGCTCGCCCGCTCGGGCGGGCTGACCGTGGGCGGCCCCGGCGGGCCGGTGCGCTGGGACGCGAAGAACCAGCTCTCCGGCGAGGTCACCCCGATGGACCTGCCCCGGGTCACCGTCGGCGGCGCGTGGCTCGGCCAGAACGCCGACCCGGCCGTGCCCACCGCCGTCGTGGACCAGATCGAGGCGCTGGTCGGCGGGACCGCCACGATCTTCCAGCGGACGCCGTCGGGCGACATGCTGCGCGTGGCCACGAACGTCGTCTCGGCCACCGGCACCCGCGCGATCGGCACCTACATCCCGGCCACCAACCCCGACGGCGCGCCGAACCCGGTCGTCTCGGCGGTCACCGCCGGGCAGACCTACCGGGGCAACGCCTTCGTCGTCGACTCCTGGTACGTCTCGGCCTACACGCCGCTGCTCGACCGGGCCGGCCAGCTGGTCGGCATGCTCTACGTCGGCGAGAAGCAGCAGTCGATCCCGGCGCTGCGCGAGAGCCTCGAGGCGACCGGGGTCGGTGAGAACGGGCACGTCGAGGTCTGGGGCGGCACCGGCGACCGGGCGGGCACCGTGCTGGTCAGCCCCGGCGGGGAGCGCGACGGCGAGCAGCTGGTCGACGCCACCGACGCCGACGGGCAGCCCTACGTCCGGGAGATCGTCGAGGCCGCCGTGGCGCTGGAGGACGGCGCCCAGGCGACCGTGCACTTCACCGACCCCGAGGCCGGCGCGAGCACCGCGACCGTCACCTACTACGCGCCCTGGGACTGGGTGCTCGTGACGATCGCCCGCGACGCCGACTTCACCGGCCCGGTCGACCGGCTCGCCGACGGCCGCAGCGCGATGGTCACCGCCCTGGTGCTCGCCGCCGTCCTCGTCGCGCTGCTCGGCGGGGTCGTGGCCTGGCAGCTCGGCCGCCGGCTCACCGCGCCGCTGGTGCAGCTGCGCGCCCGGATGGCCGAGATCGCCGACGGCGAGGGCGACCTGACCCAGCGGATGCCGGTCACCGGCGACGACGAGGTCGGCCAGCTGTCGGCCGCGTTCAACCGGTTCGTCGAGAAGGTCGCCGGCACCATCCGCGACATCGGCGGCTGCGCCCGCCAGGTGGCCGCCTCGGCCTCCGGCGTCGCCGCGGTGGCCGACGGGCTGGCCGGCCGCGCCGCGCGCAGCCGCGACCAGGCGCAGGCGGCGCAGACCGCGGCCAGCGACATCAGCGCCGGGGTGTCGGCCGCCGCCGCGGGCGCGGAGGAGATGGGGCTGTCCATCTCCGACATCGCCCGCAGCGCCGGCGAGGCCGCCGAGGTGGGCCGCCAGGCCGCCGAGCTCGCCCGCCAGACCGAGGGCGCCATCGCCGCGCTGGGCACCAGCTCGGCCGAGATCGGCGAGGTCGTGCGGGTCATCGCCGCCGTCGCCGAGCAGACCAACCTGCTCGCGCTCAACGCGACGATCGAGGCCGCCCGTGCCGGCGAGGCGGGCAAGGGCTTCGCCGTGGTGGCCAACGAGGTCAAGGAGCTCGCCCAGGAGGCGGCCCGCGCCAGCGACGACATCGCCCGCCGGGTGGAGGCCATCCAGGCCGACACCGGCACCGCGGTCGGCTCGATCACCCGCATCGCCGAGGTCGTGCACGCCATGAACGACCACCAGCTGACCATCGCCAGCGCGGTGGAGGAGCAGTCGGCGACCACGCGCGAGCTGACCCGCAGCGTCGCCGCGGCGGCCGAGGGCGCGGGGTCGGTGTCCTCGACCCTCACCGTGGTGAGCACCGACGCCCGCGACAGCGCCGCCGACGTCGACCGGGCGCACGCCGCGGCGGTGGAGCTCGACGGCCTGTCGCAGGAGCTCACCCGCCTGCTCGCCGTCTTCACGGTGTAGCCGCGCACCTCCGCGGAGGTGTCCCCGTCGAGGCCGTCCGGGCCCCCGCTCAGCGGGCCCGGGCGGCCTCGATCGCGTTCCAGCGGGCGAGGTTGTAGCGGGCGTCGACGAGCGCGTCGTGCGTGCCGGCCGGCTTCGGCGGGAGCGCGGGCTGCCCGGCGTCGTCCCAGCGCTGCCGCAGCTCCCGCGTGAACCGCGGGACCGCACGCGGCAGCGCCGTCATCGGGCCCCACAGCTGGGCGAGGGCCACGTGGTCGTAGGCGGCGAACCAGGCCCACAGCTCCACCTCCTCCCCCGGTCCGGTGAGGAAGGCGAGGAGGTCGTCGCGGATGCGCCGGCGGTCGCGCCAGGCGCGGTCCGACGGCGGCGGCAGCTGGTCGAGCACGTTGCGGCGCACCCACGGGATGGCGCGGCGCTCGTCGAACTCGGTGCTCACCGCGTAGAACTCGCGGCCGGTCTCGTCGACGACGCCGATGGAGACGAGGTCGATCGTCGTGCCGTCCTCGATGAACTCGGTGTCGTAGAAGTAGCGCCGCACGCCGACCACCGTAGGTGCGGCGATCTCAGGCGGCGGTGACGGGCGCGGCCTCGGCCGTGCCCGTCTCCGCCCGGGCCAGGGCGGCCCGCCGCCGGTCGAGCCACCACATGACCGGTCCCGCCGTCACACCGTGCAGCACCACCGATCCCACGACGACGAGGACCGTGACCGACCACAGCTGCTCCCCGCCCGGGATCTCGGCCTCCGACAGGCCGTAGGAGAGGTAGTAGAGCGAGCCGATCCCCCGGACGCCGAAGAAGGCGATGACCGCGCGCTCGCCCCGGCCGGTCCGCCCGCCGGCCAGGCCGAGCCACCCCGTGAGGGGGCGGACGACGAGCAGGACGGCGGCGGCGAGCACGACCTCGGCCCAGCCCACCCCGGCCAGGACGCCGCGGGCGAGCGCTCCGCCGACGAGGACGAGGACGACCACCGTCAGGAACCTCTCGAGCTGCTCGACGTGGGCGTGCAGGACCTGGTGCCGGCCGTGGGCCCGCTCGGCGGCGCGGATGGTGCAGGCGCAGACGAAGACGGCCACGAACCCGTAGCCCTCGACCAGCTCGGCGAGGCCGTAGGTGAGCAGGACGGCGGTGAGGACGACGAAGCCCTCCGCCCGCTCCGCGAGGCCGGCCCGCTCCGCGGGGCGTGAGAAGAACAGCACGCGCATCAGCCAGCCGCACCCGGCACCCACGGCCACACCTGCGAGCAGCCGCCACACCAGGTCGACGGCCAGCCACTGGGCCAGCCAGCCGCCGGGTGCCGCGCCGGCGGCGGCGACGGCGATCGCCGCATAGGTGAACGGGAAGGCGAGACCGTCGTTGAGGCCCGCCTCGGAGGTGAGCGCGAAGCGCGCCTCGTCCTCGCTGTCGCAGTCCTCCGTCGGCTCCCCCACCTGGACCTCGGTGGCCAGCACCGGGTCGGTGGGCGCCAGCGCGGCGGCGAGCAGCAGCGCCGCGGCCGCGCCCAGCCCGAGCAGCCACCCCCCGAGCAGCGCGATGGCCGCGACGGTGAGCGGCATCGTCACTGCCAGCAGGCGCCAGGTGGTGCCCCAGCGCCGCCAGCCGACCGGCCGGTCCAGCGCCAGCCCCGCGCCCAGCAGCGACACGATGACGACGAGCTCGGTGAGGTGCACCGTCACGGCCTCGTGCTGCACCGGGTCCGGCGTGGGCAGGTCGTCGACCAGCGCGAACGCCAGCGCCCCGAGGCCCACGAAGACGATCGGCAGCGACAGCGGCCGCCGGTCGAGCAGGCGCGGGAGCAGCGCGGCGAGCAGGGCAGCCGTCCCGGCCGCCGCGTAGGCCAGGCCCGTGGGCTCCAGGCTCACCGTCGCCTCCCGGACGGAGGGGGCACGGTCCGGGGGCCGGGGGCTGCTGGGCTCACCGGCCCATCCTGCGGGGATCGGACGTGCCCCGCCCGGCGGGACGCGACCGACTCGGGCCGGGCCGGGCCGGCTCAGCCGGCCCGGCGCCCGCCCAGGGACGACCGGCCGAACTCCCGGCCCTGCAGCGCGGCGATGTCCCGCTCGAGCTGCGGCACCCGGGCGGCCGACAGCCTGACCATGACCCGCTCGGCCACCGCGCCGGTGACCGCCTGGCGCAGCGCCGAGACGACGCCGACCGAGCGCGGCACGAACACCCGGCGCCCGCGGGTCTCCAGGTTCTCCACCAGCGCCTCGGCGCAGTCCTCCACCGACGTGAACGCCCCGAGCGGCCCCGGCAGCGACCGGCGCGTGGCGGCGAAGGTGGGCAGCGCCTCCTCGGTGTCGCGCACAAGGTCGGTGTCGATCCACGTCGGGTGGGCGCTGGCCACGGTCACCCCGCGGTGGGCCACCTCCAGCCGCAGGGCGTCGCCGAAGCGCTCCAGCCCCGCCTTGGCCGCGCAGTAGGCGCTCATCCCCGGCAGCACGGTGAACGCCGCCGCGGAGCTGACCAGCAGCACGTGCCCGCGCCGCTCCGCGATCGCCGGCAGCGCGGCGTGCGCGGTGAGCATCGCGCCGATCAGGTTGACCTCGATGGTGCGCGACAGCGCGTGCGCCGAGCCGGTCATGACGGTGGTCAGCGGCGCGATGCCGGCGTTGGCGACCACGACGTCGAGGCCGCCGAAGGCGTCCACCGTCCGCGCGACGGCGGTGCGCAGCGCCTCGGCGTCGGTGACGTCGCACTCCACCCACAGGTGCCCGGGGCCGAGCTCGGCCGCCACCTGCGCGAGCAGCTCGGGCTCGAGGCCGGCCAGCGCCACGCGGGCGCCGCGGCGGGCGGCCCGCCGGGCGAGCTCCGCGCCGATCCCCCGGGCCGCGCCGGTGACCAGCACGACCTCCCCGGTGAGCGGGGTGCGGCTCCTGCGGAGCGGCGCCATCGGGACTCCCTCGGTCGGCGTGCTCCTCGTTGAGCACTGCTCAAGAGCCGTTGTAGCGTGCTGACCGTTGCTCAGCAAGCCGGACGACCGAAGGAGCTCCCTGGTGACGAGCACGCTGGACAGGCCCACCCCGGGCGCCGAGCGCACCCGCGAGGTGGGCGTCGCCGTCATCGGGTCGGGCTTCGCCGGCCTCGGGATGGCCATCGCCCTGCGCCGGCGCGGCGAGACCGACTTCGTGCTGCTCGAGCGCGCGCACGACGTCGGCGGCACGTGGCGCGACAACGCCTACCCGGGCGCGGCCTGCGACGTGCAGTCCAACCTCTACTCCTTCTCCTTCGCGCCGAACCCGGACTGGCCGCGCTCCTACTCCGAGCAGCCGGAGATCCAGGCCTACCTGCAGGCCACCGCCGACCGCTTCGACGTCCGGCGGCACTGCGTGTTCGGCGCCGAGGTCACCGCCGCCCGCTGGGACGACGCCGCGCGGCGCTGGGAGATCGAGACGACGGCCGGCCGGTTCCGCGCCCGCGTCCTCGTCTCCGCCGCCGGCGCGCTGGCCGACCCGGTGTACCCCGACATCCCGGGCCTGGCGTCCTTCGCCGGCACCGTCATGCATTCGGCGCGCTGGGACGAGGGCCACGACCTCACCGGCGAGCGCGTCGCCGTCATCGGCACCGGCGCCTCGGCGGTCCAGATCGTCCCGGCGATCCAGCCGCGCGTGGGCAGCCTCACCGTCTACCAGCGCACGCCGCCGTGGATCGTCCCGCGCACCGACCACCCGGTGTCCCCGCGCGTGCAGCGGCTCTACCGCTGGGTGCCCGGCCTGCAGCGGCTGGTGCGCGCGGTGCTCTACCTGGTCCGCGAGTTCCTCGTCGTCGGGCTGGCGAAGGACCGCCGGTTCCTGCGGCCCGTGGGCCGGGTGGCGCGGGCGCACCTGCAGCGGCAGGTCCGCGACCCGCGGCTGCGGCGCGCGCTCACGCCGGACTACACGATCGGCTGCAAGCGGATCCTGATCAGCAACGACTACTACCCGGCCGTCTCGGCACCGGGCGTCGAGCTGGTCACCGCGGGCATCGCCGAGGTGCGGCCGCACTCGGTCGTCACCGTCGACGGCGTCGAGCGACCCACCGACACGATCGTGCTGGCCACCGGCTTCGCCGTCACCGACCTGCCGATCGCCCGGCGGATCACCGGCCGCGCCGGGCGGACCCTCGCCGACGTCTGGGCCGAGGGCATGGTCACCAACCGCGGCAGCACCGTGGCCGGGTTCCCCAACCTGTTCCTGCTGGTGGGGCCGAACGTCGGCGTCGGCCACACGTCGATGGTCTACATGATCGAGTCGCAGGTGGCCTACGTCGACGACGCGCTGCGCACCATGGCCGCCGAGGGCCTGGCGGTCCTGGAGACCACGCCCGAGGCGCAGGAGGCCTACCGCGAGCTCGTCGCCCGCCGCTCCCGCGGCACCGTGTGGCTCGCCGGCGGCTGCGCCAGCTGGTACCTCGACCGGCACGGCCACAACACCACCCTCTGGCCGGACTTCACCTTCCGGTTCCGCAGGCTGACCCGGCGGCTGGACCGGGAGAACTACGTCGGCACCCCGGAGGCCGCCGCGTGAGCACCGACCTGCCCCTCCGCCTGCGCCGCACGGCCGCCGTCGCCACCGACGACGGCGCCCTGCTGCACGCCACCGTCGACGGCGGCGACGACGCCCCGGTCACCCTCGTCCTCGCGCACGGCTGGACGCTCTCCCAGGCCGCCTGGGACGACGTCGCCGCGCTGCTGGCCGGCCAGGTCGCCGACGGCCGGCTGCGCCTGGTGCGCTACGACCAGCGCGGCCACGGGCGTTCGAGCTGGGGCACCGCGGACGTCTCCATCGACCGCCTCGGCGCCGACCTGGCCACCGTCCTCGACCAGCTGGCCCCGACGGGGCCGGTCGTGCTCGGCGGCCACTCGATGGGCGGCATGACGATCATGTGCCTGGCGGCCGCCCGGCCCGAGCTGTTCGGCGACCGGGTCCGCGGCGTCGCGCTCGTCTCGACGTCGGCCGGCGACCTGCAGCCGGCCCCGCGCACCCGCGCCGAGCGGGTGCGGCAGCGGCTCACACCGGGCGCGCTGTCGCTGGCGCTGGCCGGCGCCCGCGTCGTCGAGCGGGCGCGCCGCCTGCTCCCGCCGGAGCACCCGCGGCACCGGGCGCTCGTGCGCGACCTGCTCTACGGCGCCGACGCCACGGACGAGGTGGTCCGCCGGGGCGCGGAGATCATGCACGCCACCCCCGTGCGGGCGTTCACGGCGTTCCTGCCCGCGCTCGGCGACCACGACAAGCGCACCGAGCTCGCCGCGCTCACCCGCGTGCCGGTGGAGGTGCTCGTGGGCGACAGCGACAAGCTGACCCCCGTGCGGCACAGCCGGCAGCTGGCCCGGGCACTGCCCGACGCGCGGCTGCAGGTGGTGCCGCGCAGCGGCCACATGCTCCCCGACGAGCGACCCTCGCTGGTCACCGCGTCCATCGCCCGGCTGCTCACCGAGGCCGCGGCCGCCCGGGCCGCCGCCTGAGCCGGCCGCCGGTGCCCGAGCCCCCCGCGGGTCCGCCCGCGCGCTCCCGCCGGTCGGCCGCCGACCGGCGGGAGCAGCTGGTCGGCATCGGCCTGCAGCTGCTGCCCACCACGCCGGTGCAGGAGCTGACCATCGACGAGGTGGCCCGGCGGGCGGGCATCAGCCGCAGCCTGCTGTTCCACTACTTCCCGTCCAAGCGGGACTACTACCGGGCGGTGACCCGGGCGGCGGCCGACCTGCTGCGCACCCACCTCACCCCGCCGGACGGGGTCCCGGCCGCGCAGCGCCCGGCGTGGATGCTCGACCGCTACGTCGGCTGGGTGGAGACCTACCGCGAGACCCACCTCGCGTTCGTCCGCGGCGCGGCCGGGGGCGACCCCTGGGTGGCCGAGGTCTACGAGGAGACCCGCGAGGCGCTCGTCGACCTGGGCATCGGCGCGCTGGGCGGCCTGGAGGACCCGCTGCGCCGGCAGCTCGTGCGCTCCTGGTTCGCCTTCACCGAGGACCTGGTGCACCAGTGGGTGCGCGAGCCCGCGACCAGCCGCGAGGAGCTGCTCGCGCTGCTCACCGACGTCCTGGGACGCCTGCTGGACCGCTAGCCGGCGAGGGTGTCGGGCGCGCGGTCGCCGGTCTCGCCGGCCGGGGGCGGCAGCAGGCCGGGCCGCCCGCCGGCGGCCAGCGCCTTCTTCACCGAGGCGCCGTAGACGTCGACGTACTCCTGGCCCGACAGCGTCATGACCTCGTACATGATCTCGTCGGTGATCGACCGCTCGACGAAGCGGTCACCGGCCAGGCCCTCGTAGCGGGAGAAGTCCAGCGGCTCGCCGAAGCGCACGACCACCCGCGGCAGCCGCGACCCGAACGGGATCCGCCGGGGCGTGTAGGTCATGGCCACCGGGACGACGGGGGCGCCGGTCTCCAGCGCCATGCGGGCGACGCCGGTCTTGCCGCGGTACAGGCGGCCGTCGGGCGAGCGGGTGCCCTCGGGGTAGATGCCGAGCAGCTTGCCCTGCCGGAGTATGCCGATGCCGGTGCGGATCGCGCCCTCGGCGGCGGTGGCGCTGGACCGGTCGATGGGCACCTGGCCGGCGCCGGAGAAGAACGCCCGCTGCAGGCGGCCCTTCACCCCGCGGCCGGTGAAGTACTCGGCCTTGGCCAGGAAGGTGACCCGCCGCCGCAGCGACAGCGGCATGAAGATCCAGTCGGCGGCCGACAGGTGGTTGCTCGCGAGGATCGCCGCGCCGTCGGCCGGGACGTGCTCCCGACCCTCGGCCCGCGGCCGGAAGACGAGCCTCACCGCGGGGCCGATCGCGACGAACTTGAGGAACCAGTAGAACAACACGCCTCCCAGTGGAACTGCCAGACTAGGGAGCCGGGCGTCCCGGCGACAATCGACCCCCCGGTCGCGCGCGTCCGCACCGGCCCCGACCGCCGTCCGCCGAGGAGGACCCCGTGGCTGCAGCGCCGACCCCGTCCCCGGTGCCCGGGCAGGGGTCGCCGTCGTGACGACCCCGCGACGCGGCCGTGGCCGCCGGGACAACGGTCTCGACGCGCCCCTGTGGGCCCCGCTGCGCGACGTCGACCCGCGGGTCGGCGAGCACCTGCTCGACGTGCTCCGCGAGGCCGGCATCGCCGCCTACCTGGAGCCGGCCGCCGACGTCGGCCCCTACACCCGCACCGTGTTCCTCCCCAGCCCGCCGGCCGACCGGCTCTTCGTCGACCGGGCGCGGCTGCGCGAGGGCCGCTCGCTGGTCGACCGGCACGCCGACGACCACGTCCCCGCCGCCGGCCCGGCCGCCGAGCGGCGCACCACCCGCCCCGACCTCGACGAGGACGCCGAGTGGCGGCGCATCGTGGCCGCCTACGAGGCCGAGCACGGGCGCACCGTCGTCGAGGAGCCCCGGCCCGCGCCGGCGCCGGCGACCGCCCCCGCCGAGGACCCCGCCGTCACCACCGCGGACGACGACGCCGACGAGGAGCACTACGAGCCGCCCCCGGCGCCGCCGGTGCCCGTGCCCTCGCCGTCGACGCTGTACGCCGTGCTGCTCGCCGCGGCCGGCATCGTGCTCGTCGGCGCCCCGCGGGTGCTGGGGCTGACCACCGACACCGGCCTGGTGCTCGGCGTCGCGGCCCTGGTCGGCAGCGCCGGGCTGTTCCTGTCCCGGATGCGCGAGCGCTCCACCGACGACGGCGACGACGGCGCCGTCGTCTGACGGGGTCAGCCGCCGGTCTCCCGCGCGCAGACGGCGGCCCGGGCGAGGTCGGCGGCGCCGACCAGGCCCGCCTGCGCGCCCAGCGTCGCACCGACCACCTCCGGGCCGGGCCGGAAGCCGCGGCCGGGCAGCACCCGGTCCAGCCGCTCGCGGGCCGGCCGCAGGACCATCTCGCCCAGCACGCTCACCCCGCCGCCGATGACGACGACGTCGGGGTCGAGCACCGCGGCGAGGTCGGCGATGCCCTGGCCCAGCCACTCCCCGACGTCGGTGACCAGGGTGAGCGCCACCGGGTCGCCGTCGGCCGCGGCCCGCGCGACGTCCTCCCCGGTGAGCCGGGTGGGGTCGCCGTCGACCCGGTCGAGCATCCGCGCCGCCGCCGCGGGCGAGCGGGTGGCCACCTCGCGGGCGGTGGTGGCCAGCGCGCTCCCGCTGGCGTACTGCTCCCAGCAGCCGCGGTTGCCGCACGCGCAGAGCCGGCCGTCGGGGACCACCCGCATGTGGCCCCACTCCCCCGCGACGCCGTGCGCGCCGCGCTGCAGCCGGCCGCCGGCGACGATCCCGCCGCCGATGCCGGTGCCGAGGGTGATGCACAGCGCGAGCTCCGCGCCCCGGGCGGCACCGAAGCGGTACTCGGCCCAGGCGGCGGCGTCGGCGTCGTTGCCCACCCACAGCGGCCGCTGCAGCCGCGCGGCCAGGTCGCGGCGCAGCGAGCTGTGCCGCCAGGCGAGGTGCGGGCTGAACAGCACCACGTCGCCGGTGCGGTCGAACCACCCGGCCGCGCCGACGCCGACCGCGACGAGCTCGCCCCCGTGCGCGGCGGCGAGCTCCTCCACCACCGCGGCGATCGCCGTCTCGGTCTCCCCCACCGTGGCGGTGGGTGTGGAGCGGCGGGCGGTGGCCAGGACCGTCCCGTCTGGGGTGACGACGCCGCCCGCGACCTTCGTGCCGCCGACGTCGACGCCCAGCGCCGGCTGGCCGGCCGCGTCCACTAGGCGATCTCGATGTGCTGCACCGGCGGGGCCGGCGGCGGCGCGGGGGCGGGCTCCCCCGGCTGCGGCGGCGCGGCCTGCCGCTCCTGCTCGGCCGCGGCGGCCATCGCGCGCAGCGCGGCCGCGGCGCTGGTGAGCGCGTCGGCCAGGGCCTCGCTCACCTCCGGCCGGCGCACGACGGCGGCCACCTGGCACACCGGGCACCAGCGGCAGTCCCCGCCGGCCGTGTGCGCGCCGCCGTCCGGCCCGCCCGCTCCCTGGAGCCCCAGCCCCTGCAGGTCCAGGCCCTGCAGGCCCAGGCCCGCGACCAGGCGGCGGGCCTGCTCGACCCAGTCGGTCGCCTCGCTCACCGCGATCCCCCCTCGTCCCGGCCCGGCTCCGGCTGCTGGGCGGCCAGCAGGTCGGCGGGCCACTGCTGCGGGTCCGCCGCGAACCCGACCTCCAGCCGCGCCCGGGCGGTGCCGGCGTCGGCCAGGCTGCCCGAGGTCACCACGCACCGCCGCAGCAGCGCGTCCAGCCGCAGCGACCGGCGGGTGCCCGCGGCGGTGAGCACCAGGTCGTCCTCCCACCGGGTCAGGGCGACGTCGGACCGCTCGGCGAAGGGCAGCGGCAGCACCAGCCGCCAGCCGCCGTCGACCCGCTCGGGCGCGGGCGCCGCGGCGGGCTGCCCCGCGGGGCCCGGCAGCTCCGGCACCAGCGCGGCGAGCTCGGCGGCGCCGCGCGGCGCGGCCGCGGACTCCGGCACCTCGACGACCTCCGCCACGTCGGCCAGCGCGGCCAGCGACTCCTCCTGCTCGGCGCGGCGCGCGGCCCACCAGCCACCGGCGGCCGCGTCGGGCAGCACCCGGGCGAGCACCCCGGCCGGGGACTGGCCGTGCACGGCCAGCGCCGTGGTGGCCCGGCGCAGGGCCGCGGCCGCGCCGGGCCGCGGCACGGCGACCAGCCGGACGGAGGTCGCCGACGGGTCGGCGAGGGTCAGCCCGGCCAGCCAGGACTCCAGCTCCGGGACGGCGGCCAGCGCGACGTCGACCGCGCCGCGGCGCACCGTGCCCGCCCGCACGGCGGCGGTGCGGACCGCGCCGAGCATCCGCAGCCGGGTGGGCAGCGCCTGGTCCAGCCACCAGCGCAGCGCCCCGGGCAGCGCGACCAGACCGGCCGCCGTCTCCAGCGGGCCGGCGTCGAGGACCACCAGGTCGGCGTCGCCGGCGCGGCCGAGCGCGGCCAGCAGCGCCACCTCCGGCGCCCCGGGCAGCGGGACCACCGAGGTGGCGGGCGGCAGCGCCAGGTCGGGGACGGCGGCCGACAGCTCGGCGCCCCACCGGTCCCACAGCCGCTCGAGCCCGGCGCGCGGGTCGGCGCGGACCACCTCGACCCCGGCGTCCGCGACGCCGGCCGGCGCCTCCTGACCGGTCACCAGCACCACCCGCCGCCCCGCGCTCGCGGCGCGGACCGCGGCGGCCGCCGCGACGGTGGTCGTGCCGGCCCCGCCGGGGCCGGTGAACAGCAGGGTGCGCACGGGCGGCTCAGGCCTCGACGCGCTTCTTGAGCTCCTTGAGCGCGGTGTCGAGGATGACCTTCTCGGCGCGGCGCTTGAGCATCCCGATCATCGGCACCGCCATGTCGACGGTGAGCCGGTAGGTGACCTCGGTGCCGCCGCCGGTCTCGGTGAGCGTGTAGGAGCCGTCCTGCCGCTTCATGATCTTGCTCTGCACGAGGGTCCAGGAGACCTGCCGGTCGTCGTCCCAGGTGTAGTCGAGGACGTACTCGTCGGTGAGGACCGTGGCGTCGATGACGAAGCGCACCCGGCGGGCGCGGCCGTCGGGCCCGGTCTCCTGCACCTCGACGGTGCGGGCCGCCTTCACCCACTGCGGATAGGCCGGGAAGTCGGCGATCACCGCCATCACGTCGGCCGCCGGGGCGGCGACGACGATCGACTGGGTGGACTGCTCGGCCATGGCCTGAGGCTAGCCGCTCCGCCTCCGCCCGCGGGCCGGGCCGCCCGGCAGCGGCTACTCACCGGTAGGCGCAGCCGGTAGATTCGTCGGGACGTGTCCCGCCGCGGGACCGCGGGCACCGGCGCCCCGGCCGAGCGGGGAGAGAGGACCGAGCGTGCGCGAGTACAGCGTCCCCGCGACGAGCGAGGTGGGCCCCGACGCGGCCCTGACCGACATGCTGACCGAGAACGTGGAGAAGCACGGCGACGACGTCGGCCTCCGCATCCAGCGCGGCGGGCGGTGGGAGGACGTCACCTGGCGCCAGTTCGGCGAGCAGGTGGCCGGCGTGGCCAAGGGGCTCGTCGCCGCCGGCGTGCGGCCCGGCGACCGCGTCGCGCTGCAGGCCAAGACCCGCTACGAGTGGCCGCTGTTCGACTTCGCCATCTGGACCGCCGGCGCGGTCACGGTGCCGGTGTACGAGACCTCCAGCCCCGACCAGGTGGCCTGGATCCTCGCCGACTCCGGTGCCGTCGCCGCGATCGTCGAGCGCGCCGAGCACGCCTCGGCCGTCGACTCCGTGCGCGACCAGGCGCCCGACCTCGGCCCGCTGTACGTCATCGACGACGACGCCGTCGCCACCCTCACCGCCGCCGGGGCCGACGTCCCCGACAGCGAGCTGGACGCCCGCCGCGCGACGCTGAACGCCGACAGCCTGGCCACGCTGATCTACACCTCGGGCACCACCGGCCGGCCCAAGGGCTGCGAGCTCACCCACGGCAACTTCCTGTTCGAGATCGACAACGGCATCACGCTGCTCGACAAGTTCCTGGGCAAGGGCGAGTCGCTGCTGCTGTTCATCCCGCTGGCGCACGTGCTGGCCCGCGTCCTGCAGGTCGGCGCGGTGAAGACCCGCACGATCACCGGCCACACGCCGGACGTGAAGAACCTGCTCGAGGACCTCGGCGCCTTCAAGCCGTCGTTCGTCCTCGCGGTGCCGCGCGTGTTCGAGAAGGTGTTCAACTCCGCGAAGGCCAAGGCGGAGGCCGACGGCAAGGGCAAGATCTTCGACCGCGCCGCCGCCGTCGCCATCGCCTGGTCCCGGGCGCAGGACACCGGCGGCCCGGGCCTGGGCCTGCGGCTGCAGCACGCACTGTTCGACCGGCTCGTCTACGGCAAGCTGCGCGCCGCGCTCGGCGGGCGGTGCCTCGGCGCCATCTCCGGCGGCGCCCCGCTCGGCGAGCGGCTCGGCCACTTCTTCCGCGGAATCGGCGTCACCGTCTTCGAGGGCTACGGCCTCACCGAGACCACCGCCGCCGCGTCGGTCAACCACGAGAAGGCGCTGCGCATCGGCACGGTCGGCCGGCCGCTGCCGGGTGTCTCGTTCCGGATCGCCGACGACGGCGAGATCCTCATCCGCGGCGGCGTGGTCATGCGCGGCTACTGGAAGAACGAGCAGGCCACCGCCGAGGCCATCGACGCCGAGGGCTGGTTCCACACCGGCGACATCGGCGAGATCGACGCCGACGGGTTCACGAAGATCACCGGGCGCAAGAAGGAGATCCTGGTGACCGCGGGCGGCAAGAACGTCGCCCCCGCCGTCCTCGAGGACCGGCTGCGCGCGCACCGGCTGGTCAGCCAGTGCATCGTCGTCGGCGACCAGCGGCCGTTCATCGCCGCGCTGGTCACCCTCGACGCCGAGGCGCTGCCGCTGTGGCTGGAGTCGAAGGGCAAGCCCGCCGACACCCCGGTCGGGGAGCTGGTCGACGACCCCGACATCAAGGCCGAGCTCGACGCCGCCGTCGCCGACGCCAACCGGGCCGTCTCCCAGGCGGAGGCCATCAAGAAGTACCGGGTGCTGGCCACCGACTTCACCGAGGAGAACGGGATGCTCACCCCGAGCCTCAAGCTGAAGCGCTCCGTGGTGGTCAAGGAGTTCGACGCCGAGGTCGAGGCGCTCTACAGCCGCTGACCTCGCAGGCCCCGGCGAGCCCCCTCCCGCACCGCGCGGGAGGGGGCTCGCGCCGTTCCCGGGACTCGCGGCGTTCCGAGGGGCCCCGGTCAGGGGCCGAGCAGGGCGGCGAGGTCCGCGGCGATCGTCGTCCACGACCAGCGCCGCTCCACCCACGCCCGCCCGGCGGCGCCCATCGCCCGGGCCCGCGCCGGGTCGTCGAGCAGCGCGCTCACCGCGGCGGCCACCGCCTCCGGGGACCGCGGGTCACGCACCACGGTGCCGGACTCGCCGTCGAGCACCGCCTCCGGCGCCCCGCCCGACGTGCCGGCCACCACCGGCAGGCCGCACGCGGCGGCCTCCAGGTAGACCATCCCCAGGCCCTCGACGTCCAGGCCGCCGCGGCGGGTGCGGCAGGGCATCGCGAACACGTCGCCGGCGGCGTAGTGCTCGGGCAGCCGGTCGGTCGGCACGGGGCCGGTCAGCACCACCGCGTCCCCGAGGGAGCGGGCCGCCCGGCGCAGCCGGGCCTCGTCGGGACCGCCGCCGACCAGCAGCAGCCGCGCGCCCGGGTGCCGGGCCAGCACCCGCGGCCAGGCGGCCACGAGCACGTCCTGGCCCTTGCGCGGCACCAGCCGGGACACGCACACCACCACCGGCGCCTCCCCCAGCCCGTACCGGCGGCGCACCGCGGTCCCGTCGGCGGCCGGGGTGAACCGGTCGACGTCGACGCCGGGTGAGAGCTGCGCGAGCCGCGCGCGCCCCTCGAGCGCCGGCGCCAGGCGGCTGCGGGTGTACTCGCTGATGTAGGTGACGACGTCGAGGCCGCCCGCGATCCGCTGCACCAGCTGCCGGGCGACGGGCAGCGCGACCCACCCGGTCTCGTGCCCGTGCGTGATCCCGACCAGGCGCCGCGCCCCGGCGGCCCGCAGCCCCGGCGCCAGCAGCCCGAGCGGGGCGGCGGCGCCGAACAGGACGGTGTCGCACCCGTGCCCGGCCACCAGCGCCGCCGCGGCCCGGGCGGCGGCGGGGGTGGGCAGGAGCATCGACGTCCGCTGCCGCACCACGGGGTAGGGCAGTTGCGCGTCGTAGGCCTCCCAGCCCGGCGAGCGGGAGGCGAGCACCACGAGCGACTCCGGCGGGCGGCGCTCGAGCAGCGCGGCGACGAAGGTCTGGATGCCGCCCTGCCGCGGCGGGAAGTCGTTGGTGACGACGAGCGTGCGGCTCACCGGCCGCCCAGTCCGAGCCAGTCCTCCGCCATCGCCACCCGCTGGGCCGTCGTCGGGTGCGAGCCGAAGAACCACTGCCAGGCCGCGGGTGGGCTGGGGTCGGAGAGGTTGGTCTCCCCCAGCCGCTGCTGCATCGCCACGAACGCCGCGGCGTCGCCGGTGAGGTCGAGGGCGTGCAGGTCGGCGCGCGCCTCCACGTGCCGCGAGACCAGGTTCTGCACCGGGGTGGCCACGAGCGTGCCGACGGCGACGAGCAGCAGCACCAGCGGAACGACCCGCGGGTCACCGGCCGACTCCGCGCCCGCGCGGCGCAGCAGGGGCGCCCAGGACAGCAGCCAGCCGAGCAGGGCCACCGCCCCGGCCGCGCCCAGCGCGCCCATCAGCGTGCCGGTGAGGACGTCGTCGGTGGCCACGTGCCCGAGCTCGTGGGCGACGATCGACTCGATCTCGTCGTCGGGCACCTCCTCGAGCAGCGTGTCGTAGAGGACGACGCGGCGCGTGGAGCCGAAGCCGGACACGTAGGCGTTGAGCGACGTCGTGCGGCGGGAGGCGTCGGCGACGAGGACGTCCTCGACCGGCGTGCCGCTCTCCTCGGCGAGCTCCAGGACGTCGGTGCGCAGCTGCCCGGCCGGCAGCGACGCGAAGCTGTTGAACGCCGGCTCGATCACCACGGGGTAGAGGAAGGAGCCGGCCACCACGAGCGCCGCGGCGCCCGCCGAGGCCCACGCCCACCACGTCCGCGGCGCCCGCCGGGCCAGGGCCACCAGCGCGAGCAGCCCCAGCGCGGTCAGGCCGGCGTCGATGGCGGTGTTCACGGCGACGTCGCGCAGCCACAGCCCCCACGAGCGGGTGGACAGGCCGTAGCGGTGCCGGACCACCTCGCCGTACGCGCTGATCGGCAGCGTGGCCAGCCGTCCGGCGAGCAGCAGGACGACCGTGCCGGCCAGCACGGTCAGCGGCCAGCGGCGGCCGTCCGCGCGGCCGAGCGCGCCGACCAGCCGGCTGCCCAGGCGGGTCAGCCCGAACAGCGCCGAGACGGCGAGGCCGAGCAGGAGGTTGGCCAGCGACGCGGGCCGCAGGTCGGCGGCGAGCGCCTCGGCGCGGCGCACGACCTCGGCGGGCAGCCCGGCGTCGTCGGTGACCGGGGTCGCCCCGCCGGGCGGGGTGGGCAGCACCGTCCACGGCGTGCGCACGGCGACCACGACGACGAACGCCGCCCCGAGCACCCCGGCGACGACGAGGGCGGCGCGGCGGGCGCTCCACCGGCGGGCGGCCGCGGGACCGGTGCGGTCCTCCTGGCGGGCTCCGCTCACCCCGCCGCCCAGCTCACCCGGCCGATCCTAGGCGCGCGCCGCGCCGGGCGGCCCGGCCCCCGGGAGCACCGGACCCCGGACGCAGCGAGGGCCGGCGACCCGGATCGGGTCACCGGCCCTCGCTGGTGGGGTGCTGCCGTCAGGCGATGCGGCGCATGGCGGTGATGCCGCCCATCGAGTCGACCGGCACGACCTTCACCGGCACACCGGAGGTGGACGCGTGCACCATCTGGCCGTTGCCGATGTACATCGAGACGTGGCTGACCGGGCTGTAGTAGAAGATCAGGTCGCCCGGCTGCAGCTGCGACCGCGAGACCGCGGTGCCCATCTGCGACTGCATGCGGCTCGAGTGCGGCAGGCTGATCCCGGCCGCCGCGTAGGCGTACTGGGTCAGGCCCGAGCAGTCGAAGGCGTTCGGCCCGCCGGCGCCCCACACGTAGGGGTCGCCGACCTGCGCCAGCGCGGTCTGCACGGCGGCCTGGGCGGCACCGCTCCCGCCGCCGGCCGCGGCCACCGCCGGAGCGGGCTCGGACGTCGCGGCCTGCGCCGCCGGGGCGCTGGCGCCGGTGCTGCCGCCGGCCGCCGCTGGAGCCGCGGGAGCTGCGGCCTCGCCGGCCTGCTGGGCGGCCAGTGCGGCCTCCTGCTGGGCGGCGGTGAGCGCGGCGAACTGCTCCTGGTAGTCGGCGATGTCGTCCTCGAGCTGCGCCTCCTGGGCGCTGAGGTCGTCGAGGGTGCGCTGCGCGTCGGCCTCGGCGGCGTCGGCGTCGGCCTGGGCCTGCTGGGCCGCGGCGGCGGCCTCACCGACGCGGGCGAGCACGTCGGTGGTGTGGCCGGCGATCTGGTCGAGCGTGGCCAGCGAGCTGACGAACTCGTCGGCGGAGTCGCTGGTCATCAGCAGCTCGAGCCCGGCGAAGGTGTCGTTGCCGCCGGTCCACGCGGTGCGGGCGACCTCGCGGATCTGCCCGTCGAGGGCCTGCAGCTGCACCTGGGCGTCGGCCAGGGCGCGGTCCGCGGCCTCGGCGGCGGCCTGCTGCTGCGTGAGCACCTCGCGGGCCTCGTTCACCTGCTCGGAGACCGCCTCGAGGCGGCGGCCGGCGTCGGCGGCGAGCTCGGCGGCCTGCTCCGGCGTGGTGGCCTGCTCCGGGTCGGCGAGCGCGGCGCCGGGGAGGAGCGTCACGGTCAGCGCGGCGGTGGTGCCGACCAGCGCGACGCGGCCGAGGAGGCGGCGGCGGGAGGGGCGGTGCGGCCCTGCGACACGGGCGGTGGTGCGGGACGCGGACTGTTCTCGGGCATGCCCCAGGGAGGGGCGGGGGGTCGCCACGGGCGGCGGCTCTCCGTTTCTTCCTCAGCAACCGCCTACCGAGTTAGCTGACGGGTTCGGGCTGGGAAGACGTGCCCTATCTCTGGACCCCGGCGGACCGGCGCCCGTGAGAACTCACCCCAGTGCTGCGGTGGGTCCCCGGCTCACCTCGCGCACACCCGGGGGTGGCGTCCGGTGACTCGGCGGTGACCGGCCGAGGTCACCTCGCAGTGGGTGACGACCACCCGGCCGGACGCGGCCACAGTACGGACGTGATGCAGTTGTGACAAACGCGGACCCCGGGAACTGTGAGAACACACACGGTGAGCAGCCGCGCCACTCCGGTGCGTACCCGTCCGCGCTGTCACCTGCGTCTCAGCCGGTGCGGCGGCGCCCGCCCGGACGGGACTCCCCCGCCGGACGGTGACGCAGCGGAGGCACCAGGCCGCCGTCGGCCAGGGCGCGCACGGCGCGGCGCTCGACGTCGTCGAAGTCGACGACCACGCCCGGCCGGGGCGCGCCGGCGTCCGCCGCGGTGCGCGCGGTGGCGGCCGGGACCGGCGGCACCGGCAGCAGCACGGGCTCGGTGCCCAGCTCCGCCGGCGGCGCGCCGAGCAGCACGGTGACGACGCAGTCGGCGCAGCCGGTGCCGCGCAGGGTGCACGAGTCGCAGTCGATGAGCATGGCGGTGTCCCTCCGGTGCCCCGCCGCGCGCCCGGAGGGTGCCGGGCGGCGGGCGGGACGGGTCTCCCTGTCGGTTGCGCCGCACGCTAGGGACGGCCACCGACAGTCCGGGCTCAGCTGCCCGCGTACTCCCAGTGCCAGGGCTCCTCGCGGCCGTTGCCCGGGTCGGCCCAGGTGGGGTGCAGCCAGCCGAAGCGGCCGGCGTTGGCGACCATCCACGCGTACTGCGGGGTGCCGAAGGTGTCGATGCCGCCGCACAGGTCGACCGCGAGGCCCCAGCCGTGGTTGCTGGTGCCCGGCACCGCCGCCAGCGCCGGCTTCTCCCCGTAGAGCCGCACCTGGGAGGCGTAGGTCCGGTAGGAGTCGGTGATGCAGACGGGCCGGCCGAAGGCCGCCGCGTAGGCCGCGCTCATCGCCCGCCAGGCCGCGGCGGCGTCGCAGCGCAGCGCGTGCGAGCCCACGCCGATCGGGCACAGCGCGCTGGGCGGGATCAGCCCGTTGGGGTAGCCGCCCCAGGACCGGGCGCCGTCGAAGCTGGGCGGGTAGACGGTGTTGCCGCACTCGACGCGCAGCGCGCCGCCGGTGGGGGCCGGCGGGACCACCTCCGCGCGCGGGCCGAGGCTCGGCCGGCCGAGGTGCAGCACCTGGTCGGCCGGCAGCCGGCGGACGACGACCGCGCCGGCCCGCCCGTCGGCGGCCAGCATCGTCTGCCCGTCGAGGGCGATGCCCACGTGCCCGAGCCCCGACTCCGGCGTCCCGAGGAACACCAGGTCGCCGGGGAGCACGTCGGCGAGGTCGACCGGCGTCGTCACCGCGAACAGCCCCGCCTGGTCGACCGGCAGGTCGATCCCGGCGTCGCGGTAGACGGTCGAGACCAGCGACCCGCAGTCCCAGGAGTCCGGCCCGGCCGTGCCGGGCGCGTAGGGCCTCCCGAGGGTGTCCATGGCCGCGGTGACGGCGGCCAGCGTCTCCGCCGGCAGCACCAGCAGCGACGTGGGCTCGCGCGGGAGCTGCGCCGCGCCGCGCTGGGCGCCGCCCGCCGCGGCCCCGACCGGCACCAGCCCGCCGGGGAGCCCGGCGACCGGGTCGCGCAGCGCCGACGCCGGCGGGGCGGTGATCCCGGCCGCCGCGAGCTGGTCGAGGTAGGCCCGCCAGTTGGCCGCCGTCTGCCGGTCGACGTCGGCCTGCTGGCGCTGCAGGTCCGACAGCTGCCGGTCGACGTCGCCGAGCGCCACGTCGAGCTCGTCGGTGACCGCCTCCGCGCTCGCCTGCAGCTCGGCCACCTGGCCCGACAGCTGGTCGGCGCGCTGCTGCGCCTCGGCCAGCGCGGCCTCGGCCGTCGTCTGCTCGGCGACCGCCGCCCGGCGCTGCGCCTCCGCGGCACCCACCGTCGCGGCGGTGTGGTCGTCGACGGCCTCGAGGTAGCCGATGGCCGCGACGACGTCACCGGGGTCGGCGCCGCTGAGCAGGACCGACAGCGGCGTCAACGTGCCGCCGTCGCGGTAGGCGGCCGAGGCGTAGCGGGCGACGACGGCCTGGTGGCGGGCCAGCTCCTCCTCCGCGCCGGCGACGACGTCCCGGGCGGCGTCGGCGTCGGCCTGCGCGGCGGCCAGCGCCTGCTGCGCCGCCTGCACCTCGGCCTGCCGCTGCTGCAGGTCGGCCTGCACCTCGGCGGCGCGCTGCTGCAGGCGGTCGAGCGCCGCGCTGTCGAGGGTGCCGCTGGTGCCGCCGGGCTGGTCGCTGGGTGCCGCGGCCGCCGGGCCGGCGAGCGTGACGGCCAGCACGAGGGCCAGCACGAGGGCAGGCACCGGGGCAGGCACCGGGACGAGGGCCGCGGCGCCGGGCGACGCCGCGCCGCGCCGGCGGGAGCGCGCACGCATCGGACCACCCTCACTGGACCGGACCCCCCTGGTCCGCCGCGCGATCGTCGTCCGGGCCGTGCCGGTGCCGCAACCGGTGCGGGCGCGGCTCCCCCGCCCGGGCGAGGACACGCCGGGCGCCGCGCCGGGGAGCCCGCCCGGGACCCCGTCCGGCGCCTCCCCCGGCACCCCCGCCGGGGCCGCCTCCCCGGGACTGTCCGACCCCCGGCCTACCGTCCCGCCGTGCTCTTCCCCGCCAGCGGGGCCGGTTCCCGGCCGCCGCGACACGAGCAGGCACCCGCCCACGGCGACCGCCCGCTCCCCCGCACCCGGCCGGTCCCGCACGAGCCGCTGCCCTTCGTCCAGGCGACGATCGACGAGCTCGGGACGCCGCTGGCCGACGTCACCTTCGTGGTGGTCGACCTCGAGACCACCGGCGGGTCGCCCAAGGACTCCGCGATCACCGAGATCGGGGCGGTGAAGGTCCGCGCCGGTGAGGTGCTCGGCGAGTTCCAGTCGCTGGTCGACCCCGGCTGCGAGGTGCCGCCGTACATCAGCGTGCTCACCGGCATCACGACGGCGATGGTGGCCACCGCCCCGCGCATCGACGCGGTCCTGCCGGCCTTCCTCGAGTTCGCCCGCGGCGCCGTCCTCGTGGCGCACAACGCCCCCTTCGACCTGGGGTTCCTGCGGGCCGCCTGCGAGCAGACCGGCACCGCCTGGCCCGCGGCCGCCTCGGTCGACACCGCCGTCCTGGCCCGCCGGCTGCTCTCCCGCGACGAGGTGCCCAACTGCAAGCTGGCCACCCTCGCGCCGTTCTTCTCCGCCGCGACCTCGCCGTGCCACCGGGCGCTCGACGACGCCCGCGCGACCGTCGACGTCCTCCACGGCCTGTTCGAACGACTCGGCCCGCTCGGGGTGACGTCGCTGGAGGAGCTGACCGGGCTGACCCGCCAGGTCGACCCGGCGCGCCGCCGCAAGCGCCACCTCGCCGACGCCGTCCCGCACGGCCCCGGCGTCTACGTCTTCCGCGGCCCGCGCGACGAGCCGCTCTACGTCGGCACGAGCAACGACCTGCGCACCCGCGTCCGCAGCTACTTCACCTCCAGCGAGCAGCGCAGCCGGATGACCGAGATGGTCGCCCTCGCCACCCGCGTCGACGCCGTCCCCTGCGCGCACGACCTCGAGGCCGCCGTCCGCGAGCTGCGGCTGATCGCCGAGCACAAGCCGCGCTACAACCGCCGGTCGCGCTTCCCCGAGCGGGCACTGTGGCTGCGGCTCACCGAGGAGCCCTTCCCCCGGCTGTCGGCCGTCCGCCGGACGCGGCCGGGCACCGGGGTCTTCCTCGGCCCCTTCGCCGACCGGCGCGCCGCCGACATGGCGATGGCCGCCGTCCACGAGGCGTTGCCGCTGCGGCAGTGCACCTCCCGGCTCTCGCCGCGCGTCCACACGAGCGCCTGCGCGCTGTTCGGCATGGGCCGCTGCGGCGGGCCGTGCACCGGCGCGCAGTCGGTCGAGGAGTACGCCGTCGTGGCCGAGGTGCTGAGGGCCGCCGTCGCGGGCGACCCCGGGGCCCTGGTCGAGCCGCTGCTGGCGCGGGTCGACCGGCTGGCCGACGAGGAGCGCTACGAGGACGCCGCGGTGCTGCGCGACCGGGTCGCCGTGCTGGTGCGCGCGGTGCGCCGCCGGCAGCGGCTCGAGACGCTGGCCGCCGTCCCGGAGTTCGTGCTGGCCCGCCCCGACGGCGCCGGCGGCTGGCACCTGACGGTGGTGCGCCGCGGCCGGCTGGTCGCCGCCGGCGGCGCGCCCCGGGCGACGTCGGTGCGCGACGCGCTGGCGCTGCTGCGGGCCACCGCGGAGACCGTGCCGGGTCCCGACGGCGAGCTGGCGGCCTCCGTCGACGAGACCGAGCTCGTGCTGCGCTGGATGGAGAAGCCCGGCACCCGCCTGGTCGAGGTCGACGGGACGCTGGCCTGCGCCGCGCCGGGCACGGGCGGCTTCAGCGACTTCCTGGCCCGCGTGGAGGCCGGCCGGGCGCTGCGCGACCCCTTCGCCGACGGGCGGCAGCTCGGCACCCGCTCCCGGCCCGACCGCGTCGTCGTCGCCTGACGGCCCGCGGGGCGGGGGCGCCGCGGCTAGAGTCCGGCAGCGTGATCACCGCCATCGTGATGGTCGACGCCGCCACCGACGCGATCCCCGAGGTGGCGGCCGCGATCGCCGACCTCGACGGCGTCAGCGAGGTCTACTCGACCGCCGGCGAGGTCGACCTCATCGCGATCGTGCGGGTCCGCGAGTTCGAGCAGGTCGCCGAGGTGATCGCCGGGCGGATCAACAAGGTGCCGGGCGTGCTGGAGACCGAGACGCACATCGCGTTCCGCGCCTACTCCCGGCACGACCTCGAGGCCGCGTTCTCCGTCGGCCTCGAGAACGCCGACTGAGCCGGCGTCAGGCCCCCGCAGCCGCCCGGCTCACGTCCACCCAGCGCGCCAGCAGCGCCGCCGCCCGCCCGTCGTCGACGGCCGCCGCGGCCCGCTCGAGACCGGCCGCGAGCACGTCGTGCAGCTCCCCGCCGCGCTCGTCGAAGGCGGCCAGCGCCGCGGCCGCGTTGAGCAGCACGGCGTCACGCACCGGCCCCCGCTCGCCGTCGAGCACCCGGCGGAAGACGGCGGCGTTGTGCGCCGGGTCCCCGCCCCGGAGGGCGTCCGGTCCGGCCGGCGCGATGCCCAGCGCGGCCGGGTCCACCGTCCCCGCCGTCACCGCGCCGTCGCGGGCCACCCACACCCGCGACGTCGTCGCGGTGGTGAGCTCGTCGAGCCCGTCGTCGCCGCGGAACACCAGCGCGCGGCTCCCCCGGCCGGCCACGACCTGCGCGAGCACCGGCGCCATCCGGGCGTCGGCGCAGCCGATCGCCGCGGCCACCGGCCGGGCCGGGTTGGTCAGCGGGCCGAGGAAGTTGAAGACCGTGCCGATGCCCATCTCCCGGCGCGGGGCGGCGGTGTGCCGGTAGCCGGGGTGGAAGACCGGCGCGAAGAAGAAGCCGATGCCGGCCTCGCGCACGCAGCGGGCCACCGCGGGGGCCGGCAGGTCGATCACGACGCCGAGCGCCTCGAGCACGTCGGCCGCCCCGGACGACGACGACGCCGCCCGGTTGCCGTGCTTGGCCACCGGCACCCCGGCGGCCGCGGTGACGACGGCGGCCATCGTGGAGATGTTCACCGTGTGCGCGCCGTCGCCGCCGGTGCCGACGATGTCGACGGTGGCCATCGCCAGGTCGACCGGCGTGGCCCGCTCGAGCATCGTGGCCGCGAGCCCGGCGACCTCGGCCGGCGCCTCGCCCTTGGCCCGCAGGGCCACCGCGAAGCCGGCGATCTGGGCGGGCGTCGCCTCGCCGGCCATCACCTCGCGCATCGCCCAGGCGGTGTCGTCGGCGCGGAGGTCCTCACCGGCCAGCAGGCGCGTCAGCAGGCCGGGCCACGTGGGTCCGGCCGCGGTGCGGGCGCTCACCGGCGGGCGGGTCGGCGCAGCGGCGGCCGGGCCGCCCGCTCGCGCAGCAGACCGGCGACGACCTGGGGCGCGATCAGCGGGTCGACCGGGAGAGCCAGTGTCGCGTCGGCGCGCGACCAGTGCGCCAGCCAGCGGTCGGGCTGGCGGGCGATGAGCACGCAGAGCGCGGGGCGGTCGGCGACCTCCACGGTCAGCTGCCGCGACAGCGCCAGGCCGCCGGTCGGCTGCGCCTCGCCGTCGAGGACGCACAGGTCCACCCCGCCGCCGTCGACGGTGTCGACGACGTCCTCGCCGGTGCTGCACTCGATCCAGGTCAGCGGCCCGACGTCGGGTGCCGGGCGGCGCCCGACGGCGGTGCGGACGGCCTCGCGGACCTCCGGCCGCGAGCTGTAGACCAGGACGGTCGCCGGCGCAGCGCTGATGCCATCGCTCACACCCGGCAGCCTAGTGCCCGGGGCCGTCCGGACCGGGTGGGCGCGACCCCCGTCCGGGGGACGGTCTCGGACCGGTCACGGCCCGGGCACGCCGTGCCACCCGCGGTCGGTGCGTGTCGCCGGCCGATGCCATGATGGGCGTCGTGACAACGGCCCCCGTGGCGAGCAGCACCTTCGACACCTCGCGGGTGCACTCCCTGACCCGACCGAACATGGTCAGCGTCGGCACGATCATCTGGCTCTCCAGCGAGCTGATGTTCTTCGCCGGACTGTTCGCCATGTACTTCACCGCGCGGGCGCGCGCGACCGACGGCTGGCCGCCGGAACCGACCGAGCTGAACCTGCCCTACGCGCTGGTCTTCACGCTGATCCTGGTGGCCTCCTCGGTCACCTGCCAGATCGGCGTGTTCGCGGCGGAGAGCGGCAACGTCTACGGCCTCCGCCGCTGGTTCACGATCACCTTCGTCATGGGGCTGGTCTTCGTGCTCGGCCAGGCGAACGAGTACCGCGTGCTCGTCGTCGACCACGGCACGACGATCTCCAGCTCCACCTACGGCTCGGTCTTCTACCTGACGACCGGCTTCCACGCCCTGCACGTCATCGGCGGCCTCGTGGCCTTCGTCTACGTGCTCATCCGGTCCACCATGGGCCGGTTCACGCCGGCACAGGCGACCTCGGCGATCGTGGTCTCCTACTACTGGCACTTCGTCGACGTCGTGTGGGTCGGGCTCTTCGCCACGATCTACCTGATCCGCTAGGGAACCGGTGTCCACCACGAACCCCCAGTCCGAGACCGCCGCCGACGAGGTCGCGCCCCGGTCCCGCTGGTCGCGCCGGCGCCCCGCCGAGGGCACCCCGGCCGCGGCTGCCCGTGCCCGCCGTCGCTCCAAGCAGCGCCGGCGGCTGGCGAACGTCGCCGGCCTGATGGCCGCGCTGGTCCTCACCGGCGCCGTCTACTCGACCCTCGCCCCCGGCGCCTCCGCCGCGCCCGCGGCGAGCGAGTCCAGCGCCGAGGCCGCGGGCCGCGAGCTGTACGAGCGCAGCTGCATCAGCTGTCACGGCGAGAACCTCGAGGGCGTGCCCAACCGCGGGCCCTCGCTCATCGGTGTCGGTGAGGCGGCCGTGTACTTCCAGGTGCACACCGGCCGCATGCCGCTGATCCGCCAGGAGGCCCAGGCCCCCGACAAGCCGGCAATCTTCTCCGACGAGGAGATCGACCAGCTCATGGCCTACGTCCAGGCCAACGGCGGCGGTCCGACCCTCCCGTCGGGCGACCTCCGCGACGGCGACCTCGCCGCCGGTGGCGAGCTGTTCCGCCTCAACTGCGCCCAGTGCCACAACTTCGTCGGCCAGGGCGGCGCCCTCTCCTCCGGCAAGTACGCGCCGAGCCTCGAGGACGCCAACGACCTCGAGATCTACACCGCAATGCTCAGCGGGCCGGAGAACATGCCGGTCTTCGGGGACAACCAGCTGACCCCCGAGGAGAAGCGCTCGATCATCAACTACGTGCAGACGATCACCGACATGCCCGACCCGGGCGGCGCCGGCATCGGCCGCATCGGGCCGGTCAGCGAGGGCCTGGTCATCTGGGTCGTGGGCGTGGCCGCCCTGCTGTTCGGGATCTTCTGGATGGGGAGCAAGGCGTGACCGCCAGCAACACCCGCCCCGGCACCACCGGCGGCGCCGACGTCGCCGGGCCGCTGCACGGCGGCCCGGACGACGACTACACCCCGGAGCAGCTCGCCGCGCTGCCCCGCGAGGAGCTCGACCGCCTCGGCGCCCGCTACGACGGCGTGGAGATCCTCCACGTCGAGCCCGGGCCCGAGCCCGGCTCGGCGCTGGAGAAGCGCGCCGTCCGCCAGGTCGGCCTCATGTTCGGCCTGGCCGGCGTCTCCGCCCTCGCCTTCTGCGTCGTGTACGCCGGGGCCGGCTGGTTCCTCCCCGACTGGCAGTGGGAGCTCGGCAGCAGCACGTGGAGCGTGCTCTACACCCCGCTGCTGGGCCTGTTCATGGGCCTGGCGTTCACCTTCTTCGGCGTGGGGCTGGTGCTCTACACCAAGAAGCTGCTGCCGCACGAGACGGCCGTGCAGGACAAGCACGACGGCTCGCACTTCGACCGCGTCACCACCGGCGCCACGCTGGTCGGCGGCCTGCACAACTCGGGCCTCAAGCGGCGCAAGCTGATCACCCGCAGCCTCGGCTTCATGGGTGCCGGCCTCGGCCTCATGCTGATCGCCCCGCTCGGTGGCCTGATCAAGAACCCGAACCGCGGCAACCCGCTGGGCACCACCTCGTGGGCCGAGGGCGTCCGTCTGGTCCGCGACGACGGCACCCCGATCCGCCCCGGCGACCAGGAGCCCGGCTCGCTCGAGACGGTCTTCCCGGCCGTCCCCGGCGGCAACCGGCAGTCCGACGCCGCGACGATGCTCATCCGCCTGCGCCCCTCGCAGCAGGCCGAGGCCAGCTACCGCGCCGGCCAGGAGGACTTCGGCTACGGCGACTACGTCGCCTACTCCAAGATCTGCACGCACGCCGGCTGCCCGGTGTCGCTGTACGAGCAGGAGACGAGCCGGATCCTGTGCCCCTGCCACCAGTCGCAGTTCGACGTCACCCAGGGCGCGAAGCCGGTGTTCGGGCCCGCTACCCGGTCCCTGCCGCAGCTGCCCATCGCTGTCGACGACGAGGGCTTCTTCGTGGCGCGCAGCGACTACATTGAGGCCGTGGGTCCCACTTACTGGAACCGGGAGCGCATCTGATGGCTCGCACCGCCACCGCCCCGGGAGCGCCGACAACGGCGCTGGGCAAGGCCGCTCTCGAGGTCGACGACCGGCTCATCGTCGCCGGTCCCCTCCGCAGGACGCTGAACAAGGTCTTCCCCGACCACTGGTCGTTCCTCCTCGGGGAGATCGCGCTCTACTCGTTCATCATCCTGCTGCTGACCGGCACGTACCTGACGTTCTTCTTCCAGGCCTCGATGACCGAGGTCGTCTACGACGGCTCGTACGCGCCGCTGCGCGGCGTCGAGATGTCGATCGCCTACGCGTCGACGCTCGACCTGTCCTTCGACGTCCGCGGCGGTCTGCTGATCCGGCAGATCCACCACTGGGCAGCCCTGCTGTTCATGGCGTCGATCGTCTGCCACATGCTGCGGATCTTCTTCACCGGCGCCTTCCGCCGGCCGCGCGAGACCAACTGGCTCATCGGTGTCGCGCTGCTGATCCTCGGCATCTTCGAGGGCTTCGCCGGCTACTCGATGCCCGACGACCTGCTCTCGGGCACCGGCCTGCGGATCATGTCGGCGATCATCCTGTCGATCCCGGTCATCGGGACCTGGACCCACTGGGCGGTCTTCGGCGGTGACTACGTCGGCGACCTGATCGTGGGCCGGCTCTACATCGCCCACGTGCTGATCATCCCGGCGATCATCCTGGGCCTGATCGCGGTGCACCTGCTGATCCTGGTCAAGCAGAAGCACACCCAGTTCCCCGGCCCGGGCCGCACCGAGCACAACGTCGTCGGCAACCGGCTCTTCCCGACCTTCGCCGGGAAGGCGACCGGCCTGCTGCTCGTCGTCTTCGGTGTCTGCGCCGCCCTCGGTGGCCTGGTGCAGATCAACCCGGTCTGGCTGTGGGGCCCGTACAACCCGGCGCAGGTTTCCTCGGCGTCCCAGCCCGACTGGTACGTGATGTTCCTCGACGGGTCGACGCGTCTGTTCCCGGCCTGGGACATCTACCTGCCCGGCAACTACAACATCCCGGCGCTGTTCTGGCCGACCGTGGTGCTGCCCGGCATCATCTTCACGCTCCTGCTCGCCTACCCGATGCTGGAGCGGAAGCTGACCGGCGACACCGCGTCGCACCACCTGCTGCAGCGTCCGCGCGACGTGCCCGTGCGCACCTCGCTGGGCCTGATGGCCATCACCTTCTACGTGGTGCTTCTGCTCTCGGGCGCCAACGACGTCATCGCCGACAAGTTCAACATCAGCCTGAACGCGATGACCTGGATCGGCCGGATCGGCCTGATCATCCTGCCGCCGATCGCGTACGTGCTCACCTACCGGATCTGCCTCGGTCTGCAGCAGCACGACCGCGAGGTCCTCGAGCACGGCATCGAGACCGGTGTCATCCGCCGGCTGCCCCACGGTGAGTTCATCGAGGTGCACCAGCCGCTCGGCCCGGTCGACGAGCACGGCCACGGCCAGCTGGCCTACGGCGGCGCTCCGGTGCCCAAGAAGATGAACCAGGTCGGTGGCGCCCGCCGCGCCATCCGCGGGTTCTTCTCGCCGATCGAGGAGCCGCGGGCGGTCGAGCTCGAGCAGCGCGGTGAGGAGCGGGGTCTCGCCCCGGCCGACCCGCACCGCGAGCTGACCACCAGCGGTCGCCCGGCCGAGGGTGGCCGTCCCTCCGAGGGTGGTCGTCCCTCCGAGGGTGGTCGCCCCTCCGAGGGTGGCCGGCCGCAGGAGCCGCGCGACTAGTCGCGACAGCACGCACAGCAGGGCCCCGGTGGATCTCCACCGGGGCCCTGCTGCATGTCGGGCAGGGTCGTCGGAAGCGGGTCCCTCGCCTGCAGGCGGCTGTACGGGCTCCCCTCCCCCACCGGCGCCCACCGCCCCGCCGTGACGCCGCCGGACGCCCACACGCCCAGACGGGGGCCCGTGCTCGTCACCGCCCAGGGGCCGGGGACGTCCTCCTCGCCGGACGGTCCCCGGTGTGGCCCCCGGGTCGCCACGGCAACGTCGCGGCGCGGCTGGGCGTCGAGCGGCGGGGGTCGAGCCGGCGGGCACCACTCCCGGTGGGCGCCCGGACCCGGCGATCCCGGGCGCCCGTACCGGCCTGCTGCCCCGCAGCGCCCGCCTGGGCCCGTCCCGGACCGCGGCGGACACCCCACCGCCGGACGTGCGGCCAGCGGGCCTCGCACGCCCCGCAGGCGCTACCCGACGCCGCGATCATGGCGCCGGCACCACCGCCGGGCCGCTGGACGCGGTCACCGCGCCATGATCGCCGCCGGGTCCCGCCGGTCCGGGCGGCGCCGCGGCCACGGCGTCGGCCACACCGCGGCCCCGGCATGGGAAGCCGCAGCAGCACGCGTCAGCGCCGCCCCGCCGCCGCCCTCGCAGGCTCTCGGAGCGGCAGCCCGGCCGGGGCCCGGCCTCCGCGCGGCCCCAGGACCGCTCAGGACGACGCGACCGGGCCACCCTGGGCAAAAGGGGCCCGACAACGCACGAGGGCCCCCTCCCGCGGTGCGGGAGAGGGCCCTCGACGAGGCGGACGCTCAGCTGGACTGCGCGTTCTGCCCCACGTAGTACTCGAACAGCAGGCCGCCGACCGTGATGAGGATGGCGACCCCGCCGATGGCGATGAGCCAGAAGTACCAGAACGCCAGGCCGAAGCCGGTCACCGCGGCACCGACGGCCACGGCGAAGGGCCAGTAGCTCGCCGGGCTGAAGAAGCCCAGCTCACCGGCGCCCTCGGCGATCTCGGCGTCCTTGCGGTCCTCGGGGCGGGCGTCGATACGGCGCGAGACGAACCAGAAGAACCCGCCGATGAGGCCGGTCAGGCCGGCCGACAGGACCAGCGCGGTGGTGCCGATCGGCTCCCGCGACCAGAAGCCGTAGACGGCGGCCGCGACGACGCAGAAGACCGCGATGAGGTTGAAGATGAGCGCTTCGACCTTCACGGTCGTCCTCCCTGCGCGACGTGGGTGCGGCCGGTGGCCGGGTCAGTCATTGGCCTGCTGGTAGTAGCCGTCGCCCACGCGGAAGGGGCGGGTCGTGGTGGCCTCGCCCTCCTGGCCGATGGTCTCCAGGGCCTCGTAGGTGGTCTGGCCGGCCTCGCGGGCGGCGAGGTAGGCGTCGTAGTCCTCGGCGCTGACGACGCGGACCTCGAAGTTCATGTACGCGTGGTAGCTGCCGCACAGCTCGGCGCAACGGCCGACGTAGGAGCCGGTCTCGTTGGCGTGGACCTCGAAGACGTTGTCGCGGCCGTTCTCGTTGCCCGGGATGACGTCGAGCTTGAAGAGGAACTCCGGCACCCAGAACGAGTGGATGACGTCGGCCGAGGCGACCTCGAAGCGGACGTCCTGGTCGACCGGCATGACGAGGATCGGGATCTCGTCGGTGGAGCCGACGGTGTTCACCGGCTCACCGTCGGCACCGGTGGTCTCCGGGTAGACGAACTGCCAGTTCCACTTGAACGCGTTGACCGCGATCGTGGTGTCGGGCTCGTCGCTGCGCTCCTGCACCTCGTTCTGCACGACGACCGTGAAGAAGAACAGGCCGGCGATGATCAGGAACGGGAAGATCGAGTACGCGATCTCCAGCGGCAGGTTGTAGGCCGTCTGCCGCGGCAGCTCGTCGCCCTTCTTCCGGTGCACGATCACCGACCAGATGATCAGGCCCCACACGATGAACCCGACGATGAGCGCCGCGATGACCGAGCCGGTCCACAGCTCTCGGATCTGGGTGGCCTCCTCGGTGATCCCCTCGGGGAAACCGAAGCGCCAGAACTCGTTGTTCAGGTCGCACCCGGTGAGGGTCAGCACCCCCAGGAGACCGAGCGCGGCGACCCGCGCGAGCCTGCTGCGTCGAGCCACTGCTCGCTGCCTCCTCGTCCTCCGTCCGTGGAACCGGACGGCTCTGTCGGCGCGGCCTCGGACGGTTCCCGCCGAGGCCGGTGCGCCAGACGTCAGTCTGAGCCGAGACTAGCCGACCGCGCGAGGCGGCCGACGACCGGAGACCGGGTACCGGCGGGTCGCCCGGGACGTCCGGGGCGGCGGTGACCAGGGTCGCCCCCGACAGCCCGCCCGCGCCGCCGCACCGCGCCCGGTGACGGTTAGAGTCGGATGCGTGTGGACGCGGCTGCTGACCGTCCGGTGGGTGCTGCTGCACCTGCTGGTGGCCGTCCTGTTCGTGGCCACCTTCTTCCTCGGCTACTGGCAGCTGACCAAGGCCGAGAACGGAGGCGGCGCGGTCAACTGGAGCTACGCGCTGCAGTGGCCGCTCTACGGCTTCATGGGCCTGTGGTTCTACGTGCGCATGGTGCGCGAGGAGCTGCGCCGCGACCCCGACGAGGACGCCCCGGGCAACGCGCTGGTGCTCTACCAGCGCCCGCGGATCGACACCACCGGCGACCCGGAGCTCGCGGCCTACAACGCCTACCTCGCCGAGCTCAACGAGCGCGCCCTGGGCCAGGAGAGTTCCCGTGGCCGCTGAGTCCGGCGTCGCCGACCGGCTGCCGCGGGCGCTCGCCCGCCGCGTCGGCCAGGGCGTCCCCGCCGCGCTGCTGCGCTACCGGGTCATGGCCTGGATCGTCGGCGTCCTGCTGATCGCGTTGATCCTGGTCGCCGTCCCGGTCAAGTACCTGGCCGACGTCGACGAGCCGGTCGCCGTCATCGGCACCGCCCACGGCTGGCTGTACGCCATCTTCTTCGTCACCGCCTGCGACCTCGCCCTGCGCGCCCGCTGGACGCTCAAGGGCACCGTCCTGGTGCTGCTGGCGGGCACGGTGCCCGTCCTGTCCTTCGTCGCCGAGCGCATCGCCACCCGCAAGACCCGCGCCGGCGAGCGCGTCTGACCCCGTCCCGGCCCCCTCGGGCCGGGCTCGAGCCGACCCCGGAGACCTGCGCCTCATGTGCGGCCTGCTGGCCTACCTGTCCACCGATGCCCCCCGGGTCGCCGAGACCCACGTCGACGACGTCCGCGAGGCGCTGCACTGCCTGCACCACCGCGGCCCCGACGACACCGCCGTCTGGTCCGACCAGAACGTCGTCCTCGGCTTCAACCGGCTGTCGATCATCGACGTCGAGGGCAGCCCGCAGCCCCTCCCCTACGCCGCGGACCGCTACCGGATCCTGTTCAACGGCGAGATCTACAACTACGTGGAGCTCCGCGAGGAGTTGCAGGCGGCCGGCGCGCAGCTGGCCACTCACGGCGACACCGAGACGATCGTCGCGGGATACCACCTGTGGGGCCAGGACGTGGTCCGGCGGCTGCGCGGGATGTTCTCCTTCGTCATCTGGGACACCCAGACCCGCACCGCCTTCGGCGCCCGCGACCCGTTCGGCATCAAGCCGCTGTTCACCGCGCGCCTGGCCGACGGCGGGCTGGTCTTCAGCTCGGAGAAGAAGGCGCTGCTGCAGCTGCTCGGCGGCAGCGCGGCGGCAGGCGGCGTCGACCCGGCCTCGCTGCAGCACTACCTGACGCTGCAGTACGTGCCCGAGCCCGCGACCCTGCACCGCGGGATCCGCCGCATCGAGAGCGGCACCAGCTTCACCGTCGTCGACGGTGAGCTGTCCACCGCGCGCTACTTCCACCCGGCGTGGAAGCCGCAGCCGGTGCCCGCCGGCCGGGAGCAGGACCTCTACGACCGCATCGCCGACGTCCTCGACGAGTCGGTGGCCAAGCACATGCGCGCCGACGTCACCGTCGGGTCCTTCCTGTCCAGCGGCATCGACTCCACGGCGATCGCCGCACTCGCGCACCGCTACAACCCCGACCTGCTGACGTTCACGGTCGGCTTCCAGCGGCAGGCGCAGTCGGAGATCGAGATCGCCGCGGAGTCGGCGTCGATCCTCGGCGTGGAGCACGTGCCGGTCGAGGTGAGCGCCCAGCAGTTCGCGGACGCCATCCCCGAGGTGGTCTGGTACCTCGACGACCCGGTGGCCGACCCGGCGCTCGTGCCGCTGTACTTCGTGGCGCGCGAGGCCCGCAAGCACGTCAAGGTCGTGCTGTCCGGGGAGGGCGCCGACGAGCTGTTCGGCGGCTACACCATCTACCGCGAGCCGATCAGCCTGGCGTGGGCGTCGGGGCTCCCGCCGGCCGGCCGCCGCGCCATGGCCCGCATCGCCGGCCTGCTGCCGGAGGGCGTCCGCGGTCAGGACCTGCTGCGCCGCGCCGCCACCCCGCTGGAGCAGCGGTACTACGGCAACGCCCGCAACATGCGCGACGACGAGCTCGCCGCCCTGCTGCCCGGCCGCGACCCCGACCTGTCGCACGTCGCCGTCACCGAGGACCTCTACCGGCGCACCCGCGAGGCCGGCTACGACGACGTGACGGCGATGCAGTACGTCGACCTGTTCACCTGGCTGCGCGGCGACATCCTGGTCAAGGCCGACAAGATGACCATGGCCAACTCGCTGGAGCTGCGGGTGCCGTTCCTCGACCCCGAGGTGTTCGCCGTGGCGAGCTCCATCCCGGTCGAGCAGCGGGTGCCGCGGCGCGGGGACGCCACCAAGTACGCGCTGCGCCAGGCGATGCGGCGAATCGTGCCGCCGCGGATCATGAACCGGCGCAAGCTGGGCTTCCCCGTGCCGACGGCGGAGTTCCTCGCCGGCCCGCTGCACGAGTGGGCCCGCGACATCGTGACGAGCAGCCAGACCCAGCAGTGGCTCGACCGCGACGTCGTCCTCGGCCTGCTCGACCGGCTGCGCGCCGAGGAGGTGCCGAGCAAGCGGGTCGCCCGTCAGCTGTGGTCGGTGCTGGTCTTCATGGTGTGGCACGGGATCTTCGTCGAGGAGCGGATCGTCGTCGACGTCCCGGAGACGGTCTACCCCGTCAGGCTCTGAGGGCCCGTCGAGCCCCGGAACGCGGAACGGCGCCCGTCCCCAGTGGGGACGGGCGCCGTCAGCGCGCTACTGGAACGGCCCCGTCGCAGGGCCCCGGGGCGCGCGCAGCGTGTCCCGGGGGGCGACGGGGTCCTTCCTCAGTGGAACGAGTCGCCGCACGCGCAGGAGCCCTGCGCGTTGGGGTTGTCGATCGTGAAGCCCTGCTTCTCGATGGTGTCGACGAAGTCGATCACCGCGCCGCCCAGGTACGGGCCGCTCATCCGGTCGACGATGACCTCGACGCCACCGAACTCGTAGGTCTGGTCGCCGTCGAGGAACCGCTCGTCGAAGAAGAGCTGGTAGCGCAGGCCGGAGCAGCCACCGGGCTGGACGGCGATGCGCAGACGCAGGTCGTCACGACCCTCCTGGTCGAGCAGCGCCTTGACCTTCGAGGCGGCCGGCTCGCTGAGCAGCACGCCGGTGCTGCCGGTGGTCTCGGTGTCCTGCACCGTCATGAGTTGTCCTCCCACATCCGAGGGCGTCCGTTGCGGCACTCCCTGCAGCGGACCAACACCGCCGTGGCGGGTCGTCTTCCCACTGTACGGCGCGCGGGCGCGAGGGCCAGTGTCGTGCGCGGGCGCACGTAGACTCGTCAGCCGTGAAGCTCCGCCTGCCCGGGCGCCGGGACCGCGCCACCGAGACCGCCCCGGACACCTCCGCCGACCTGACCGAGCAGCTGGTCAAGGCCGGTGGCAAGGGCCGCCCGACGCCCAAGCGCCACGAGGCGCAGGGCCGCCGTCCCGGCCCCCCGCCGCCGCCTCCGACCACCCGCAAGGAGGCCTACGCCCGCATGCGCCAGCAGCAGGCGCAGCGCCGGGCTGAGACCCGCGCCGGCATGGCCCGGGGCGACGACGACTACCTGCCCGCGCGCGACCGCGGCCCGGTCCGCCGGCTGGTGCGCGACCTGGTCGACGCCCGCCGCAACGCCGGCAGCTTCTTCCTGCCGGTCGCGGCGCTGGTCCTGGTGGGCTACTTCATCCCGAACCCGGCGGTGCAGAACTACACCGTCTTCGTCTGGTTCCTGTTCTTCCTGGTGATCATCGTCGACTCGGTGTTCCTCGGCCGGAAGATCAAGAAGACGGTGGCCACCCGCTTCCCCGACCAGCCGCAGCGGACGCGGGGGCTGGTCTGGTACGGCGTCAGCCGGGCCACGATGGTCCGCCGCTGGCGGTTCCCCAAGCCGGAGGTCGCGGTCGGCGCCGAGGTGTGAGGTCGGCCGCCGCGGCCTAGCGTCGGGGCACGTGGAGTACCGACGCCTCGGCCGTTCCGGCCTGACCATCTCCGAGATCGCCTACGGCAACTGGCTCACCCACGGTGGCCAGGTCGAGGAGGACGCCGCGCAGGCCTGTGTGCGCGCGGCCCTCGACGCCGGCATCACGACCTTCGACACCGCCGACGTCTACGCCGGCACCCGCGCCGAGGCCGTCCTCGGCCGGGCCCTCGCCGGCCAGCGGCGCGAGGGCCTGGAGATCTTCACCAAGGTCTACTGGCCCACCGGCCCCGGCCCGAACGACCGCGGGCTGGGTCGCAAGCACATCACCGAGAGCTGCGAGGCCTCGCTGCGGCGCCTGCAGACCGACCACATCGACCTCTACCAGGCCCACCGCTACGACCCGACCGTGCCGCTCGAGGAGACGATGACCGCCTTCGCCGACCTGGTGCGGGCGGGCAAGGTGCTCTACCTCGGCGTCTCCGAGTGGCGGGCCGAGGAGATCGCCGCCGGCGCCGCGCTCGCCCGCGAGCTCGGCGTCCAGCTCATCAGCAGCCAGCCGCAGTACTCGATGCTCTGGCGGGTCATCGAGGACGAGGTCGTGCCGACGTCGCAGCGCGAGGGCGTCTCGCAGATCGTCTGGTCGCCGCTGGCCCAGGGCGTGCTGACCGGCAAGTACCGGCCCGGCGAGGAGCCGCCCGCCGGCAGCCGCGCGACCGACCCCGAGGCCGGGCGGTTCCTCAAGCAGTTCATGACCGACGAGGTGCTCACCCGGGTGCAGGGCCTGCGCCCGGTCGCCGACGACCTCGGGCTGTCCATGGCGCAGCTCGCGGTGGCCTGGGTGCTGCAGAACGAGAACGTGGCCGCCGCGATCATCGGCGCCACCCGCCCGGAGCAGGTGCACGACAACGTCAAGGCGGCGGGCGTACGGCTCGACGCCGACGTCATGGCGCGCATCGACGAGGTGCTCGGCGACGTCGTCGAGCGCGACCCCGCGAAGACCGCCCGCGGCTGACCGGCCGGCCTGGACCTCGACCTCAGGTCGAGGCCCAGGCCCGCTCCCGTCGACCGGGCGACGGGCTCAGGCGGGTTCCAGGCCCATCGGGCCGTAGACCCGGGTCTCGCCGTCGAACAGGCTCACCGACACCACGCCCCGCCCGAGCAGGTCGCGCCAGTTCTCCCCCAGCCACGACTCGGCGTCTCCCTGGTTGTCCGACACGGGCACCTCGACGCCGAGCGCGGCCGGGTCCAGGGTCGCGCCGTCGCGGCCCTCCAGCCGCCAGGTCCAGCTCATGCGGCCAGGCTAGTGACGGCGCGCCGGTCGTGTCCGGGGTGTGACCGGGGCGCGGGTTACGCGCGCGACGGCGGGGGCATGGGGCGGGGACCGATCCCGTTCCCCGGAGGACCGATGACCGCCCCGACCGCGGGTGGCGCCTCGCGCGCCACCCCACCGCCCCCCACGACCGAGGAGGCCTCGACCGGGCAGCTGATCAGCCAGCTGACCGAGCAGGTCTCGCGCCTGGTGCGCGACGAGGCCCGGCTCGCCCAGGCCGAGATGACGCAGAAGGCCAAGCGCCTCGGCGTCGGTGCCGGACTGTTCGGCGGCGCCGGGCTCTTCGGGTTCCTCGGGCTCTGCGTGCTCGTCGCCACCGCCGTCCTCGCCCTCGACGTCGTGCTGCCCGCCTGGCTGGCCGCGTTGATCGTCGCCGTCGTCCTGTTCGCCGTGGCCGGCGTGCTGGCGCTGGTCGGCAGGAAGGACGTGCAGCAGGGCACCCCGCCGGTGCCGACCGAGGCGATCGCCAGCACCAAGGCCGACATCGCGACCGTGAAGGAGAACGCGCGGCGATGAGCACCCCCAGCAACGCCGGCGGCGGGTCCGACCCCGCCGCGTCCGGCCCGGCCGACCCCGACGCCATCAAGGCCGAGATCGAGGCCACCCGCGAGCAGCTCGGCCGCACGGTCGACGAGCTCAGCCACCGGCTCGACGTGCCGGCCCGCGCCAAGGAGGGCGCCGCCCGCGCCCGCGACACCGCCGTCGAGACCTACCGGGAGAGCCCGCCGGCCGTGGCCGGCGCCGGCGCCGCGCTGGCCGGCCTCGTCGGGCTGGTGGTCTGGCGCCGCCGGCGCAAGCGGCGCCGGGCCGCGGCCGCCTCGACCGCCACCGGAGCGGCGCTCGCCGAGGCCCGCGCCGAGACCCGCCGGGCGCGCCGGCGGGCCGACCGCGAGGCGGCGCGCGCCCGCAAGGCGCTGGCGAAGAGCACGAAGCGGACGGCCCGCAGGACGGCGAGGAGGGCGCGCACGTGAGCAGCAAGAGCGCGAAGCTGGTCTACCGCCCGGTCGGCCTGGCCGGCGGTGTGCTGGCCGGCCTCATCAGCGGCACCATCTTCAAGCAGGTGTGGAAGCGGGTGTCCGGCGAGGAGGACGCGCCCAGTGCCCTGCAGAGCGAGTACCGGATGCGCGAGGTCGTCCTCGCCGCCGCCATCCAGGGCGCGCTGTTCGCGGCCACCAAGGCCGCCATCGACCGGGCCGGCGCGCGGGGCTTCACCAAGCTGACCGGCAACTGGCCGGGCGACTGACGCAGGCACCACCGAGCAGAGGGGGCGGCGAGATGGCCGGGACCAGGCAGCGTGACAGCGCCGTCGACCGGATCCGGGAGCGGGTCGAGGAGAAGGCGGCCCGGCGGGCGGCCGCACGCGCGGCGGAGGAGCGCGCCGCCCGGGGGGACCAGCGGCAGGACCCCGGCGCCGTGCCGCCGGGCGGCCCCTCCCCCGAGCGGCTGCCCGGCGTGCACGCCGAGTCGCCCACGCAGATCCCGGCGCGCGGCTGGAAGCAGGTCGTCAAGCGGGCCTGGGCCGAGCACAACGCCGACAACATGCCGATCATCGCCGGCGGCGTCGCGTTCTTCGCCTTCCTGGCGATCTTCCCGGCGCTGATCGCCACCATCTCGATCTACGGGCTGATCGCCTCACCGGAGACCGTCGCCCAGCAGGTCGAGGACCTCTCCGCCCAGCTGCCCGACGAGGCCGCGAGCCTCATCGGCGACCAGCTGACCGCGATCACGCAGAACAGCGGCGGCGCGCTGTCGATCGGCCTGGCGATCTCGGTGCTCGGCGCGCTGTGGTCCGCGTCGGGTGGCACCGGCAACGTCGTCTCGGCGGTCAACATCGCCTACGACGAGGTCGAGACCCGCTCGTTCGTCAAGCGCAAGGCGCTGGCGCTCGGGCTGACGCTCGGCGCGATCGTGTTCGTGCTGGTCACCTTCACGCTGGTCGCCGTCGTCCCGGCCGTCCTCGACGCGCTGCCGCTCGGCGTGGTCGGGACGGTGCTGGCGCAGGTGCTGCGGTGGGTGCTGTTGCTCGGCGTCTTCGCCGGCTCCCTGGCGGTGCTGTACCGGGTCGCGCCCGACCGCGACGCCCCGCAGCTGAAGTGGGTGAGCCTCGGCGCGATCGTGGTGACGATCATCTGGGCGCTGGTCAGCCTGGGCTTCAGCTTCTACGTCAACAACTTCGGGTCCTACGACAAGACGTACGGGACCATCGCCGGCGTCATCGTCCTGATGCTGTGGCTGTACCTCACCTGCTACCTGGTGCTGCTCGGCGCGGAGATCAACTCCGAGGCCGAGCACCAGACGGCGGAGGACACCACGCAGGGTCCGCCGGTGCCGATGGGCCAGCGCAACGCCACCATGGCCGACGAGCTGCCCGACCCGCCGGAGCCGACCGAGGAGTCGAAGCGGAAGGCCTGAGGACGGCCGGCCCTACCGGACGTGAGAGGGCACGAACGGCGGCTTGACCACCTCGACCGGCTGGGGGCGCCCGCGCACGTCGACGGCGAGCGCGGCGCCCTCGGCCGGGCCGGCGGCGGCGTCGAGCAGGGCGAGCGCGATGCCGGTGCGCAGACTGGGTGAGAACGTGCCGCTGGTGACCTCGCCGACCCGCGCGCCGTCGCCGTCGAGCACGGCCATGCCCGGGCGCGGGATCCCGCGGCCGGGAGCGCGCAGGCCCCAGAGCAGGCGGGCGGGGCCGGCCTCCCGCTCGGCGAGCAGCGCCTCGCGGCCCCAGAACGCGGGCTTGCGCCAGCCCACGGCCCAGCCGCTGCGCGCCTGGACCGGGGTGATGGACCGCGACAGCTCGTGGCCGTGCAACGGGTAGCCCATCTCGGTGCGCAACGTGTCCCGCGCGCCGAGGCCGCAGGGCCGGATGCCCTCGGCGGCGCCGGCCTCCAGCAGTCGGTCCCACAGCTCCCCGGCGCGGTCGGCGGCGACGAGCAGCTCGTAGCCGTGCTCGCCGGTGTAGCCGGTGCGGCAGACGGTGACCTCCTGGCCCTCACCGCCGGCGAAGGCCATGTAGGACAGGTCCGCGGCCAGCCCCGCCGCGGCGAGGACGGCCGGGGACCGCGGCCCCTGGACCGCGAGGACGGCGACCTCCTCGTGCCGGTCGGTCACCGTGACCCCGGCCGGGGCGGCGTCGGCCAGCCGCGCCAGCACCTCCTCGGCGTTGGCGGCGTTGGGGACGAGCAGCACGTCGTCGGGGCCGTGCAGGTAGACGATCAGGTCGTCGACCACGCCGCCGGCGTCGGCTTCGCCGTCGGGGACGCAGCACAGCGTGTACTGCGCCTGGCCGGGGCCGATGCGGGACAGGTCGTTGGTCAGGCAGGCGTCGACGAACGCGGCGGCGCCCGGCCCGCGGACGGTGCCGGTGCCCAGGTGGGAGACGTCGAAGAGCCCGACGGCCTCGCGGACGGCGGCGTGCTCGGCGAGGACGCCGCCTCCGGCGTACTCGATGGGCATCGACCAGCCGCCGAAGTCGGCCAGCTTGGCGCCGGCCGCGACGTGCCGGTCGTGCAGGGGCGAGGTCCGCGGGCTCACGCCGGAACCGTAGCGACGCCGGCCCGGCCGCTCCTTCGCAGTCCTCAGGACCGCGGCGGGGCCGGGCCCTACGATCGTCGGGTGCCGCCGACGATCACCGCCACCGACCGCCCGCTCGAGAAGACCCCCGCCGACGCCGTCGTCGTCGGCGTCGGGAAGGGCAGCTCGGGGCTGCTGCCCACGCCCGGCGCGGAGGCCGTCGACCGGCTGCTCGGCGGCCGGCTGCTGCCCGCGCTGGCCGACCTGGGCGCCCGCGGGGGTGAGGACGAGGTCACGAAGGTCGCGAGCCTCGGCCAGGGCCCCTTCCCCGTCGTCGCCGCCGTGGGCCTCGGCGCACCGCAGCCCGGCGGCGGCTGGTCGCCCGAGGCGCTGCGCCGCGCGGCCGGTGCCGCGAGCCGGGCGCTGACCGGGCGGTCCTCGGTGGTGACGCTGCTCGCCGCCATCGGGGGCACCCCGGACGCCGAGCGCCTGCACGCCGTCGGCGAGGGCTCCCTGCTCGGCGCGTACGAGTTCACCGCCTACCGCTCCGACCTCCACGCCGACCGGCCGACCCCGCCGCGCGAGTTCACCGTCGTCGTCCCCGACGCGGGCGCCGCCAAGGCCCCGCTGGCGCGGGTGCGGGCGGTCGCCGACGCGGTCACCCTCGTCCGCGACCTGGTCAACACCCCGCCCAACGACCTCTACCCGGCCGAGCTCGCCGCCCGCGGCGCGGCCGCCGGCAAGGCCGCGGGCCTGTCGGTGGAGGTCCTGGACGAGGCGCAGCTGGCCGCCGGCGGCTACGGCGGCGTGCTGGCGGTCGGCGGCGGCTCGGCCCGCGGCCCGCGCCTGCTGCGGCTGACCTACAACGGCAAGAAGGCCCGCAAGAAGGTCGCCCTGGTCGGCAAGGGCATCACCTTCGACAGCGGCGGCCTGTCGATCAAGCCCGCGGCCAACATGCACCACATGACCAGCGACATGGCCGGCGCGGCCGCCGTGATCGCGACCGTCTGCCTGGTTGCGCAGCTCGGCCTGCCCGTCGACGTCACGGCCACCGTGCCGATCGCGGAGAACCTGCCCGGCGGCAGCGCCTACCGCCCGGCCGACGTGGTCACCTTCCGCAACGGCAAGAAGGCGGAGATCACCAACACCGACGCCGAGGGCCGCGTGGTGCTCGCCGACGCCATCGCCCGCGCCGCCGAGGACTCCCCCGACGTGCTGTTCGAGACCTCCACGCTCACCGGCGCCCAGCTGGTCGCGCTCGGCTCCCGCACGGCCGGCGTCATGGGCAGCGACGACCTGCGCGACGCCGTCGTGGCCGCCAGCCGGCGCAGCGGCGAGCCGATGTGGCCGATGCCGATGCCCGAGGAGCTCCGCCGCGGCATCGACTCCACCGTCGCCGACTTCGTCAACGCCAACGCCGACCGCATGGGCGGCATGCTCGTGGGCGCCCACTTCCTCGCCGAGTTCGTCCCGGCCGGGCTGCCGTGGGCGCACATCGACATCGCCGGGCCGAGCTACAACACCGGTGCGCCGTGGGGCTACACGCCCAAGGGCGGCACCGGGGTCCCCGTCCGCACGCTGCTGGCCGCGATCGAGGACCTGATCGCCGGCTGACCCGGGCCGGCCGGGTGCCCGGCCGGCCCGCACGGCGCGTCCGGGACAACCTCCCCGCCCTCGGACTGCACCGATGCCCGGAGTGGCAGGATGGATCCGGACCATCCCCCGCCCACTCGAGCGGGGGAACCCGAGAACCTCGAGGAGCACGTCGTGAGCGCACCCACCACCCCTGCCGACCTGGTCATCCTCGGCGGTGGCTCGGGTGGCTACGCCGCCGCGCTGCGGGCGGCGGAGCTGGGCATGTCGGTCGTCCTGATCGAGAAGGACAAGGTCGGCGGCACCTGCCTGCACCGCGGGTGCATCCCGACCAAGGCCCTGCTGCACGCCGGTGAGGTCGCCGACCTCGCCCGCGAGGGCGAGCAGTTCGGCGTCAAGACCTCGCTGGCCGGCATCGACATGGACGGCGTCAACGCCTACAAGGACGGCGTCGTCTCCCGCCTCTACAAGGGCCTGCAGGGCCTGATCAAGAGCCGGAAGATCACCTACGTCGAGGGCGAGGGCCGGCTGGTCTCCCCCACCGCGGTGTCGGTGAACGGGCAGACCTACGAGGGCCGCCACGTCCTGCTGGCCACCGGCTCCTACTCCCGCACCATCCCCGGCGTCGACCTCGACGGCGTGCGCGTCATCGACAGCGAGCAGGCGCTCGGCCTCGACCGCGTCCCGACCTCGGCGATCATCCTCGGCGGCGGCGTCATCGGCTGCGAGTTCGCCAGCGCCTGGAAGTCCTTCGGCGTCGACGTCACGATCATCGAGGGCCTCAAGCACCTCGTCCCGCTCGAGGACGAGAACTCCTCCAAGCTGCTCGAGCGGGCCTTCCGCCGCCGGAAGATCAACTTCGAGCTCGGCAACATGGTGTCGTCGGTGCAGTCCACCGAGAACGGCGTCAAGGTCAGCCTGCAGAACGGCAAGGAGTTCGAGGCCGAGATCGTCCTCGTCGCCATCGGCCGCGGCCCGGTCAGCCAGGGCCTCGGTTACGAGGAGGCCGGGGTCGCGATGGAGCGCGGTTACGTGCTCGTCGACGAGTACTGCCGGACCAACGTGCCGACCATCTCCGCCGTCGGCGACCTGATCCCGACCCTGCAGTTGGCCCACGTCGGCTTCGGCGAGGGCATCCTCGTCGCCGAGCGCCTGGCCGGCCTGCCGGTCGTGCCGATCGACTACGCCGGCGTCCCGCGGGTCACCTACTCCGACCCCGAGGTGGCCTCCGTCGGCCTCACCGAGGTCCAGGCCCGCGAGAAGTACGGCGACGTCGAGACCCTCGTCTACGACCTCGGTGGCAACGGCCGCAGCCAGATCCTCAAGACGCAGGGCGCCGTGAAGCTGATCCGCCAGAAGGACGGCCCCGTCGTGGGCGTCCACATGGTGGGCAGCCGCGTCGGCGAGCTGGTCGCCGAGGCGCAGCTGATCTTCAACTGGGAGGCCCTGCCCGACGAGGTCGCCTCCCTCATCCACCCGCACCCGACGCAGAGCGAGGCGATCGGCGAGGCCCACCTCGCCCTCGCCGGCAAGCCGCTGCACGCCCACAGCTGACGCCGCACCCCGCGTCGCCGCCCGACCTCTCCCCCACCCGCGCCACCCCGAAGGAGCCCTCTCCCGATGCCGACCTCCGTCACCATGCCCGCCCTGGGCGAGAGCGTCACCGAGGGCACGGTCACCCGATGGCTCAAGCAGGAGGGTGAGCAGGTCGAGGTCGACGAGCCCCTCCTCGAGGTCTCCACCGACAAGGTCGACACCGAGATCCCGTCCCCGGCGGCGGGCGTCCTCACCAAGATCCTGGTGGCGGAGGACGAGACCGTGGACGTCGGCGCCGAGCTCGCCGTCATCGGCGGCGAGGGCGACGGCGGCGGCGCGGGCGGGCCGGCGTCCGCCGAGGACACCGACACCACGCCGCAGACCCCGGACGCGCAGGTGGAGGACGCCGGCCCCGGCTCCTCCGAGACCCCGGCCCCGGCCGCCGAGGCCCCGGCCTCCGACGCCGGACAGGGCGGTGGCCAGACGGGTGGCCAGGGTGGTGGCCAGGGGACGCCGGTCACCATGCCGGCGCTCGGCGAGAGCGTCACCGAGGGCACCGTCACCCGCTGGCTCAAGGCCGTCGGCGACGAGGTGACCGCCGACGAGCCGCTGCTCGAGGTGTCCACCGACAAGGTCGACACCGAGATCCCGGCCCCCGTCTCCGGCACGCTGCTGGAGATCACGGTCAACGAGGACGAGACCGTCGACGTGGGCGCGCAGCTCGCGGTGATCGGCAGCGCCTCGTCCGGTGGTGGCGCCCCCGCGCCGGCCCAGCAGGCCCCCGCCCAGCAGCAGGCCCCGGCGCAGCAGGACACCCCGGTCACCCAGCCGCCCGCGCCGCGGCAGGAGCCGCCGGCCGAGGCGCCCCCCGGCCCGCCGCCGTCGGTCCCCGCCGGCGCCGACTACGGCTCCGGGGCGGCCGAGACCGTCGCCGAGCAGCAGCAGACGCCGCCCACGCAGCCCGCTCCCGCGCCGGCCCAGGCGCAGTCCCCCGCCCAGGCCCAGCCCTCCGCCCCGGCCCCGGCCGACGGCAGCGGCACCTACGTCACCCCGCTGGTCCGCCGCCTGGCCGCCGAGCACGGCGTGGACCTGTCGTCGGTGACCGGCACCGGCGTCGGTGGCCGCATCCGCAAGCAGGACGTCCTGGCCGCCGCGGAGGCCGCCGCCGCACCGGCACCGGCCGCCGCACCCGCCGCCGCTGCGTCGGCCCCGGCCGCGACCGGCCGTCCCGCCGCCCCGTCCCCGGCCGCCCAGCCGGACCCGGCGCTGCGCGGCCGCACGGAGAAGATGTCGCGCCTGCGCGGCGTCATCGCCCGCCGCATGGTCGAGTCGCTGGCCATCAGCGCGCAGCTGACCACCGTCGTCGAGGTCGACGTCACCCGGATCGCCAAGCTGCGCGAGCGCGCCAAGCGGGACTTCGAGGCCCGCGAGGGCGCCAAGCTCTCGTTCCTGCCGTTCTTCGCCAAGGCGGCCGTCGAGGCGCTCAAGGCCCACCCGGCCGTGAACTCCTCGGTCGACATGGAGGCCGGCACGGTCACCTACCACGACACCGAGAACCTCGGCGTCGCGGTGGACACCGAGCGCGGCCTGCTGGTGCCGGTCATCCACGGCGCCGGCGACCTGAGCATCGGCGGCCTGGCCCGCAAGATCGCCGACCTGGCCGAGCGGACCCGCATCAACAAGGTCACGCCCGACGAGCTCGGCGGCGGCACCTTCACGCTGACCAACACCGGCAGCCGCGGCGCCCTGTTCGACACCCCGATCATCAACCAGCCGCAGGTGGCCATCCTGGGCACCGGTTCGGTGGTCAAGCGCCCGGTCGTGGTCCAGGACCCCGACCTCGGCGAGGTGATCGCGGTCCGGTCGATGGTCTACCTGGCCCTCACCTACGACCACCGGATCGTCGACGGCGCCGACGCCGCCCGCTTCCTGGGCACCGTCAAGGAGCGCCTGGAGGCCGGTCAGTTCGAGGGCGAGCTCGGACTCGCCTGATGTCCCCCGGTCGGGCCCCGGCGTACGCGCCGGGGCCC
>NZ_JBJGYL010000020.1:0-93833 GCF_054049975.1 Geodermatophilus sp. SYSU D01119 | reverse complement strand
ACCACCCAGCCGCGCGGCCGGCCCCCCCCCCCCCCCCCCCCCCCCCCCCCCCCCCCCCCCCCCCCCCCCCCCCGGGGGGGCGGCCCCCCCCCCCGCGGCGGTGAGCCAGGACGTTCCCGCACACCGCGAGAGGGCCGGTCCAGCACCTGCTGGACCGGCCCTCTCGTCGTCTCAGGGCCCGTCGAGCGCGGCGACCAGGCGCCGGAGGACCGCCCGGCAGGCCAGCAGCTCCTCGGCGGAGGTGCCCGCCGCGGCCAGGACGCGCGCCCGGTCGGCGTCCCCGCGCTCGACCAGCGCCGCCAGCGCCGCCCGTCCCGCCTCCGTGAGCTCCAGCAGGGGGGCGGTGCGGTGGTCGGGGTTGGGAGCGCGGGCGGCCAGGCCGTCGGTGACGAGGTCGTCGGCCACCCGCTGCACCGACTGCCGGGCGAGGCCCAGCCGGCGCGCCACGGTGGCCACCGTCGACGGCGCCCCGGACAGGACGCTGAGCACGTGCCACCGCGCGGTGGTCTGCCCGGCCGTCGCGGCGATCGCCTCGCTGGTGCGCCGGGACGTGCCGGCGAGCTCGTAGACGTCGGCGACGAGCAGGCGGTAGGCAGCCTGGACGTCGGTCATGGTGACAGCCTACTGTCGTCCTGACAGGAACCTGACGAGGAGGGCGCCGTGCTGCACGAGGTCCTGCACTCACCGGAGCCCCACGGCGAGGACGCGCTCGCGCTGTTCGGCCGGCTGACGGGGAGCTGGCGGCTGTCCTGGCGCGGCCTCGGACCCGACGGGCGCTGGGCGACCGCCGAGGGGGAGCTGCACGTCGGCCGCGTGCTCGGCGGCCGGGCGGTGCAGGACGTCTGGGTGGTGCCCGGCCCGGGGCGGCCCGGCGCCGGGATCCCGCCGCGGGCGTTCCACGGGACGACGGTCCGCTTCCCCGACCCGCACGTCCCCGGGACGTGGCGCTCCACCTGGATGGACCCGGTCAACGGTCGCGTGCGGCGGTTCACCGGCCGCCCCACCGGCGACGGCGGCGTCCTCCTGCTCAGCGACGACGAGGACCCGTGGCTGCGCTGGCGGTTCTCCGACGTCCGGCCCCGCTCGTTCACCTGGTCGGCCGAGACGTCCTCCGACCGGGGTGTCACCTGGGTGCACGACGAGCTGATGACCGCCGAGCGGACGGGCTGAGCCGGACGCGACCCGACCCGCACACAGCGGGAGGGCCGGTCCAGCGTCTGCTGGACCGGCCCTCCCGTCGTCTGTGCGGCTAGACGCCCGCGGCGACCGCGGCCGGCTCGGCGGCGATCAGCCGGGCCCGCTCCTCCTCGCTCATGCCGCCCCACACGCCGTAGGGCTCGCGGACGCTGAGCGCGTGCTTGAGGCACGCCTCCACAACCGGGCACTGGGCGCAGACGGCCTTGGCGGCGGCCTGGCGGCGGGCCCGCGCGGGGCCGCGCTCGCCGTCCGGGTGGAAGAACAGGGCCGTGCTCTCTCCACGGCAGGCGCCGTGCAGCTGCCAGTCCCAGACCTCGGCCACGGGCGTCGGCAGTCGGCGGATGTCGGCCATGTCGGTCCTCCTCGGCTCGGTGCGAGCCGGAGGGGGCGGTCCGGCTGCTGGGGTGCCGGTGCCCGAGGGTCCCCGGGGTCAAACACACCGGGATCGGACATTTTCCCGGCTCCCGTCTCCCCCCGCAGGGTGAGCACGGGTGTTCCCCGTCCCGACCGGCGGTCAAGGTGACTGCAGGCCGTGCCGTTCCCCGGGTCGAGTGACCCGGGCGCCCCGCCCGGCCGGGGGAGACGAGGAGCAGCGAGTGATCGACGACAGGATGCGTGGGCCCGGGCACGGTGCCACGACCGTGTGGGTGTACGACGAGCGCCGCCGCGTGCGGGACGACGTCGCCGCCCGCCTGGTGGCCCTCCCGTTCGTGGGCCGCGTCGAGGTCGTCGGTGACGCGGTCGCGCTGATGCAGCGGCTGGCGACCCGGCAGCCCGACGTGCTGCTGGTCGGCACGCAGCGCGCCGTGGACACCGGCCTGAGCGTGGCGACGACGGTGCTGCGCAGCCACCCGGGTGTGCCGGTGCTGGTGCTCGGCGCCCCTGACGACGCCGAGACCGTCCGCGGCGCGGTCGCCGTCGGCGCGCGGGGCTACCTGCGCTGGGACGCGAGCGCGCTGGAGATGGGCCTGGGCCTGTCCCGTGTGGGCCTGCGCCCCGAGGGTCCGCGCCCGCCGCAGCAGGTCAGCGCCTCCGTGCCGCTGGCCTCCGTCGGCGGCCCGGTGCCCGCGTGGGCCACGCCGCTCAACGGCGCCGGCCCGCGCGCGGTGAGCACGCCGGTCCGCGAGGCCACGCCGGCGGTGACGCTGTCCATGCGCGAGATGCAGGTCCTCACCGGCATGAGCCAGGGCAAGAGCAACGCCCAGATCGGGCGCGAGCTCTACCTCTCCGAGGACACGATCAAGACCCACGCCCGCCGGCTGTTCCGCAAGCTGGGCGCCAAGGACCGGGCCGAGGCCGTCGCGACGGGCTTCCGCCGCGGGATGATGTCCTGACCTGACGAACGCACGCCGAGGGCCCTCTCCGGATCACCGGAGAGGGCCCTCGGCGCGTTCTCGTCCCGGCGCGCGGAACGCGGCGGTACCCCTGGCCCGCGCGGCCGGCCGGGAGCACGCTGGCCGTGCACGGGGCCGCCGCCGGAGGGGGCGACGATGAAGGAGCTGCGCTGCCGCGACGCCGGGTTCGACTGCGAGGCGGTCGTCCGGGCCGAGTCGGTCGAGGAGCTGATGGCCCGGGTCGGGCCGCACGCCCGGGAGGCGCACCGGGTGGAGGTCACCCCCGAGCTGGCCGGGCGCCTCGCGACCCTCGTCCGGGACGTCTGAGCTCAGTCGTCGCGGGCGTGGCGGCCGGTGCTGCCGCCCCCGGGCTCCTCGCGCTCGGCCATCGCGGCCACCCCGTCGGCGTAGCCGCTGGCGTAGTCCCAGCTGACGTAGTCGTCGGGGTCGGGGTCGAACGGCGGCTCGTGCCGGCCGGTCTGCCCCTCCTCGAGCAGCTGGCGCAGGTTGGCCTGCATCAGCGCCCAGTCGACGTGGTGTTCCTCGTCGCAGTCGGGGCAGTCGACGACGATGCCCTTGATGCCGGTGGGCTCGAGCAGGGTGCGGAACACCTCGAGCTCGGCGAGGTCGTCGAGGACGCCGGCGCGCTCCTCCATGGTGAGCGGCGGCGGGTCCGACGGCGTGGAGCCTGAGTCGGGGCCCGGCAGGTCGTCGAAGGGACCCACGGTGCCTCCTCCCTCGTGCGGCGCGGTCGCTCTCTGGTGCGGGCGCGCGGGCGCACGTCCGGGGGACCACGGTAGCCGCCTCCGCCCGCGGTTCCCACGCGTGCGCGGAGGCCGTCCCGGCTCCCGCGGCGTCCCGCCTACGATCGGGGGTGGTTCCCGCGCGCCCGGCCGGGGGCGAACCGACGGAGAGGGTGGCGGCGATCATGCAGCCCGATGACCGGATCCCCGAGCTGCCGGCGAAGTTCGCTCCGCTCGGCCTCACCTACGACGACGTCCTGCTCATCCCCGGTGAGTCCGACGTCGTCCCTGCGGAGGTCGACACCAGCAGCCGGCTGACCCGCGGCATCCGGCTGGCCGTGCCGCTGGTCTCCAGCGCCATGGACACCGTGACCGAGGCCCGCATGGCGATCGCCATGGCCCGCGTCGGCGGCGTCGGCATCCTGCACCGCAACCTCGCCGCCGAGGAGCAGGCCGGCCAGGTCGACCTGGTCAAGCGCTCCGAGGCCGGCATGGTCACCAACCCGGTCACCTGCTCGCCGGACAACACCCTCGCCGAGGTCGACGCGCTGTCGGGCCGCTACCGCATCTCCGGCGCCCCCGTCGTCGACGCCGAGGGTGTCCTGGTCGGCATCGTCACCAACCGCGACATGCGCTTCGAGACCGACCAGCACCGGCTCGTCCGCGACGTCATGACGCCGATGCCGCTGGTCACCGCCCCGGTCGGGGTCGACGCCGACACCGCGCTGCGGCTGCTGTCCCAGCACAAGATCGAGAAGCTGCCGATCGTCGACGACGCCGGCCGGCTGCGCGGGCTCATCACCGTCAAGGACTTCGTCAAGCGCGACCAGTACCCGAACGCCACCAAGGACGCCGACGGCCGCCTCGTCGTGGGCGCCGCGCTCGGCGTCGGCGAGGACGCCTACAAGCGGGCCGGCCTGCTGGTCGACGCCGGGGTCGACGTGATCGTCGTCGACACCGCGCACGGCCACCAGCGCGCCGTGCTCGACATGGTCGCCCGGGTGCGGGAGGACTTCGGCGGCGACGGTGGCGTGCAGGTGGTCGGCGGCAACGTGGCCACCCGCGCCGGCGCGCAGGCGCTGGTCGACGCCGGCGCGGACGCCGTCAAGGTCGGCGTCGGCCCGGGCTCGATCTGCACCACCCGCGTGGTCGCCGGGGTCGGCGTCCCGCAGATCACCGCCGTCTACGAGGCGAGCCTGGCGTGCAAGCCGGCCGGCGTCCCGGTCATCGCCGACGGCGGCCTGCAGTACTCCGGCGACATCGCCAAGGCGCTGGTCGCGGGCGCGGACACCGTGATGATCGGCGGGCTGTTCGCCGGCGTCGAGGAGGCGCCGGGCGAGCTCGTGTTCATGAACGGCAAGCAGTTCAAGACCTACCGCGGCATGGGCTCGCTGGGCGCGATGCAGAAGCGCGGCAACCAGTCCTTCAGCCGCGACCGCTACTTCGCCGACGACGTCCTCTCCGACGACAAGCTCGTCCCCGAGGGCATCGAGGGCCAGGTGCCCTACCGCGGCCTGCTCGCCACCGTCGCCCACCAACTCGTCGGTGGCCTGCGGGCGTCGATGGGCTACGCGGGCGCGGCCACCGTCGCCGACCTGCAGGAGCGCGGCCAGCTCACCCGCATCACCGCGGCGGGCCTGACCGAGAGCCACCCGCACGACATCCAGATGACCGTCGAGGCCCCGAACTACCGGGGGCGCTGACCATGCCCAGCCGCGACACCGTCGAGATCGGTCTGAACCGCTTCGCCCGGCGGGGCTACGACCTCGACGAGGTCTCCATCGTCCCGTCCCGCCGCACCCGCGACGTCGACGACGTCTCCACCGCCTGGCAGATCGACGCCTTCCGCTTCGAGATCCCGTTGGTCACCAGCCCGAGCGACGCCGTGGTCAGCCCCGCCACGGCGATCGCCGTCGGGCAGGCCGGCGGCCTCGGCGTGCTCAACGCCGAGGGGCTGTGGACCCGCTACGACGACCCGCTGCCGGTCTACCGCCAGCTGCGCGACGCCGCGGCCGAGGCGCCGCCGCCGGTCTCGCTGCTGCAGCAGGTCTACGCCGAGCCGGTGAAGCCCGATCTGATCAGCGCCCGTATCAAGGAGATGCGCGACGCCGGGGTGACGACGGCGGTGCGCGTCTCGCCCCAGCACACCGAGCTGCTCGCCCCGGCCGTGCTCGCCGCCGGGGTCGACCTGCTGGTCATCCAGGGCACGATCGTCTCCGCCGAGCACGTGACCAAGACCGGGTCCGCGCTGAACCTCAAGGAGTTCATCGCCGACCTCGACGTGCCGGTGATCGTGGGCGGCGCCGCGAACTACCAGACGGCGCTGCACCTCATGCGCACCGGCGCGGCGGGCGTGATCGTGGGCGTCGGCGCCGACAGCTTCTCCACCGGCGACGCGGTCATGGGCGTGCGCGTGCCGCTGGCCAGCGCGATCGCCGACGCCGCCGCGGCCCGCCGCGACTACCTCGACGAGACCGGCGGCCGGTACGTGCACGTGATCGCCAACGGCCGGATCGAGACCAGCGGCGCGATCGCGCGGGCGCTGGCCTGCGGTGCCGACGCCGTCCAGGTCGGCGAGCCGCTGCGCGCGGCGAAGGAGGCCCCGGCCGGCGGCGTGTGGTGGGACTCGGTGGCCGCGCACCCGCGGCTGCCCCGCGGCGGGACGTCGGCGCCGATCCCGGCGGCGGGCTCGCTGGAGCAGGTGCTGCTCGGGCCGGCCGAGACCTCCGACGGCCGCACCAACCTCTTCGGCGCGCTGCGCCGCACGATGGCCAAGACCGGCTACCGCGACCTCAAGGAGTTCCAGCGGGTGGACCTCGTGATCGGCGGTCGACCCGACTGATGGACTTCCCGACCGTCCTCGTCGTCGACTTCGGCGCCCAGTACGCCCAGCTCATCGCCCGCCGGATCCGCGAGGCCGGCGTCTACTCCGAGATCGTCCCGTCGTCGGTGTCCGCGGCGGAGATCCTGGAGCGGCGGCCGGCGGCGATCGTGCTCTCCGGCGGCCCCTCCAGCGTCTACGCCGAGGGGGCGCCGCAGGTCGACCCGGCGCTCTTCGAGGGCGGCGTGCCCGCCTTCGGCATCTGCTACGGCTTCCAGGCGATGGCCCAGTCGCTCGGCGGCACGGTCGCGCACACCGGCGACCGCGAGTACGGCGGCACCCCGCTGACCGTCACCACGCAGGGCCGGCTGTTCGGCGACCTGCCGGTGGAGCAGTCGGTGTGGATGAGCCACGGCGACGCCGTCAGCACGCCGCCGCCCGGCTTCACCGTCACCGCCACCTCCACCGGCGCGCCGGTGGCCGCATTCGAGGACGTCGACCGGCGGCTGGCCGGCGTGCAGTTCCACCCCGAGGTGCGGCACACCGCGCACGGGCAGACGGTGCTCGAGCACTTCCTGTTCGACATCGCCGGGCTCGAGCGCAGCTGGACGATGAGCAACGTCGTCGACGAGCAGGTCGAGCGCATCCGCGAGCAGATCGGCGACCGGCGGGCGCTGTGCGCGCTGTCCGGCGGCGTCGACTCCGCCGTCGCCGCCGCGCTGGTGCAGCGGGCCATCGGCGACCGGCTCACCTGCGTCTACGTCGACCACGGGCTCATGCGGCAGGGCGAGACCGAGCAGATCGAGCGCGACTTCGCCGAGGTCACCGGCGCCGATCTGCGGGTGGTCGACGCGAGCGATCAGTTCCTCACCGCGCTGGCCGGCGTCAGCGACCCGGAGCAGAAGCGGAAGATCATCGGCCGCGAGTTCATCCGGGTGTTCGAGCAGGCGGCCACCGACGTCGTCGCCGACGCCCAGGCGCACGGCGAGACCGTCGACTTCCTGGTGCAGGGGACGCTCTACCCCGACGTCGTGGAGTCCGGCGGCGGCACCGGCACGGCCAACATCAAGAGCCACCACAACGTCGGCGGGCTGCCCGAGGACCTGCAGTTCACCCTCGTCGAGCCGCTGCGGACCCTGTTCAAGGACGAGGTGCGCGAGGTGGGCCGGCAGCTCGGCCTGCCCGACCGGCTCGTGCAGCGCCAGCCGTTCCCCGGTCCGGGCCTGGGCATCCGCATCGTCGGCGAGGTCACCCGCGACCGGCTCGACGTGCTGCGGCGGGCCGACGCGATCGCCCGCGAGGAGCTCAGCGCGGCGAAGCTGGACTCCGAGATCTGGCAGTGCCCGGTGGTGCTGCTGGCCGACGTCCGCTCGGTCGGCGTCCAGGGCGACGGGCGCACCTACGGGCACCCGGTGGTGCTGCGCCCGGTGTCCAGCGAGGACGCGATGACGGCGGACTGGACCCGGCTGCCCTACGACGTGCTCGCCCGGATCTCCACGCGGATCACCAACGAGGTGCCCGAGGTCAACCGCGTCGTCCTCGACGTGACGAGCAAGCCGCCGGGCACCATCGAGTGGGAGTGACGCTCACCCGGGCCCGGAGAGCAGGGTCACCTTCCGTGACGCCGCGCTGTGTGACGTAGACCACAGCCTGCCCGGGCGGCAGGGGGTCTCCTCCTGTGGGAGGCCGGATCTAGCGTCGCGTCCCCTCGGCCACGGCAGGCCGGGCGGACACGGGGGGTGACCATGGCCTGCTCGGCTGGGTACCTGCGACGCACCGTCCACGCCGCCGCGGTGGCGGCTGCCGCTCTCCTGCTCGTCGCCTCCGCGTGCCTGGCCGTCGTCGTGACGTCGGCCGCGCCGGCCGCCGCGGCGCCGCAGGCCGGCTTCACCGACACCACCGCGTTCAGCGGCCTGGTCAACCCGACGGCGGTGCGGTTCGCGCCCGACGGCCGGGTGTTCGTCGCCGAGAAGCGCGGCACGATCCAGATGTACGACGGGCTCGGGGACACGACGGCCACCCAGGTCGCCGACCTGCGCACCGAGGTGCACAACTTCTGGGACCGCGGGCTGCTCGGCCTGGCCGTCGACCCCGGCTTCCCGACCCGGCCGTACCTGTACGCCCTGTACGCCTTCGACGGGCCGGTCGGCGGCTCTGCCCCCCGCTGGGGGACGGCGGGCGCCGACAGCGACCCGTGTCCCAACCCGCCCGGCGCCACGAGCGACGGCTGCGTGGTGAGCGGGAAGCTGGTCAAGCTGACGCTCACCGGCACGACGACGACCAAGCAGGACCTGGTGCACGACTGGTGCCAGCAGTACCCGAGCCACAGCACCGGCGACCTGGTCTTCGGTCGGGACGGCGCGCTGTACGCCTCCGCCGGCGACGGCGCCAGCTTCGACTTCGCCGACTTCGGTCAGGACGGCAACCCCGTCAACCCCTGCGGTGACCCGCCCGGTGGCGTCGGCGGTGCCATGGTCCCGCCGACCGCGCAGGGTGGCGCGCTGCGCTCGCAGGACCTGCGCACGGCCGGCGACCCGGTCACCCTCGACGGCACCGTCATCCGTGTCTCCCCGGACACCGGGGCCGCGCTGCCGGACAACCCCAACGCCTCCTCGGCGGACGCGAACGCCCGGCGCATCGTGGCGTACGGCCTCCGCAACCCCTTCCGCATGACGCAGCGCCCCGGCACCGACGAGCTGTGGATCGGCGACGTCGGGTGGGGCGCCTACGAGGAGATCGACCGCCTGGCGTCCCCGACCGGCGGCGTCACCAACTTCGGCTGGCCCTGCTACGAGGGGAACGACCGGCAGGCCGCCTACGACGGGTTGGACCTGTCGGTGTGCGAGGACCTGTACGCACAGGGCGCCTCCGCCGTCACCGCGCCGTACTACCCGTACCGGCACGGCCAGCCGCTCAACGCCAACGACAACTGCAACGTCACCCGCGGCTCGTCGACCTCCGGCGTCTCGTTCCAGTTCTACGCGGGTGGCGCCTACCCGGCCGAGTACGACGGCGCCCTGTTCTTCTCGGACTACTCGCGCAACTGCATCTGGGTGATGACCAAGGGGACCGACGGGCTGCCCGACCGGCTCAAGGCCCGTCCCTTCGTCACCGACGCGGCCGGCCCGGTCGACCTCGAGCTCTCGCCGCAGGGCGAGCTCTTCTACGCCGACCTCAACGGGGGGACCATCCGCCGGGTCGTCCACGACGGGACCACCCCGACCCCGACGTCGTGCCCGGCCGGGCAGTACCTCGCCGAGTACTTCCCGAACCGGACGCTCACCGGGACACCCGCGGTCACCGTCTGCGAGGCGGCGCCCCTGTCGCACGACTGGGGTGCCGGCGCTCCGGCCGGCGTCGGGCCCGACAACTTCTCCGCCCGCTGGACCGGCACGTTCGACTTCCCGGCCGGGGACACCACGTTCACCGCCGTGAGCGACGACGGGATCCGGGTGGCGGTCGACGGCACCACGGTCATCGACGAGTGGCGCGACCAGTCGGCCACCACCTTCACCGGCGTCCGGTCGCTGACCGCGGGCGCCCACCAGGTCCGCGTCGAGTGGTTCGAGACCGGTGGGAACGCGGTCGCGAGGCTCGGCTGGAGCACCTCGGCGCCCACCGGCGACCCCGTTCCGCAGATCACCACCCCGGCCGCCGGTACCACCTGGCAGGTCGGCGAGACGATCTCCTTCTCCGGATCGGCCACCGACGCCGCCGGGCAGCCGTTGCCGCCGGGTGCGCTGAGCTGGGAGATGGTCCTCAGGCACTGTCCCGACGCCTGCCACGACCACCCGCTGCAGTCCTGGACGGGGGTGTCGGGTGCCTCCATCGCCGCGCCCGACCACGAGTACCCGGCCCACCTCTCCCTCCGGCTGACCGCCCGGGACGCCTCCGGACGGACGGCCACCGTGACCCGTGACCTGCAGCCGCGCACCGTGCAGGTCACCGTCGCCACGCAGCCGGCCGGCCTGCAGGCGACGCTCGGGACCAGGACCGCCGCGACGCCCTTCACGGCCACGCTCATCGTGGGCGCCACGACGAGCCTGTCCGCTCCGTCCCCGCAGACGTCGGCGGGTGGGCTGCAGGAGTTCGTCTCGTGGTCCGACGGAGGGGCGCAGACCCACCAGGTGACCGCCGGGTCGACCGCGGTCACCCACACCGCGACCTTCCGGTCCACGTGCCCGGCCGCGCAGTACCGGGCGCAGTACTTCTCCAACCGCAACCTGTCGGGCAGTCCCGTGTCGACCGCCTGCGAGGCGGCGCCGCTGGACCGGAACTGGGGGAGCGGCGGTCCGCCGGGAGTCGGGCAGAACAACTTCTCGGCCCGCTGGTCCGGCGTCTTCTCCTTCCCCGCCGGTGCCCACACCTTCACCGCGAGCGCCGACGAGGGGATCCGGGTCTTCGTGGACGGCCGGCTGAGGATCGACCGCTGGGCGACCGGCGGCACGGGCTCGGCGACGGTGACCCTCACCGAGGGGACGCACGAGGTGCGGGTCGAGTACTTCGAGAAGACCGGCCAGGCCTCCGCGCGGGTGGTGTGGACCTGATCCGGTGCGTCCCTCAGCCCGGCCGCACGCTCCGCGCGTCGGGCGGGGGAGTGCCGTAGACGGCCGGGTCCCGCTCCGGCGCCGGCTCGGTGGTGAGGGCGGCCGCCTCGATCCGGTCCCACCGGAACCAGCGCGGGGCGTCCCGCTCCCGGCACCAGCCGACCAGGTACCAGCGGCCGCCGGTGCGGGCGAGCAGGTGCGGTTCCACCCGCCGCCGGGACGTCGTCCCCGTCCGGTCCCGGTAGGTGAGGGCGACGACGCGGCGGCGGGCCAGCGCCTCCTCGACCACCGGCGCCGGGTCGGGCCGCCCGGCGCCGGACCGCACCCACACCCGCGCGCCCAGCCGCTCGGCCTCCGCCCGCGCCGCCGGGCCCAGGACGTCGAGCACCTTCTCCAGCGCCGCCCGGCCGTCGGCGGCGAACGGCGCGTCCCGCGCCCCGGCCAGCGCCACCGCGACGGCGACCGCCTGTGCCGGCGTCAGGTTCACCGGCGGCAGCGTGGCCGCGGCGTCGAGCACGTAGCCGCCGCCCGGCCCCGACGAGGCCCAGATCGGCACCCCGGCCTGCTGCAGCGCGTCGACGTCGCGCTTGACCGTGCGGGTGGACACCTCCAGCCAGGCCGCCAGCCGCGCGGCGGTGCGCCCGCGCGGACCTGCCCGGCGCAGCTCCTCGGTCAGTGCGTGCAACCGGTCGGTGCGGTTCACGCCGGGATCCTGGCAGGAGTCGGTGACAGGACGGTGTCACCGACCGTGCGGGACGGTCGTCGCATGGCAGCGATCGCGCTCTTCTCCTCCGTCCTCGGCGTCCGGCAGGGCGTCACCGACGCGGCCGGCCGGTTCCGCGCCGCCGGGCACGACGTCCTCGTCGTCGACCAGTACGACGGGCGGGTCTTCGACGACTACGGCGAGGCCGGCGCGTTCGTCGAGGAGGTCGGTTTCCCGGCGCTGATGGCCCGGGCGGAGGAGGCGGTGCGCGATCTGCCGGACGGCTTCGTGGCCGCCGGGTTCTCCAACGGCGCCGGGATGGCCGAGCACGTGGCCACCCGGCGGCGCTGCGGCGGCGTCCTGCTGTTCTCCGGCGCCCTGCCGATGGCGGTGCTCGGGGCCGCCGGCTGGCCCGCCGGCCTCCCGGCCCAGCTGCACCGGGCCACCGGGGACCCGCTCGCGTCGCCGGAGTGGGACGCCGCGTTCGCCGCCGACGTCGCGGCGGCCGGTGCGGAGCTCGAGGTGTTCGCCTACGACACGGCGGGCCACCTGTTCACCGACGCGGGACTGCCGGCCGAGTACGACCCGGCCGCCACCGAGCTGCTGTTCGGGCGGGCGCTGGAGTTCGTCGCGCGCGGGACCGCCCGACCCCACGTCCCCTGACACGCCGGAGGGCCCGGGGAGCGCCAGCTCCCCGGGCCCTCGTGGCCGCCCTCCCCGTGCCGGTCAGCGCCTGCGGCGCGCCTTCCGCAACTCGCTCACCAGGAGCACGACTCCCGCGCCGACCAGCAGCAGCCACAGCAGGCCGCCGTCGGCGAGGAACTCCAGCGGCAGGGTCACCCCGGCCAGGAAGGTCAGCGCCAGGAGGACGAAGGCGACGCCGGGCACCAGGGCCACCAGGTCGGGACGGCGCCGGCGCGGCGGCTCCTCGACGGGCAGCAGGCTCGCCGTGTGGTGCTGCCAGTCCTCGGCCAGCGCGCGCTCCTGCCAGCCGGTCGGGGTGGTCGGGAACTCGCTGTAGTCAGGCACGGGACACCTCCACGTTGCCGACACCGTGCTCGATGGTCAGACGGAACTCGGGACGGTTGTCGCTCTCGTCGTCGTCCTCGGCGGGGAAGTAGCCGTCGCCGCTCTGGCCGAAGACGTCCACGTCGCCGATCCCCTGGTCGAGGACCACCCGGACGTCGGCGTCCTCGGGCACCGTGACCTCGAGGTCACCGGCGCCGTGGTCGATGGCGATGTCGACGGTCCGCGTGATGTCGTCGACGTCGATCTCCGACAGGTCGAGCTCGAGGTTGCCGGCGCCGAGCCGGTACTCCGGCTGGATCCCGGCGACGCTCGTCGGCCGGTACTCGCGGTCGCCGACGCCGCCGCGCGGGCCCTCGCCGTCGTTCCACGCCGACACCGACGAGGTGAACAGCAGCGCGAGCGTGAGCACCGAGCCGAGCGCGATGAGCCCGCCGCGCGGCGCCCGGTTGCGGACGAAGGCCGACGCCACCAGGCCCAGCCCCACCACGAGCAGCGCCCCGGCGAGGAAGCCCCGCGGGCCCGGGTCGAGGGGCGTGTAGCGGGTGACCAGCACCATCAGGCCGACGACGATGAGCAGCCCGGCGACGGTGATCCCGGCGACGGGGGAACGCGGCCCCGGCGGGGCGGCGGGTGCGCCGTCGGTCTGCTTCGGGCCGGCCGGCATGAGCAGCCACAGCAGCAGGTAGATCGCGATGCCGGTGCCGCCGGCGAGGGTGAGGGCGACGAAGCCGACCCGCCACAGCAGCGGGTCGACGCCGCTGTACTGGGCGAGCCCGCCGGCGACACCGCCGACGTACTTGTCGGTGCGGCTGCGCCGGAGGGCGGGCCGGACCGGTGGTGGTTCGACGAGGGGAGCGGGGGGAGGAGGGGATGCGGCGGTCATGGCACAGAGCGTGCCGACCGGCGCGCTCTCCCGGCATCGGGGAAGGCCCCCATCCGACCCTGGTCCTGCCCGTCCGGGGCCTTCCCGGTACCGGGAGCGGCCCGCACGGTGCGACGATCGGACCGTGACGAGGACCGTGCCGACCTCCGTGGGCGGGCTCCCGGTCGGTGTGCAGCCACCGGCCGGTGTGCCGGCCCCCGCCGCCGTGGTGCCGCAGGCCGCCGTGCCGTCCGGGGGCGTCGCACCGGCGCAGCCCGCGGCAGCGCCGCTGCTGACGGTGTCGCCGGCGGCGCCCGGGCAGCCCGAGCGGCCGCCGCTGGTCCGGCCGCGGTCGGGCCGCATGCTCGCCGGCGTCGCCGCCGGCACCGCGGCGCACCTGCGCGCCGACCCGCTCGTGGTGCGCGCGCTGTTCGTGGCGCTGGCGATGACCGGCATCGGCGTCGTCGCCTACGTCCTGCTGTGGTTCTTCGTGCCGCTCGGCGAGGTGGACCCGGCGCAGGCCGCGCAGCCCAGCCGCCGGCAGACCGTGGGGCTGGCGTTCGTCGCCCTCGGCGCGCTGGTGCTCGTCACCAACCTCGCCACCTGGGGGGACAACGACCTCATCGCGCCGCTGCTGCTGGTCGGCGGCGGCCTGGCGGTCATCTGGCGGCAGCTGGACACCGACCGCACGCTGACCCGGCCCGGCGTCCGCTGGGTGCTCGCCGGTGGCGCCGCGCTCGCCGCGCTCGGCCTGGTCCTGCTGCTGGCCACCACCGGCCAGCTGGCCAACGCGCGCAACGGCTTCGTCGCGACGGTGGTCATCCTCGCCGGCATCCTGCTGGCCACCGCCCCGTTCTGGCGGCGGCTGCTGGACTCCCGCGAGGACGAGCGCACCGCCCGCATCCGCTCGGAGGAGCGGGCCGCCGTCGCCGCGCACCTGCACGACTCGGTCCTGCAGACCCTCGCGCTCATCCAGCGGCACGCCGACGACCAGCAGGCCGTCGCCCGGCTGGCCCGCAGCCAGGAGCGGGAGCTGCGCACCTGGCTGTACGAGCCGCGGACGGCGGCCGGCGGCACCTGGGCGGCGCTGGTCTCGGAGATGATCACCGAGGTGGAGGGCGACCACGCCCTCACCGTCGACCCCGTCGTCGTGGGCGACGCGCCGGTCGACGACGCCCTCGCCGCCCTCGGGGCCGCCACCCGCGAGGCGCTGGTCAACGCGGCCAAGCACTCCGGCGTGACCTCCGCCGACCTCTACACCGAGGTCACCGCGGCGCAGGTGTCGGTGTTCGTGCGCGATCGCGGCGCCGGCTTCGACCCGGACGCCGTCCCCGTCGACCGGCGCGGGCTGCGCGACTCGGTCACCGGCCGGCTGACCCGGCTGGGCGGGACGGCGACGGTCCGCTCCGCGCCGGGCGAGGGCACCGAGATCGAGCTCGTGCTGCCGCGCGAGGCGGCCGCGTGACCACCCGCGTGTTCCTCGTCGACGACCACGCGATGGTCCGGGCCGGCGTCCGGCACGAGCTCGGCGACTCGGTCACGGTCGTGGGCGAGGCCGCCGACGCCGACTCCGCGATCGCCGGCATCCGCGCCGCCGCGCCCGACGTCGTGCTGCTCGACGTGCACCTGCCCGGGGGCGGTGGGCGCGCGGTGCTCGAGGCGCTGCGCGCCGAGCTGCCGGAGGTGCGCTGGCTGGCGCTGTCGGTGTCCGACGCCGCCGAGGACGTCATCGCGGTCATCCGCGCGGGCGCCCGCGGCTACGTCACGAAGACCATCTCCGGGCCGGAGCTCGTCGCGGCCGTGCAGCGGGTGGCGGAGGGCGACGTCGTCTTCAGCCCCCGGCTGGCCGGGTTCGTGCTCGACGCCTTCGCCGCCAGCTCGCCGTCGGCCCCGCAGCCGGAGGACCCGGCGACCGACCCCGGCCTCGACCTGCTCAGCGCCCGCGAGCGCGAGGTCATGCAGCTGCTCGCGCGCGGCTACACCTACCGGGAGATCGGCTCGCGGCTGTTCATCTCGGTGAAGACGGTGGAGTCGCACGCGTCGAACGTGCTGCGCAAGCTGCAGCTGTCCAACCGCAACGAGCTGACCCGCTGGGCCGCCACCAACCGCCTCCTCTGAGCCGGACGGTGTCCTCCCGGACACGGACGGTCACGTCCCGCCGGTGTGTGTGCCCTGGGTCACATCGGATCCTGGGCGTTCCCTGTACGTCCCCTGGAGGCGGGGCCATCCTCACCCGATCGGGGGACCGGTACGCGCCCGCCGGCCACCACGCCGGCGGGCCCGACGAGGGGACACGGGATGGCAGATCGCCGAACGAGATCCACGAGGACCGGCACGAGGGCCCTGGCGGCGGGCGCGGGAGGGCTGCTGGTGGCGCTCGCGCTGCCGGCGACCGCCGCGGTCGCGGCGCCGGGCGGCGGTGGCGGTGGTGGCGGCCACGGCGGTGGCGGGTGCGAGCACCGCAGCAACAACACCTACGAGAAGCTGCTCCGCTGCGTGACGGTCGGGGGCGTCCTCGAGCACCTCGAGGCGTTCCAGGAGATCGCCGACAAGAGCACCGACCCGGTCTACCCGGGCACGCGGGCCGCGGGCACCGATGGGTACGCCGACAGCGTCGCGTACGTGTCGGGCCTGCTCGAGGAGGCCGGTTACGAGGTCACGCTCGACCCGGTCGAGATCACCTTCAACTTCCCGGCGGTGCTGCGGCAGCTGACCCCGACCGAGGCCGAGTACGAGACCGGCGTGTTCACCGGCAGCGGATCCGGCACGGTCGAGGGCCAGGTCGTCCCGATCGACATCGAGCTGGCGACGGGCCCGGACGCGGTCTCCACCAGCGGCTGCGAGCCGGAGGACTTCGCCGGCGTCGACTGGAGCGGGGATGCCGACATCGCGCTCGTCCAGCGCGGCACGTGCTTCTTCGGCACCAAGGCCTACTACGCCGAACAGGCCGGCGCCGAGGCCGTGATCATCTTCAACCAGGGCAACACACCGGACCGCGAGGAGCTCATCGTCGCCGACGCCACGAGCGTGGACGAGCCGATCCCCGGCGCGCCCGGGCCGGTCACCCACGGCATCCCGGTCGTCGGCGCCAGCTTCGAGGACGGTCTGCTGCTGGCGGAGGAGGGCTCGACCGCGCACGTCCAGGTCCTGCCTGCCGAGACGCGCACCGACCACAACGTGATCGCGGAGCTCCCCGGGAAGAACCGGGACAACGTGGTCATGGCCGGCGCCCACCTCGACAGCGTCATCGAGGGGCCGGGCATCAACGACAACGGCTCCGGCTCGGCCGCGCTGCTCGAGACGGCGCTGATGATGGCCAACTCCCGCCCGGAGAACACGCTGCGGTTCGCCTGGTGGGCCGCGGAGGAGCAGGGCCTGGTCGGGTCGGCGGACTACGTCGCGGGCCTGTCGCAGGCCGAGCGGGACCGGATCGCGCTCTACATGAACTACGACATGGTCGGCTCGCCGAACTACGTCTTCATGGTCTACGACGCCGACCAGTCGACGTTCCCGGCACCCGAGGGGGTCCCGATCCCCGCGGGCTCGACGGCCATCGAGGACGTCTACGAGTCGTACTACACCGCGATCGGTCAGCCGTACGACGACACCGAGTTCTCCGGCCGGAGCGACTACGAGGCGTTCATCCTCGCCGACATCCCGTCGAGCGGTCTGTTCACCGGGGCCGAGGTGATCAAGACCGAGGAGCAGCAGGCGATCTGGGGCGGCACCGCGGGCGAGCAGTTCGACCCGTGCTACCACGAGGCCTGCGACACGATCGAGAACCTCGACCTGTTCGCGCTCGACGTGAACAGCGACCTGATCGCCTTCGCGATGCTCACGTTCGCCTACTCCACGGAGAGCGTGAACGGCGTCGTCGGCAAGCAGGTCCCGGGCCGGCCGTTCACGCTGCCGGCGCCGGCCGGTCCGCAGGGCACCTTCGCGGAGGACGGGGGCGGCGGGCTGGACCACTCCCACGGCGCTGACGCCTGATCCCTGGTCGCGGCGGGGCCGGCTCCTCCGGGGCCGGCCCCGTCCGCGTCGTCAGGCGGTGTGCACCACGTGGAAGGTCTCGGCGAGACGACCGTCCGGGAGGCCGTGGGCGCGGGCGTTCTGCGCCATCCAGCCGGTGACGAAGGCCTCCAGGTCGTCGAGGTGGCCCACCTGCGACACGTGGCTCTTCAGCGCGGCGAACTTGAGCTCGACGACGTCGGTGACGTCGACGGCGTGGTCGGCGCGGGGGCTGGCGCCCAGCCACACCTCCGACACCGTCCACGCCTCCAGGCCCTCCTCGCCCAGGAGCTCGGGGAAGGCGAACGGGTTGCGGGCGTCGGGGTACACGGCGCGCAGCGTCGACTCGCCCACCGTCATGTGGTCGGGATGGCTGGCGCCGATCCGCTCGTAGAAGCGCTCGGGGGAGCTCGTGAGCACCCGCTGCGGCCGGACCTGCCGGATCACCCGCGCGATGTCGCGGCGCAGGTCGAGGGTCAGCTCGAGCCGGCCGTCGGGGTAGCCGAGGAAGCGGACGTCGGTGACGCCGACCGCCTTGGCCGCCGCCGTCTGCTCCTCGCGGCGCAGCGGGCCCATGCGGTCGCGCGGGGTGTCGTCGAAGCCGCCGGCGTCGCCGTCGGTGACGATCAGGTAGGTCACCTCGGTGCCCGCGGAGGTCCAGGTGGCCACCGTCCCGGCGCTGCCGAAGTCGACGTCGTCGGGGTGGGCGAGCACGCAGAGGGCGCGCTCGACGTGCTCGGCGGGCTTCCGGGGCAGCGGCGCGGTCACCGGCGGAGCCTATGCGCGCGCCGCGCCGGCCCCCAGTCCGGACAGCTTCTCGGGGTTGAGCACCACGAGGACCTGCTGGACCAGCCCGTCGGCGACGACCAGCGACATCGCGACGAAGGGCCCGGCGTCGGTCCAGGCCGCGACGCCGGGCAGGCCGTTGACCTCGGCCAGTTCCAGCCGCAGCCCCGGGAGCGACGCGCCCTCGCCGCCCACGGCGGCGAGGAAGCGGGCCACCTTGTCCGCGCCGACGATCGGCCGCAGTGCGGCCTTGGTCCGTCCGCCGCCGTCGGTCACGAGCGCGGCGCCCGGCGCCAACGCGGCCAGCAGCGCGTCGAGGTCGCCGCCGACGCACGCGGCCAGGAAGCGCTCGGTCACCTCCCGGTGCGCCTGCCGGTCGGCGTCGAACCGCGGACGGCGCGCCGCCACGTGCTCCCGGGCGCGGTGCCCCAGCTGGCGGATCGCGGCCTCGGACCGGTCCAGCGCACGGGCCACCTCGGCGGCGGGCAGCCCGAACACCTCGCGGAGCACGAACACGGCCCGCTCGGCGGGGGAGAGGGTCTCCAGGACGACGAGCAGCGCCAGCGACACCTGCTCGCCGAGCTCCACCTCGTCGGCGGGGTCGGGCCCGGTACCGCTGAGCGGCGCGCCGGTGAGCAGCGGCTCGGGCAGCCACGGGCCGACGTAGGTCTCGCGGCGGGCACGGGCGGAGGTCAGCCGGTCCAGCGCCAGGTGGGTGGTCGTCCGGACGAGCCAGGCGCGCGGGTCGGCCACGTCGTCCCGGTCGGCCGCCGACCAGCGCAGCCAGGCCTCCTGCACGGTGTCCTCGGCGTCGGCGACGCTGCCCAGCATCCGGTAGGCGACACCGAACAGCAGCCGCCGGTGCGCGTCGAAGACCGGCAGGAGGCCGCTCACGCGCGGGCCGGGAGCTCGCAGCGGTCGCGGAAGCCCTGGCTGGACAGGCCCAGGGCGCCGTTCGTGCGCGACCGGGCGTTCTCCACGGACACCATCATCGTGAGCTCCACCAGTGCGGCGTCGTCGAGGTGGCGCCGCAGGCCGGCGACCATCTCGTCGGTCACGCCCAACGGGGTGGTGCTCATCGCCTCGGCGTACTCGACCACCCGCCGCTCGAGGTCGGTCAGGGCGTCACTGGTGCGCCAGACCGGTACGGCGCGGACCTTCGCCGGGTCGATGCCCTCCTGCGTGCTCACCCAGTGACCGAAGTCCACGCACCAGGAGCAGCCCACGGTCACCGCCGCGGACAGGACGGCGAGGTGCTTCAGCGTCGGGTCGAGCCGGTTCCACCTGCCGAGGGACCGCTCGTGGCGGAACTCGGTCAGGAGGACGCGGGGGTGGTGGCCCATCGCGGCGGCGGGGTCGAGCGTCGAGCCGTAGGTGCGGCGCGAGTACCAGTCGGCGACCCGGGTGAGCAGGGTGCGCGGCGGGTCGAGCGGGATGCGGGCGGCACGTGCGGTCGTCATGCCCCTGCAGACGACGCAGCCGCCCGCGGCGTGACATCCCGGCTCACAGGCGGCCGCGGCCCTGGCGCAGCAGCATCATCCCGAGCGCGGCGCCGTCGGCCCCCAGCGCGTCCTGGAAGCGGGCGATCACCTGCTGCTCCCGGGCGAGGGAGAGCCGGGTGCCGCCGGTGGCGCGGCGCAGCTGGCCGATCTCCTGCGACACGGCGAGGCGGCGCTGCACGAGCCGGATCAGCTCGGCGTCGCAGGCGTCGATCTCCCCGCGCAGCTCGGCGATGCGCTCGTCGGCGGGGGTGCTGGTGGCGGTCATCTCGGTCTCCTGGCGGGGGCGGGAGCCTCCGGGCCCGGGAACGAGAAACGCCCCGGGCTCCTCGGGCCCGGGGCGTTCGTTGCGGCGGCTGCTCAGCCGGCGGCGACGGACACCGGAACCCGGTGCCCGTAGTAAAAGCTGACGGTGGCGAGCAGCACGTCGCCGAGTGTGACACACGCCCGCAGCGGTCCACAGGAGGCCCGACGGCGGCCGGGGCCGTCACCCGGTCGAACTACAGTGGTGTGGCTATGAGCAGCGTGCAGCAGGCCCTCCCCGGAACCGCCGCGCTCCAGCGTTCCGCTCCCGGCTCCGCCGGCCGGGAACTGGACCGCATGCTGGCCGGACTCAACGGTCCCCAGCGCCAGGCCGTCGTCCACGAGGGCGGTCCGCTGCTCATCGTGGCCGGCGCGGGGTCGGGCAAGACCCGCGTGCTGGCCCACCGCATCGCCTACCTGCTCGGCGCCCGCGGCGTGCAGCCCGGTGAGGTGCTGGCGATCACCTTCACCAACAAGGCCGCCGGTGAGATGAAGGAGCGGGTGGCCCAGCTCGTCGGGCCGCGCGCCCGCGCCATGTGGGTGTCCACGTTCCACTCGATGTGCGTGCGCATCCTGCGGGCCGAGGCGGCCAAGCTCGGCCTGAAGTCGTCGTTCACGATCTACGACCAGGGCGACTCGGTCCGGCTCATGACGATGGTCGCGCGCGATCTCGACCTCGACGCCAAGCGATACCCCGGCCGCAGCCTCGCCGCGCAGGTGTCGAACCTGAAGAACGAGCTCGTCGACGAGGAGTCGTTCGACCCCCAGACGGCGCCGGAGAAGGTGCTCAAGGAGGCGTACACGCTCTACCAGCGGCGGCTGCGCGAGGCGCACGCGCTGGACTTCGACGACCTGATCATGACGACGGTCAACCTGCTGCAGGCCTTCCCCGACGTCGCCGAGCACTACCGCCGCCGGTTCCGGCACGTCCTGGTCGACGAGTACCAGGACACCAACCACGCGCAGTACGTCCTGGTGCGCGAGCTGGTCGGCACGGGGGAGGGGCCGGTCCCGCCCGGCGAGCTGTGCGTCGTCGGCGACGCCGACCAGTCGATCTACGCCTTCCGCGGCGCCACGATCCGCAACATCGACGAGTTCGAGCGCGACTACCCGCAGGCCACCACGATCCTGCTGGAGCAGAACTACCGCTCCACGCAGCGCATCCTCAAGGCCGCGAACACCGTCATCGCCAAGAACACCGGCCGCCGTCCCAAGAACCTGTGGACCGACGCCGGCGACGGCGAGCTGATCGAGGGCTACGTCGCCGAGAACGAGCACGACGAGGCCGCGTGGGTCGCCGAGCAGATCGACGCGCTGGTCGACGAGGGCAAGGCCCGGCCCGCCGACATCGCCGTCTTCTACCGCACCAACAACGCCTCCCGTGTGTTCGAGGAGGTGTTCATCCGCGTCGGCATGCCCTACAAGGTCGTCGGCGGGGTGCGCTTCTACGAGCGCAAGGAGGTCCGCGACGCGCTGGCCTACCTGAAGGTGGTCGCCAACCCGGCCGACGTCGTCAGCCTGCGGCGGGTGATCAACACGCCCAAGCGCGGTATCGGTGACAAGGCGGAGTCCTGCATCGAGCAGTTCGCCGACCGCGAGCGGATCGCCTTCGCGACGGCGCTGCGCCGGTGCGGGGAGATCACCACCCTCGCGCCGCGCTCGCTCAAGGCGCTGCAGGAGTTCGTGGCGCTGCTGGAGGAGTTCGAGCAGCTCGTCGAGACCGGCTCCGGCCCGGCCGCGCTGCTGGAGAGCATCCTCGACCGCACCGGCTACCTCGCCGAGCTCGAGGCCAGCACCGACCCGCAGGACGAGGGCCGCGTCGACAACCTCAACGAGCTCATCTCGGTGGCCGCCGAGTTCGAGGCCACCAACCCCGGCGGCACGGTCACCGACTTCCTCGAGCAGGTCTCGCTGGTGGCCGACGCCGACCAGGTCCCCGTCACCGGCGACGAGGCCGGCGTCGTCACGCTGATGACGCTGCACACCGCCAAGGGGCTGGAGTTCCCGGTCGTCTTCCTCACCGCGCTGGAGGACGGCGTCTTCCCGCACCTGCGTGCGCTCGGCGACCCGAAGGAGCTGGAGGAGGAGCGGCGGCTGGCCTACGTGGGCATCACGCGGGCGCAGCAGCGGCTGTTCCTCTCCCGCGCCACGGTCCGCACGAGCTGGGGCCAGCCGGCGTACAACCCGCCGTCGCGGTTCCTCGACGAGCTGCCCGGCGACACCGTCCACTGGGCGCGCACCGACCCGACGCCGGCTCCCAGCACCGGTTCGGCGCAGCAGCGGGTGGCGGCCACGGGGCTGTCCACCGGCGGCCTGCGCGGCGGGCGCGGCAACCGCGCGGTGATCTCCGTCGAGGTCGGCGACCGGGTGAGCCACGACGCGTTCGGCCTGGGCACCGTCGTCGAGGTCAACGGCGTGGGCGACAAGGCGCAGGCCACGGTCGACTTCGGCTCCGGCGGCACCAAGCGCCTCGTCCTGCGCTACGCCCCGCTCGTCAAGCTCTAGCGTCCACGGGGGTGTGCGAGGACCTGTCCGAGGACGCGGTCCTCGACGTCGTCGACCGTGCGCTCGGCGGGCTCCCGCAGGGTGCTGTGACCATCCGCCGTCGTGGCCTGGGCGAGCACGAGGTGCTCGAGCTCAGCCCGTGTCGGCCGGGTGCGGTGTCGGTGGTGGTCGACTGGCGGCTCGACGGCGTCCACGTGTTCGTCGGCGAGGTCGGGCCGCCCATCGAGATCGCGGCTCCGCTGAACACCGATCACGGCCCGCCGGACCGGCCCTGGGACGAGGACCTGCTCGAGGTCCTGACGGCCGTCGGTGCGGGCAGGGTCTCGATCGGGATGCGGGACGGGGTGCCGTCGGACCTCGTGCTGGAGAGCAGCCGCCTCGGTGTGCGCTCACGCCCGGGCCGCGCCCTGGCCTGGGAACGCCCTGCTCCCTGGAGCTGACCGCGGGTTCCTGCGGTGCTCGCCGCGCTCCTGCGGTGGTGCAGGGCCGCAGGAGCGCGCACGGCACCGCAGGAGTGCCGGGCCCGCCGGACGCCCCGGCTCCTGGGGTGCTCTCCAGTCCCCACCGGGGTGCTGCAGGACCGGCATCCCGCGAGGAACGCCGGCACTCCGGGTCAGATGGCGACGCCGCGGTCGGCGAGCCACTCCTCGGGGTCGATCGGGCGGCCGGTCATGCCGCCGCGGTGGATCTCGTAGTGCAGGTGGGGCCCGGTCGACTGGCCCTCGTTGCCGACCTTCGCGATGAGGTCGCCGGCGTGCACGATGTCGCCGGCCGAGACGTCGTAGTAGCGCATGTGCCCGTAGATGTGCACGTTGCCGTCGGCGTCCTGGATGTAGACGGCGTTCCCGTAGCCGGACGCGCGGCCGGCGCGCAGCACCACGCCGTCGGTGGCCGAGTGGATCGGCGTGCCGAGCGGGGCGGCGAGGTCGAGGCCCCAGTGCATGGAGCCCCAGCGCTGGCAGAAGCAGGTGGTCATGCGGCCCGACGTCGGGAGCACGGTCTCCGGCTCGCGGGCGGCGCGGGAGGCGGCGAGCTCGGACAGCCGGACGGCGGCCTCGGCCTCGGTGATGCCGCGCCGCGCGCCGGCCTCGTCCAGCCCGCCGGAGAAGCCGATGTCGGCGGCGCCGAGGCCGTAGTCGGCGGCGCTCGCGGTGACCGGCTGCGGCTCGTTGCCGGTGAAGGTCGGGACGGCGGCCACCAGCGCACCGGCGACCAGCGCGCCGAGCCACATGCCGCCGCGGCGGCCGGGAGGACGGCGGACCGAGCGGCGCGCGGCCGGCTCGGCGGCGGCGTCGGCGGCCGGCTCGGAGGCGGCCCGCGGCGGGGCAGCGGGCGCGGTGGCGGAGGCGGCCGGGGCCTGAGCGGCAGGCGAGGTGGCGGTCACCGGGGACACGGCCGGGACGGACGCCGTCCGCGGCGGCGGCACCGGGGCCACCGGGCGCAGGCCCGGGATGCGGCCGGTCGCCTCCAGCTCGGCCGACGCGCGGCCGGCGGCAGGCTCGAGGAGCGCGGTCACGCAGATCCCCTTCGTCCACGCTCCCGGGACCACGAGGTGCTGCGGTCCGTCGGGGAGCGACGGCGGTGGAGGCGCCCGGTGGACGCCCGCCGGTGGGTACCGGCGCCGTGATCGGACCGTAACGTTCCGTCAGGCCGTCCCGCGGTAGGCGACGCTGCGTGTCGCCATGTCCCCTGAGGGTGACCGGTCAGGCGACAGCAGCCGGGGCGTCCACCGGAGCGGCGACCGGGCGCAGGCCGGCGAGCGTGGCCGCGACCTCGTCGACGACGGCGCGGGAGAAGGGCAGCGTCATGTGCCCGAGGCCCCGCACGAGCACGTTGCGCGCCCGCAGGTCGGGGTGGTCGCAGCGGCCGTTGCGCGTGGGGATGACCAGCTGGTCGAGGTCGCTGTAGACGGCGGTCATCCGGGTGTCCCAGTGCGGCGCGGGCGCGGCCAGCTCCTCGAGCACCGCCGACCCCGGGCGCAGCTGGCGGACCATGGGGGTGGGCAGCAGGTGGGCCAGCACGGACCCGCCGTGCGGGGTGCCCAGCGTCGTCAGCGACTCCACGCGCCGGCCACCGCCCTGGAGCTGGACGTAGTGCCGGGCGATCAGCCCGCCGAGGCTGTGGCCGACGACGTGCACCCGGTCGTGCCCGGTCTGCGCACAGATCCGCTCGACGTGCTCGCCGAGGTCGCGGGCACCCTCGGCGACGTCGCCCAGCAGCGGGCTGTAGTTCCAGGTGCACACCTGCGCGAAGCCGCGCCGGCGCAGGCCGCGGCGCATGAGCGTGAAGATCGACCGGTTGTCGACCAGGCCGTGCACCAGCAGCACCGGGATGCGGGCGGCCAGCGGGTCGGCGGCGAACAGGGCCCGTACCGACGGCGACTGCTCGCCCGGGCGGCAGCGGACGTCGGGGCGCAGCTCCTCGGTGCGCGTGCCGAGCGGGTACATGAGCACGTGGGCACCGACCCAGGCGAGCTCGGCGAGCCCGCCGGTCACCGTGGCCGGCGTCGCCAGCGCGCGCAGCACGCCCCGTGGCGTCCCGGAGGAGACCTCGCCCGTGTGCGACTCTGGACCGGGCCCCCGACAGCCGGTCGTGCGCATGGACAGGTCCTCCCGTCGGTCGGCCACCGGCCAGGTCCAGGGACCTGGGCCCCGTCGGCGGCCGGAGCACCACTGCTGTGCTCCGTTCACCTGACGGTAATGCCCGTGTGTGGCGACGGTCACACCACGAGCGCCGCGTCTCGACGAGATCGAGGCCGGATCGCAACACATCTCGACGAAGACGCGACGAGACGAGCGCGACGATCGGATCACGACGATCGGATCGCGACGAAGGGGGAACAGTGGCCGGCCGCGACCGCTCCGCCCGTGACGACCGCACGCGCGGCGCCACCGCCCGGCGCGCCGCCTCCGCCGCGGGCCCCGGACGGCGCGGCGCGGGCAACCGGCCCGCCGCGGACCGCCGGGCGCCGCGCACGCCGGCCGGCGCCCCCGTCCCCGCCGACGGGCTGGTGGTCGGCGACGTCCCGCCGGCCGCCCGCGCGGCCGGCGTCGCCCTCGTGCTCGCGGGCCTCGCCGGGATCGCCGCGCTGTTCCCCACCTACCTCGTCGTCGGCGGGCAGGAGCTCGTCCTCGGTCGGGGGCTCGGCGCCGTGCTGGTGGGTCTGCTCGTCCCGGTGGCGTCGATCGCCGTCGGCGCCGGCCTCACCGCCGGGCGGGTGCCGCGCCTGGGGCTCGCCTACGCCGGGGTCGGCGGGGTGCTGGCCCTCGGGTCGCTGCTCATCGAGGTCTACCGCGGCAGCAGCTCCACCGTGCGGCCGGGCATCGAGGTGCTCGCGGGGGAGCGGGTGCTCACCAGCTCGGTGTCCACCGGCGCCGGCTGGTGGCTGTCGGTCGCCGCGCTCGCCCTGACCGTGCTCGCCGGCGCCCTCGCCGCCGCGTCGTGGGGCCGGACGGTCATGGAGGACCGCGGCGCGCTCGACCCCGCCCGGCCCGGGCTGGCCGGCGCCGCGGTGCTGCTCGGCGTCCTCACCGTGCTGTGCCTGGCGCTGCCGGCCGCCGACGTCCCCGACCGGCTCGTCGACGACCCCTCCACCGGCCTCGAGGTCGTCGTCGAGCAGCAGGGCCCGCAGGCGCTGCTCGAGCGGCCCGGGCTCGCTCTGCTCGGCGGCCTGCTGCTCGCCGGCGCCGTCGTCCTCGCCTCCGTGCTCGCGCCCTCGCTGCGGCCGCGGCTGGCCGCCGTCGGGGGCCTGCTCGCCGTCGCGGTGACCGTGCTCGCCGCCGGGCTCGCCGGCCTGCGCGACGCCGTCACCTCCGACGCGCTCGAGTGGACGGTCCCCGGCGCCGGGCTGCTGGCCGCCGGCCTGGGCTACGCGCTGCTCACCGTCCTGGCCTGGCGCCTGCGCCGCGCCGCGGCGTGACCCCGGCCGAGCGGCTCCGGGTCGTCGTCGCCGGGCCCGACGTGCAGGACGACCCGCGGGCGGTCGCCCTCGCCCGGGCGCTGCGCGACGCCGGCGCCGAGGTCGTGCTCACCGGCGTGCCGGCGTCGGCGGACCGGCTGGCCGCCACCGTCGTCCAGGAGGACGCCGACGCCGTCGGCCTGGCCGGCGCGCCGACCGACCTGCCGGCCGGGCTGCTCGCACGGCTGGCCGGGGACGGTGCCGACGACGTGACCGTCTTCGTCCTCGGCGACGGCGGCGAGCTGCCCGCCGGTGTGCTCCGGTTCCCCGACGGCACCCCGCCCGACGACGTCGTCGCAGCGCTGCGCCGCGCCTGACCTGCGGGCCCGTCCGGGACGCCCACCCGGGAGCGTGTGAGCCCGGGCACGGCACCCACCGCCGGTGCGGCAGGCCGGGATCGCTGGGGCTACGGTGCCTGTCCGTGGATCTCTTCGAGTACCAGGCGCGTGACCTGCTGGCCTCGCACGGCGTGCCCGTGCTCCCCGGCGGCGTGGCCGAGACACCCGAGCAGGCCGAGGCGATCGCCCGCGAGATCGGGCAGACCGTGGTCGTCAAGGCGCAGGTCAAGACCGGCGGTCGCGGCAAGGCCGGCGGCGTGAAGCTGGCCGACAACGCCGAGGACGCCCGGGCGCGGGCCCAGGACATCCTCGGCCTGGACATCAAGGGGCACATCACCCACAAGGTGATGGTGGCCCAGGCCAGCGACATCGCCGAGGAGTACTACTTCTCCTACCTGCTCGACCGGTCCAACCGCACCTTCCTGGCCATGGCCAGCGTCGAGGGTGGCATGGAGATCGAGCAGCTCGCCGTCGAGCGCCCCGAGGCCCTCGCCCGCATCCCGGTCGACGCCTCGGTCGGCGTCGACACCCAGAAGGCCGCCGAGATCGTCGACGCCGCCGGGTTCGCCCCCGAGGTGCGCGACCAGGTGATCGCCATCGCCGTGCAGCTGTGGGACGTCTTCAGCAAGGAGGACGCCACGCTCGTCGAGGTCAACCCGCTGGCCAAGGCGCCCGACGGCACCGTCCTCGCGCTCGACGCGAAGGTGACCCTCGACGAGAACGCCTCCTTCCGGCACGCCGAGCACGCGGCGCTGGAGGACACCGCCGCCGCCGACCCGCTCGAGGCGCGCGCCAAGGAGAAGGACCTCAACTACGTCAAGCTCGAGGGCGAGGTCGGGATCATCGGCAACGGTGCCGGCCTGGTCATGAGCACCCTCGACGTCGTCGCCTACGCCGGTGAGGAGTTCGGCGGCGTCAAGCCGGCCAACTTCCTCGACATCGGTGGCGGCGCCTCGGCCGAGGTCATGGCCAACGGCCTGGAGATCATCCTCTCCGACCCGGCCGTGAAGAGTGTCTTCGTCAACGTCTTCGGCGGGATCACCGCCTGCGACGCGGTGGCGAACGGCATCGTCTCCGCCCTCGGCATCCTCGGCGACGAGGCGACCAAGCCGCTGGTGGTCCGGCTCGACGGCAACAACGTCGAGGAGGGCCGCCGGATCCTCGCCGAGGCGAACCACCCGCTGGTGACCGTGGTGGACACGATGGACGGCGCCGCGCGCCGGGCCGCCGAGCTCGCCGCCGCCTGACCGCCCACCCCAGACAGGACCTGAAGAGATGTCGATCTTCCTCAACGAGAACAGCAAGGTCATCGTCCAGGGCATGACCGGCTCGGAGGGCAGCAAGCACACGCAGCGCATGCTGGCCTCCGGCACCGCGATCGTCGGTGGCGTCAACCCGCGCAAGGCCGGCACCAGCGTCGACTTCGAGGGCGCCAGCGTGCCGGTGTTCGGCGGCGTCGCCGAGGCCATGAAGGAGACCGGCGCCGACGTCAGCGTCATCTTCGTGCCGCCGCCGTTCGCCAAGGCCGCGGTCATCGAGGCGATCGACGCGCAGATCGGGCTCGCCGTCGTCATCACCGAGGGCATCCCGGTGCACGACTCGACCGCCTTCTGGGCGCACGCCCAGGGCAGCGCGACCCGGATCATCGGCCCGAACTGCCCGGGCCTGATCAGCCCCGGGCGCTCGAACGCCGGCATCATCCCGGCCAACATCACCAAGCAGGGCAAGATCGGGCTGGTCAGCAAGTCCGGCACGCTGACCTACCAGATGATGTACGAGCTCCGGGACATCGGTTTCTCCACCGCCATCGGCATCGGCGGCGACCCGGTCATCGGCACCACGCACATCGACGCGCTGCAGGCCTTCCAGGACGACCCGGAGACCGAGGCCATCGTGATGATCGGTGAGATCGGTGGCGACGCCGAGGAGCGCGCGGCCGACTTCATCAAGGCCAACGTCACCAAGCCCGTCGTCGGCTACGTCGCCGGCTTCACCGCCCCCGAGGGCAAGACGATGGGCCACGCCGGCGCGATCGTGTCCGGCTCGGCCGGCACCGCGCAGGCGAAGAAGGAGGCCCTCGAGGCCGCTGGCGTCGGCGTCGGCAAGACGCCGTCGGAGACCGCCCGCCTGATGCGGGAGCTCGTCGGCGCCTGACCGCCACCTCCGTGATCTGCCCCGGCCCCTGCCCAGGAGCCGGGGCAGTTCCGCGTGTCGGGGCCGGATCGCGGCCCGGTCACGATCCCGCCCCTTCGTGGGGAGGGGTGGGCGTGGCGGGGTTGCAGGCCGTCGCCGGCGGGGGAGAGCATCCGCGACGCCGTACCCAGGAACGAGAGAGAGCCGAACCATGACGTCCAGTCAGCCGCCGCAGCAGCCCGGGGGCCCCGGCCAGCCGGGGCCGGGCGGTCAGCCGGGGTACGGGCAGCAGCCGCCGTACGGCGCGCCCCAGGGCCAGCCGGTCCCCGGGCAGCAGCCCTACGGTCAGCCCTACGGACAGCAGCCGCCCTACGGCGCGCCCCAGGGACAGTCCCCGTACGGCCAGTCCTACGGCGCGCCGCAGGGCCCGTACGGCCAGCAGCCGCCCTACGGCCAGCCGTGGGGGCAGCCCCCCCGCCCGGCCGGCGCCGGCTTCGACCTCAAGCGCCTCAAGGTCGCCGACCACCTCGTCGCCGCGGGTGCGCTGGCCTTCCTCGTCCTGGCGATCCTGCCGTGGATCGACTTCGACGACAGCTACTTCTCCACCGACTACGACGTCAACGGCTTCTCTTTCAGCGGCCTGGTCACCTTCAGCTTCATCCTGCTGCTGGCGGCCGCCGTCTGGGCGCTGCTGCCGGCGGTCACCGAGCTGCGCCTGGGCTTCCCGCGCAGCTGGGTCACCGTGGGTCTCGCCGGGCTCGCGCTGCTGCTCACGCTGATCGCCTGGATCCAGACCTTCGACTGGGAGTTCAGCCTCGTCGGGCTGCTCGCGCTGCTGGTCACCGCCGCGGTCACCGCCGTCGCCGTCCTGCGGCTCGTCCCGGAGCTGCGCAACCGGCCGGCGCTGCCGGGCGCCGTCGCCGGGGCCACCCAGTGGGCCAACCAGCAGGCGCCGGACTTCGGCCAGCACGGGTCGTCGACCAACCCCGGTCCGCCCGCCGGCCAGCCGGGCCCGTACGGCCGGCAGCAGGCCTACGGCCAGCCGGGCCCGTACGGCCAGGCGGGGCCCTACGGCCAGCAGGGGGAGTACGGCCAGCAGGGGCAGTACGGCCAGCCGGCCCCCTACGGGCAGCCGGGTCAGCAGTGGGGCCAGCCGCAGCCGGGCCAGCCGGGTCCGTACGGCGCCCAGCCCGGCCAGCCCGCTCAGCCCGCCCAGCCCTCTCAGCCCGCCCAGCCCTCGACGCCGTCGCCGGCCACCGACCCGGGCCGGCAGCCCGGCGGCTCGAGCGCCTCGGGCCAGGGCCGGCCCTGACCCCGGCACCGCGCGTCCCCTGAGGACGCACCCGTCCCGACGAGGGCCGGCGGCACCCGCCGCCGGCCCTCGTCGGCCTCCGGGGATCCGTCCCGGCGCGTGCGACCGGCATCCGGCCGCCGCGCTTGCGACAGTGGGGACGTGGTCTCCCTGCTGGCGCGCCTGCCCGTCCCCGGCCGGCAGCAGCCCGCCGCCCGCGGGGCCGGGTTGGCGGTCGCGGCCACCGCGGCGGTGTCCCTGCTCGGCCTCGTCGGCCTGAGCCTCGCGGTCGTCGTCGTCCAGGCGCTCGACCCCTCGGGCGGCCTGCCCGTCGGCGGGTCGATCCGGGTCGCCGGGCAGCTGTGGCTGCTGGCCAACGGCGGCGGCCTGGACCTCGGGTCCGGGCCGGTCGTGCTGGCGCCGCTGCTGCTCACCCTCGCCGTCGCCTTCGGCCTGTCCCGCGTCGGGCGCGGGGTCACCCGGGTGGCCGAGCCGGCCGGGACCGGCGCGGCCGGCGTCGTCGTGGGGACGGCGGTGGCGGTGCACGCACTGCTCGCCGTGCTGCTGGCGCTCGCCGTCGACGGGCCCGGCGCGCGCGCCGACCTGCTGCGCTGCGCGGCCGGCGCGGCGGTCCTCGCCCTCGTGGCGGCCGGCTGGGGCGTGCTGCGGGAGAGCGGCCTGGCCGAGGCCGCCCTCGACCGGCTCCCCGGACCCGTGCGGCCGCTGCTGCCGGCCGTCCTCGCCGGCCTGCTCGCCGCCGGCGGCCTGTGCTGCGCGGTGGTGGCGGTCGCCGTGGGCGCCGACGCCGCCGGGTACGCGGCGGTCGAGCGGTCGCTGGGCGGGTCGGGCGCCGGGGTCCTCGGGCTCCTCGCGCTCGGCGCGCTGCTGCTCCCCAACGCGGCCGCCGCGGCCCTCGGCGTCGCCGCCGGGCCCGGCTTCTCCGTCGGCGCGGCGACCGTCGTCTCCGTGCACGGGGTCAGCCTCGGGCCGGTCCCCGCGCTGCCGCTGCTGGCCGCGCTCCCCGACACCCAGGCCGTGCCCCTGCTGGCCTTCGCCTCCCAGGCGGTGCCCGCGCTGGCCGGCCTCGTGGCCGGCACGGTGCTCGGCCGCCGGATGGGGAACGACGACGGCGGCTCGGTCTCGGCGGGACTCTGGGGCCTCCTCGCCGGGGCGCTGCTCGGGGGAGCCTCCGGGCTCGCCGTCGCGGTCGCCGGCGGCTCCCTGGGCGACGGCGGGCTGGCCCACGTCGGGGCGCCGCCGGTGGCCACCGGGCTGGCCGTCGCGCTGCAGGCGGCCATCGCCGCGGCCCTCGCGGCGGCCGTGGCACGCTGGCGGGCGCGGGACTGACGCCCCGTCCGGCTGGCCCCGTCCCGAGGCTCGCGCCGAGCCTGCGAGGCGGGAGGAGGACGGGGTCCTTATAGGGTCGGGCGCGTGCCGGCCGCCCCACCTCCCGCGCGGGCGCGGGTCGTGGTGCTGCTGTCGGGCACCGGCTCGCTGTGCGCGGCGCTCCTCGACGCCGCCGACGCCCCCGGCTACCCCGCGGAGGTGGTCGCCGTCGGCGCCGACCGCGACGCCGCCGGCCTCGAGCACGCCCGCCGCCGGGGCCTGCCCACCTTCACCGTCCCGCTGCGCGCCTTCCCCGACCGGGCCGCCTGGGACGCCGCGCTGGCCGAGGCGATCGCCGAGCACCGCCCCGACTGGGTGGTGTCCGCGGGGTTCATGAAGATCGTCGGCCCGGCCGTGCTGGCGCGGTACGAGGGCCGGCTGGTCAACACCCACCCGGCGCTGCTGCCGGCGTTCCCCGGCGCACACGCCGTCCGCGACGCCCTCGCCGCCGGCGCGGACGTCACCGGCAGCACCGTCCACCTCGTCGACGCCGGCGTGGACACCGGCCCCGTGCTCGCCCAGCGCGAGGTGCCGGTGCTGCCCGGCGACGACGAGGACCGACTGCACGAACGGATCAAGGCCGTGGAGCGCACGCTCCTGGTGGAGACGGTGGCGCGACTCGTCACCGGGACGACGGAGGACCCCCAGTGACCGAGACCGATCCCCGGATCCCCGTCCGACGCGCGCTGCTCGGCGTCTACGACAAGGCCGGCATCGAGGAGCTGGCCCGCGGGCTCGCCGACGCCGGGGTCGAGCTGGTCAGCACCGGCGCCACCGCCCGCCGCATCGCCGAGGCCGGCATCGCCGTCACCCCGGTCGAGCAGGTCACCGGGTTCCCCGAGTGCCTCGACGGGCGCGTGAAGACCCTGCACCCGGCGGTGCACGCCGGCATCCTCGCCGACCGGCGGAAGCCCGAGCACGTCGCGCAGCTCGAGGAGCTCGGCATCGCGGCCTTCGACCTCGTGGTGGTCAACCTCTACCCGTTCACCGAGACGGTGGCCTCGGGCGCCACGCCCGACGAGTGCGTCGAGCAGATCGACATCGGCGGCCCGGCGATGGTGCGCGCCGCGGCGAAGAACCACCCGTCGGTCGCCGTCGTCGTCGACCCGGCGCGCTACGGCGACGTCCTCGCCGCCGTCACCGCGGGCGGCTTCACCCTCGTCGAGCGGCAGCGGCTGGCCGCAGCCGCCTTCCGGCACACCGCGAGCTACGACGTCGCCGTCGCCTCGTGGATGGGCAGCGTGCTCGCGCCCGACGACGAGTCGGCGTTCCCCGCCTGGGTCGGCGCTTCGTGGGAGCGGGCCGACGTGCTGCGCTACGGCGAGAACCCGCACCAGCAGGCCGCGCTCTACCGCGGCGGGACGCCCGGCCTCGCGCACGCCGAGCAGCTGCACGGCAAGCAGATGTCCTACAACAACTACGTCGACACCGACGCTGCGTGGCGGGCCGCGCAGGACCACAACGACCCCTGCGTCGCGATCATCAAGCACGCCAACCCGTGCGGCATCGCCGTCGGCGCGGACATCGCCTCCGCCCACCGCAAGGCGCACGCCTGCGACCCGGTGTCGGCGTTCGGGGGGGTCATCGCCGCCAACCGCGAGGTCGACCTCGCCATGGCCGAGCAGGTGGCCGACGTCTTCACCGAGGTCGTCGTCGCGCCGTCGTTCACCGAGGACGCGCTCGGCGTGCTGACGGCGAAGAAGAACATCCGCCTGCTGCGCCTGGACGACGCCGCGCGGCCGGCGGTGGAGATGCGGCCGGTCAGCGGCGGGCTGCTGCTGCAGAGCGCCGACCGGATCGACGCCGACGGCGACGACCCGACGACGTGGACGCTGGCCTGCGGGGAGCCGCTGGACGCCGCCGGCCTCGACGACCTGGTGTTCGCCTGGCGCTCGGTCCGCGCGGTGAAGAGCAACGCGATCCTGCTCGCCCACGACAAGGCGACCGTCGGGGTCGGCATGGGCCAGGTGAACCGGGTGGACTCCGCGCGCCTCGCGGTGACGCGGGCGGGGGAGCGGGCCGCGGGGTCGGTGGCCGCCTCCGACGCGTTCTTCCCCTTCGCCGACGGCCTGCAGGTGCTCCTCGACGCCGGGGTGCGCGCCGTGGTCCAGCCGGGTGGGTCGGTGCGGGACGAGGAGGTCGTCGCCGCCGCGCGCGCGGCCGGGGTGCCGCTCTACCTCACCGGGACCCGCCACTTCGCCCACTGATGCCGGGGTCCAGGCCGCACGTCCGCCCGCCGGAGGACGGTGCCGAGGTCGTCGACGCCGACCTGTCCTCGGTGGACTGGTGGGGCGCCGAGCTCGAGGGTGTCACGTTCACCCGCTGCCGGTTCCACGACGCCGACCTGACCGAGCTGGTCACCCGGCGCTGCGTCTTCGACTCCTGCGTGCTCACCGGGGTGCGGATGAGCGGCTCGCGGCACCGCGGGTCGGCCTTCCTGTCCTGCCGCTTCGACCGGGCGCGGCTGATCGACGTCGTCTGGGACGGCTGCAAGCTCACCGGCTCGCACTTCCCGGGCGCCACGCTGCGGCCGCTGACCAGCACCGACTGCGACTGGAGCTGGACGTCGCTGCGCGGTGCGGACCTGTCGGGCACCGACCTGTCCGGCCAGCGGTTCCGCGAGGCCGACCTGACCGACGCCGACCTGCGCGAGTGCGACCTCACCGGTGCCGACCTCGACCGCGCGCGGATGCAGGGCGCGAAGCTGCGCGGGGCCGACCTGCGCGGCGCGGCCACCGAGGCCTGGCCGTGGCGCGGCCTGGAGCTCACCGGCGTCCGGCTCGACCTGCCCCACGCCGTCCAGCTCGCCCAGGCCCATGGGGCCATCGTCGAGTAGGTGACCCGCCGTGACACCTGGTCGGCCTACCGGCCTCCACCGCGGCCAGGTGCCGTCCCCCTGCTGCGCGGAACCCCGTCACGACGTCCCGACCGGGAGCCTCCGGCCCCGCGGCCGGTCCGCCGTCCTCGCAGGGCGGCTCACCCCTACCGGTACTTCGGGCCCTTCAGCATCGCCCAGAGGGCGCCGAGCAGGCCGAGGACGCCCACGGCGCAGCCGAACCAGAAGCCGAGCGCGAAGCGGCCGGCGTCCCACTCCTCGCGGGACAGCGGCACGAGCACCGCGGCGATCGCCAGGGCGCTGACGGCGAGCGCCAGCACGCCGAGCGTGCGGTGGGTGCGCGCCGGCAGCCACAGCAGGATCCCCAGCAGGAACAGCGCCGCGCCGCCGAGGACCACGGCCAGCGGCTGCCAGAAGCCGGACGACGTCAGCTGCGAGAAGCCGTCGCCGAGCTCGGTGAACCCGCGCCCGACGAGGTCCCAGCCCCGGTCGGGGCTGTCGGCCAGCCAGCGCAGCAGCACGCTGGTGCCGGCGGCGATCCCCGCGAGGATGCACAGCAGGCCGGCGAGGGAGGCGGGCCGGCGCACCGCCACCGGCCGGGTCGAGTAGTTCGGCGAGGTGTAGTAGTTCTCGCCCGTGCCGGCGTAGCCGTGCGCCCCGGAGCCGCCGGCGCCCGGCGCCGTCTGCTCCCGCCGCTCACCGGCCTGCGCGGCGGGCATCTGCCGGGTCGACGGGTCGCGCTCGGTCATCGGCACTCCTCGCTGGGCGGGCGGGACGGCGCGGGGGAGGCGCCGCCGCGAGCGTAGGGCCGGGAGGGCCCCGCCGGGGGCGCCTCCGGCACACTGTCCGGGTGCCCGCGACGATCCTCGACGGCAAGGCCACCGCCGCCACCATCCGCCAGGAGCTCACCGCGCGGGTCGACGCCCTCACCGCGGCCGGGCACCGGCCGGGCCTGGGCACCCTGCTGGTCGGCGACGACCCGGGCAGCCGCTGGTACGTGAACGCGAAGCACTCCGACTGCGCACAGGTCGGCATCGCCAGCATCCAGCGCGAGCTGCCGGCCTCCGCCACGCTCGCCGACGTGCTCGCCGTCGTCGAGGAGCTCAACGCGGACCCGGCCTGCACCGGCTACATCGTGCAGCTCCCGCTGCCGCGCCAGGTCGACGAGGCCGCCGTCCTCGAGGCGATGGACCCCGCCAAGGACGCCGACGGGCTGCACCCGACGAACCTCGGCCGGCTGGTGCTCGGCGTCGACGGGCCGCTGCCGTGCACGCCGGTCGGCATCGTCGAGCTGCTGCGCCGGTACGACGTCCCCGTCGCCGGGGCCGAGGTGGTGGTCGTCGGGCGCGGGATCACCGTGGGCCGCCCCCTCGGGCTGCTGCTCACCCGGCGCACCGAGAACGCCACGGTGACCCTCTGCCACACCGGCACCCGCGACCTGGCCGCCCACCTCCGCACCGCCGACGTCGTCGTGGCCGCGGCCGGCGTGCCCGGGCTGGTCACCGCCGACGTCGTCAAGCCGGGCGCCGCGGTGCTCGACGTCGGCGTCAGCCGGGTCGACGGCAAGATCGCCGGTGACGTCGCGAGGGACGTCGCCGAGGTGGCCGGGCACGTGGCGCCCAACCCCGGCGGCGTCGGCCCGATGACCCGGGCGATGCTCCTGCAGAACGTGGTGCTCGCCGCCGAGCGCGCCGTCGCGGCCGAGGTGCTGACCGCCTGATGAGCCGGCCGCCCCTCTACACGCGCCGGCCGTTCCTGGCCGGGCTGCTGCGCCAGCTGCCGCTGTTCGCGGTGCTGGTGGCGGTCGCGGTGGGGCTGGCGATGGTCGCGCTCGAGCACTGGCGGCGCGGCCTGCTGGTGGTCGGGCTGGCGCTGGTCGGCGCGGCGGTGCTGCGGCTGGTGCTGCCGGTGCGGCGCGTCGGGTTCCTCGCCGTCCGCAGCCGCCCGGTCGACGTCGTCCTCATGGCCGGCGCCGGGGTCGCGGTCACGGTGCTCTCCGTCCTGGTGCCGGGCAGTTGAGCGGACCGGCCCGCGGGCGCGGCGACGAGGGTCCCGGGTCTAGGTTGACGCCCATGGCAGAGCAGCCCAGGAACGGCAAGGTCACCGTCGTCGGTGCCGGCTTCTACGGCTCCACCACCGCCCTTCGACTGGCGGAGTACGACGTCTTCGAGACGGTCGTGCTCACCGACATCGTCGAGGGCAAGCCCGAGGGCCTGGCCCTCGACATCAACCAGTCACGCCCGATCGAGGGCTTCGAGACGCGCGTCGTCGGCGTCGGCGGGGGCTCCTACGAGGGCACCGAGGGCTCCGACGTCGTGGTGATCACCGCGGGCCTGCCCCGCAAGCCCGGCATGAGCCGCATGGACCTCATCGAGACCAACGCCGGCATCGTCCGCCAGGTCGCCGAGAACATCGCGCGGAGCTCGCCCGACGCCGTCGTCATCGTGGTGTCCAACCCGCTCGACGAGATGACCGCCCTCGCCCAGCTGGCCACCGGCTTCCCGAAGGAGCGGGTCATGGGCCAGGCCGGGATGCTCGACACCGCCCGGTTCACCAACAACGTCGCCGAGGAGCTCGGCGTCCCGGTCTCCTCGGTGCGCACCCTGACGCTCGGCTCGCACGGCGACACGATGGTGCCGGTGCCCTCGCGCTGCACCGTCGACGGCAAGCCGCTGGCCGACGTGATGGCCCCCGACCGCGTCGAGCACCTCGTGCAGCGCACCCGCAACGGCGGCGCCGAGGTGGTGGCGCTGCTCAAGACCGGCTCGGCGTACTACGCGCCGTCGGCGGCCGCCGCCCGCATGGCCCGCGCCGTCATCGAGGACTCTGGCGCGGTCATGCCGGTGTGCGCGTGGGTCGACGGCGAGTACGGGATCTCCGGCGTCTACCTCGGCGTCGAGGCCGAGATCGGCCGCGGGGGTGTGCGCCGGGTGGTCGAGGGGGACCTGACCGAGAGCGAGCTGGCCGGGCTGCGCGAGGCCGCCGAGGCGGTCCGTGCCAAGCAGGCCGACGTCGCGGACATGTGAGAGCCGGCCGCGACCTGACCGACTCCCGGCCCGACGGGCCGGGGCTGCAGAGAGGGAATGTCTGACGTGAGCAAGATCAAGGTCGAGGGCACCGTCGTCGAACTCGACGGCGACGAGATGACCCGGATCATCTGGCAGTTCATCAAGGACCAGCTGATCCTGCCGTACCTCGACGTGAACCTGGAGTACTACGACCTGGGCATCGAGCACCGCGACGCCACCGACGACCAGGTCACGATCGACTCCGCCAACGCGATCAAGAAGCACGGCGTCGGCGTCAAGTGCGCCACCATCACGCCGGACGAGGCGCGGGTCGAGGAGTTCGGCCTGAAGAAGATGTGGCGCTCGCCGAACGGGACGATCCGCAACATCCTCGGCGGCGTCATCTTCCGCGAGCCGATCATCATGCAGAACGTGCCGCGGCTGGTGCCGGGCTGGACCAAGCCGATCATCGTCGGCCGCCACGCCTACGGCGACCAGTACCGCGCCACCGACTTCAAGTTCCCCACCTCGGGGAAGCTGACCGTCACCTTCACCCCGGACGACGGCTCGCAGCCGATCGAGCACGAGGTCTTCCAGGCGCCCGGCGCCGGCGTCTCGCTGTCGATGTACAACCTCGACGACTCGATCCGCGACTTCGCCCGCGCCTCGCTCAACTACGGCCTGTCGCGCGGCTACCCGGTGTACCTGTCCACGAAGAACACGATCCTCAAGGCCTACGACGGCCGGTTCAAGGACATCTTCGAGGAGACCTTCGAGGCCGAGTTCAAGGACCAGTTCGACGAGGCGGGCATCACCTACGAGCACCGCCTCATCGACGACATGGTCGCCGCGTCCCTCAAGTGGGAGGGCGGCTACGTGTGGGCCTGCAAGAACTACGACGGCGACGTCCAGTCCGACACCGTCGCGCAGGGCTTCGGCTCGCTCGGCCTCATGACCTCGGTGCTGGCCACCCCGGACGGCCGCACGGTCGAGGCCGAGGCCGCCCACGGCACGGTGACCCGCCACTACCGGCAGCACCAGCAGGGCAAGGAGACCTCGACCAACCCGATCGCGTCGATCTTCGCCTGGACCCGGGGCCTCGCCCACCGCGGCAAGCTCGACAACACCCCCGAGGTCACCCGGTTCGCCGAGACCCTCGAGAAGGTCTGCATCGACACCGTCGAGGGCGGTCAGATGACCAAGGACCTCGCGCTGCTGATCAGCAAGGACCAGCCGTGGCTGACCACCCAGGACTTCCTGGCGGCCATCGACAGCAACCTGCAGAAGGCCATGGCCTGAGCAGTGCACCCCCTTCCGTCGCCCTCGGGGTGACGGACACACGTCAGTGGCCCTCTCGGCGCGTCCGAGGGGGCCACTGCCGTGTCGTCGTCCTGTGGACGACGGCCGGGGGCAGGCCGCGGGGCGGCAGGCTCGCCGTCGTGCCCGTGTCGCCCTCCCGTCCCCTCCCGCTGCAGGGGCGCGTGTTCCGCGGCTCCACGGCGATCGGCCGCGGCTGGCTCACGCGGAAGCAGCTGCGCAGCAGTGCCTGGCGCCGGCTCCGCCAGGACGTCTACGCCGACGCCCGGCTCCCGGTCACCCACGGGCTGCACGTCGCGGCCGTCGGGCTCGTCCTGCCGGTCGGCGCGGGCCTCGCCCGGCGGAGTGCCGCCCTGGTCTGGGGCGTGACCGGTATAGCGGGCGCGGACGACGCGGTCGAGGTCGTCGTCCCTCCCGGCGCGCGGTGGAACGCCGGCGACGGCGTCCGCGTCCGCGCGCTCCGGGACGGGCAGGCGCTCGCCGTCCGCCGCGGGCTGCCCTGCACCGGCCGCGTGGACACCGCCGTCGACCTCGTCCGGGACGGGGACCGTGACGAGTGCGTCGTCCTGCTCGACCGGCTCGTCCGCGCGGGGCTCGCCGACCTGGCCGCGGTGCGCGCCGCGGTCGCCCGGCTGCCGCCGTGCCGGGGCAGTGCCCAGGCCCGGGCGGTCGCCGCACTCGCCGACGGGCTCGCGGAGTCGCCGCAGGAGACCCGGCTGCGCCTGCTCCTGGTGCGAGCGGGACTCCCGCCTCCCGTGGCCCAGTACGTCGTCCGGGACGCTCAGGGGTTCGTCGCGCGGGTGGACCTCGCCTACCCGGAGCTCCGCATGGCCATCGAGTACGACGGGCTCTGGCACGGGGTGCGGGCCGCCTTCCTCGCCGACCGGCGACGGGCCAACCGGATGACGGCGGCCGGCTGGGTGACTCTCTCGGTCACCACCGAGGACATGCGCCGGCCCGACCGGCTCGTCGCTCGGGTCCTCGCGCTGCGCGCCCGGCAGGCCGTGGCCGTGGCGCGCTGAGGGTCAGGCGAGCAGGAGGGTCCAGAACGGGCCGCCGGGGCCGCCGACGACCGCCGCGCCCGCGCCGGTCAGCGAGCAGTCGAGCAGCTCTCCGGCAACGGAGCCGGCGAGCCAGCCGGCCACCACCGTGCCGCCGTCGCGGGTGCCGGAGGCCACCGCGCCGCTGCCGACGGGCACCTCCCCGCCCGCGCGCCGCATCTCCTCGCCGTGCTCCTCGGCCCGCGCGGTCAGGCCGGCGTCGCGCACGAGCGGGTCGCAGCCCGCGGCCACCCGCGCGGCGTCCAGCGCGGCGAGCACCGCGGCCGCCCCGCCGGGCACCGCCGCGGCCACGTTGCCGGGCGTCGGAGGGGAGGTGGTCGGGCCGGGTGAGGGTGCCGGCGCGCTGCTGCGCGATGGCGACGGCGACGGCGACGGCGACGGCGACGGCGACGGGGCGGGGGCCGGGGCCGGCGAGCCGGGAGCGGGCTGCGGAGCCGGAGCGGCCTGAGGGGCGGGTGCGGCAGCCGACGAGGACGACGAGCCGGCGGAGGACGAGCCGGCCGCGGAGGGCGATGTCGTCCCGGCCGGAGGAGCCTCCGCCGAGGCGGACGGGGCCTCCGCGGCTGTCGGAGCCGGCGCGTCGGCGGAGGACTCAGCGGAGGACTCAGCGGAGGACTCGACGGACGCGGCGGAGGACGGGGCGCCCGCCGACGCGGACGACGAGGTGGTCCCGGGAGCGGTGGCCGACCCGGTCGACGGAGGGGTGGACGCCGAGCCGGCCGATCCCGGCGCGGGCTCGCCGTCGACGCCCATCGTCACCACACCGGTGCGCGGCCCCGCGTCCTCCGCGGTGGTCGTGACGGCCGACTCGGCCGTCGACAGCGCGCCGCGGCCGGCCATCACCAGCGGGACCACCAGGGCGATCCCGGCCACGACCACCGCCACGGCCAGGGCGGACAGCGTGCGCCGGCCGACGAGGACCCGGAACAGCGACGGCAGCAGCCGACGGCCCGCGGCGGCGAGGCGAGCGGGCAGCGGGGAGGACCGGCGGTGGCGCACGAGCGGGACGTCCTCACGGGACTCGACAGAAACGGACCGTGACTTCGTCGAGACTAGCCGTAGCGGTCCTTCACCCGGGAGGGGGACGTGACCGAGCTCACACGCCTCCGCGCGGAGAGCCCCGGACGCCGTCCTCGCGGCCGGGCGGGCAGCATGGACGGCTCACCCGCCCCGAGTCCCGAGGAGCACGCCGCCGTGAGCGACGTCTGGCTCGACATCGTCCTGGTCGTCGTCTTCGTGCTGGTCGGGGGGTTCTTCGCCGGCGCGGAGATCGCACTGGTGTCGCTGCGGGAGGCGCAGGTCCGCGTGCTGTCCGAGCGGGGCGGCCGGGGCCGCGCGCTGGCTCGCCTGCTCGCCGACCCCAACCGGTTCCTCGCCGCGGTCCAGGTGGGCGTCACCCTCGCGGGGTTCCTCTCCGCGGCCTTCGGCGCGAGCACCCTCGCCGAGCCGTTCAGCGACTGGCTGGTCGCCCGCGGCCTGGGGGAGGGCGTGGCCGACCCGCTGGCCCTCGTCCTGGTCACCGTGGCGATCAGCTACCTGTCGCTGGTGGTCGGCGAGCTGACGCCCAAGCGCCTGGCCCTGCAGCGCGCCGAGGGCTTCTCGCTCATGGTGGCGCGCCCGCTGAACACCATCGCGCGGCTGTCGCGGCCGGTCATCTGGCTGCTCTCGGCCTCCACCGACGTCCTGGTGCGGCTCCTCGGCGGCGACCCGAAGGCCAGCGGCGAGGCGATCAGCCAGGAGGAGCTGCGCGACCTCGTCGCCGCCCACGAGTCGCTCTCCAGCGACGAGCGCCGGCTCATCGACGAGGTCTTCCGGGCCGGCGACCGGGAGGTCCGCGAGGTGATGACCCCGCGCACCGAGGTGGAGTTCCTCGAGGCCTCGACGACGGTCAGCCGCGCCGCGCGGCAGGTGGCCGAGTCCGGCTGGTCGCGCTACCCGGTGACCGGCCGCGACCAGGACGACGTCGTCGGGTTCGTGCACGTCCGCGACCTGCTGCTGCCCACCCACCCCGCCGGGCGCGCGGCCACCGTCGGTGACCTGGCCCGCGAGGTCAAGCGGCTGCCCGGCACCGCCGGCGTGCTGACCGCCCTGTCGGAGATGCGCCGGGAGAACCAGCACCTGGCGATCGTGGTGGACGAGTACGGCGGCACCGACGGGATCGTCAGCCTCGAGGACCTCATCGAGGAGGTCATCGGCGAGATCTACGACGAGTACGACGAGGAGGTCGTGGCCGACGCCGACGAGCGCCCCGGCGGCCCGCACGAGGTCGACGGGCTGCTGAACCTCGACGACTTCGCGGAGGCCACCGGCCTGCGGCTGCCCGAGGGCCCCTACGAGACGGTGGCCGGCTTCGTGCTCGCCGAGCTCGGCCGGATCCCCGGCGTCGGCGACGCGGTGGAGGTGGAGGGCCGCACGCTCACCGTCCTCGAGCTCGACGGGCGGCGGATCGCCCGCCTGTCGGTCACCCCCGCGCCCGACGTCGAACCGGCCGGGGAGGACGCCCCGGCCGGCTGAGCCGGCTCAGCCGCGCCCCTGCGCGGCGCCCGTCAGCCGCGCTCCTGCGCGACCTCCCAGGCGTCGCGCACGATCCCCGTCAGGTCGGTGTGCCGCGGGCTCCAGCCCAGGTCGGCGCGGATCCGGTCGCTCGCGGCCACGAGCTGCGCCGGGTCGCCGGCCCGCCGCTCGCCCACCTGCACCGGCACCGGGTGCCCGGTGACCTCGCGGACGGCGTCGACCACCTGCTGCACCGAGAAGCCGGTGCCGTTGCCCAGGTTGTAGACGCGGTGCTCGCCCGGCTGCGGCGCGGTGAGCGCGAGCAGGTGCGCGTCGGCGAGGTCGGAGACGTGGATGTAGTCGCGGATGCAGGTGCCGTCCGGCGTCGGGTAGTCCTCGCCGTAGACCGTCATCGCCTCGCGCTTGCCGGCCGCGACCTGCAGCGCGATCGGGATCAGGTGGGTCTCGGTGGTGTGCCGCTCGCCGAGGCCGTACGCGGCGCCGGCCACGTTGAAGTAGCGCAGGCTCACCGCGGCGAAGTCGTACGCGGTGGCGTAGGAGGTGAGCATCGCGTCGACGGCGAGCTTCGTGGCGCCGTAGGTGTTGGTCGGCCGGGTCTGCGCGTCCTCGCGGATCGGCACCTGGTCGGGCTCGCCGTAGGTGGCCGCGGTGGAGGAGAACACGATCCGGCGGCAGTCGACGGCCCGCATCGCCTCGAGCAGCGCCAGCGACCCGCCGACGTTGTGCTCCCAGTAGATCTCCGGCTTCACCTGCGACTCGCCGACCAGGCTCTTCGCGGCGAAGTGCAGCACCGCCTCGGGCCGCACCTCGGCCAGCACCGGCGCCGACTCCTGCAGGGTCGCCCGGACGAACCGGGCGCCCTCCGGGACGGCGTCGGCGTGCCCGGTCGAGAGGTCGTCGAGCACGGTGACCTCGTGGCCGCCCTCCAGGAGGGCGGCGGTGACTACGCTGCCGATGTAGCCGGCCCCACCGGCGACGAGAACGCGCATGGGGCCACCCTAGGAGCCGTCGCCCGGGAGGACCTGTCCGTGGTGAGCGCACGTCCGGCGGTGCAGGCGCTGCCGGCCTACAAGCCGGGCCGCAACCCCGCCGACCTCGCCCGCGAGCTCGGCGTCGAGCGCGCCGTCAAGCTGGCCAGCAACGAGGTGCCGTTCCCGCCCCTGCCGGCGGTCGTCCAGGCGCTGTCGGCGACGGCGGGGGAGACCTACCGCTACCCCGACAACGGCGCCGCGGTCCTCACCCGGGCGCTGGCCGAGCGCTACGACGTCGACCCGGCGCAGGTCGTGCCCGGCTGCGGCGCGGTGATGCTGTGCCAGCAGCTCGCCCAGTCGTTCAACGACCCCGGGACGGCGATCGCCTTCGCCTGGCGCTCGTTCGAGATGTACCCGCTGCTGGCGCAGGTGGCCGGGGCGCGCAGCCTGCAGGTGCCGCTGGTGCCCTCCCGCCCCGGCGGGTCGCCCGACACCCACGACCTCGACGCGCTCGCGGCCGCGGTCGACGGCGACACCCGCCTGCTGTTCGTCTGCAACCCCAACAACCCGACGTCGACGGCGGTGCGCCGGGCCGAGCTCGAGCGCTTCCTCGACCGGGTGCCCGACTCCGTGCTGATCGTCCTCGACGAGGCCTACCGCGAGTTCGTCACCGACCCCGACGTCCCCGACGGGCTCGAGCTGATGCGCGGCCGCCCGAACGTCGCGGTGTTGCGGACGTTCTCCAAGGCGTGGGGCCTGGCCGGCCTGCGGGTGGGCTACCTGGTGGCCGAGGACCCGGCCGTCGCCGACGCCGTCCGCCGCACGCACGTGCCCTTCAGCGTCTCCAGCCTCGCGCAGGCCGCCGCGGTCGCCGCGCTGGCCAGCGCCGACGAGGTGGGCCGGCGGGTCGCCGCCGTCGTCACCGAGCGCGACCGGCTCACCGCCGCGCTGCGCGGGCGCGGCCACGAGGTGCCCGACAGCCAGGCCAACTTCGTGTGGCTGCCGCTGGGGGAGGCGACGGCGGGGGTCGCGGCGGCCCTGGAGGCCCGCGGTGTCATCACCCGGCCGTTCGCCGGCGAGGGCATCCGGGTCACCGTCGGCACGCCCGAGGAGGACGACGTCTTCCTCGCCGCGCTCGACGAGGTCACCACCGGCGCGTCGGGTGCGGCGGGCGACGACGTGCGCACCGGCGCGCCGCTCGGCTGAGCCGCGGCTGGTTTGATGGCCGCCGTGCCTCTTCCCCGTGTCCTCTCCGGCATCCAGCCGACGGCGGGCTCCTTCCACCTCGGCAACTACCTGGGTGCGCTCCGCCAGTGGGTCGCGCTGCAGGACACCGCGGAGGCGTTCTACTGCGTCGTCGACCAGCACGCGATCACGATGGACTGGGACCCGGCGCAGCTCCGCCAGAACACCCTCGTCTCCGCCGCGCAGCTCGTCGCCCTCGGCGTCGACCCCGACCGCAGCTCGCTGTTCGTGCAGAGCCACGTGCCGGAGCACGTGCAGCTGTCGTGGGTGCTCGAGTGCCTGGCCCGCTTCGGCGAGGCCAGCCGGATGACGCAGTTCAAGGACAAGAGCCAGCGCGAGGGCGCCGCGGGTTCCTCGGTCGGGCTGTTCACCTACCCGGTGCTGCAGGCCGCCGACATCCTCGTCTACCAGGCCGACGAGGTGCCCGTGGGCGAGGACCAGCGCCAGCACCTCGAGCTGACCCGCGACCTCGCCACCCGCTTCAACGGCCGCTTCGGCGACACCTTCACCGTGCCCGCCGCCCGCATCCCGCAGGGCGCGGCGAAGATCCTCGACCTGCAGTCGCCGGAGAAGAAGATGAGCAAGAGCCTGCCGCCGGCCGGCTGCGTGCTGCTCCTCGACGACCCGAAGGTGTCCGCGAAGAAGATCCGCTCGGCGGTCACCGACACCGGCCGCGAGGTGCTGGCCGACGCCGAGAACAAGCCGGGCGTCACCAACCTGCTGACCATCCACAGCGCCCTGTCGGGCACGCCGGTCCCCGAGCTGGAGGAGCGGTTCGCCGGGCGCGGCTACGGCGACCTCAAGAAGGAGCTCGCCGAGGTCGTCACCGACTTCGTCACCCCGGTGCGCGCCCGCACGCAGGAGCTGCTCGACGACCGCGCCGAGCTCGAGCGGCTGCTCGCCCGGGGCGCGGCGCGGGCGCGGGAGGTCGCCTCGGCCACCGTCGCCACCGTCTACGACCGGGTCGGCTTCCTCCCGCCCGCGGGGTCGGCGTCGTGAACGACGACACGTTCGTCCCGCGCAGCCGGACGGCGCCGCCGCAGACCTCCGTCGTCGGCGTGCTGGTGCCCGTTCCCGAACCGTGGGCGCAGCTGCTGGTCGACTGGCGCGCCAAGGTCGGCGACCTGCAGGCCACCGTCGTCCCGCCGCACGTCACGCTGCTGCCGCCCACCGAGGTGCCGTGCGCCGACCGCGCGGCGATCAGCGAGCACCTGGCGCAGGTGGCCTGCAGCCACCCGCCGTTCGAGATGCACCTGTCGGGGACCGGCACCTTCACCCCGGTCTCCGACGTCGTGTTCGTCGCCGTGGCCAAGGGCATCGGCAACTGCGAGCTGCTGGCCTCCGACGTGCGCACCGGCCCGCTGGCGCGCGACCTCTCGTTCCCGTACCACCCGCACGTCACCGTTGCCCACGACGTCACGCCCGACATGCTCGAGCTGGCCTACAGCGGCCTGGCCGACCTCTCGGCGGAGTTCCTCGTCACCTCGTTCACCGAGTTCGAGCAGACCCCGGCCGGCACCTGGGCGGTCGCCCGCGAGTACCCGCTGACCGGACCGCCGCACCGGCGCTGACCTGCGCCGCGCTCCCCGAGGCAGCAGACTGGACGGGGTGGGCACCCCTCGGGACGACCGGCCGCCCGCCGACGCCGGACGCAGCCCCTGGGCCCGCGTCACCGGCGCCGGCGCGCGGGTCACGGGCTCCGTGGAGACCCTCGTCCGCACCCAGCGCCGCAGGCGGCCGTGGCTCGACCACCTGGCCCGGGCCGGCGGCCGCTACCAGCGCAGCCAGGGTGACCTGCTGGCCGCCGGGGTCACCTACTTCGTCTTCCTCGGACTGTTCCCGGTGCTCCTGCTGGTCGCCTCGGTCATCGCCCTGGTCCTCTCCGGCGACGCGCTCCTGCAGCGGGAGCTCTACACCGCCATCCGCGAGTCCTTCCCGGGCAGCACGGGGCGGCAGATCGTCGACGAGCTGCGTTCGGCGGTGGGCGCGGCCGGCCTGACCGGGATCATCGGCGCGGCCGGCTTCCTCTACGCCGGGCTGCGCGCCATGGACAAGCTGCGCATCGGCATGGAGCAGATCTGGAAGGGCTCCGTCGACGAGCCGGAGTTCTGGCGCGACAACCTCGCCGACGTCGTCGCGCTGGTCGCCCTCGGCGCCGCGGGCCTGCTGAGCATCGGCCTCACCGGCTTCGCCACCCAGGCCACCTCCGTGGTGCTCGACGTCCTGGGCCTGGAGGACGCGCCGGGGCTGGCAGTGGGGACCAGCCTGCTCGGGATCGTGCTGGCCTTCGCCGGTGACGTCGTCGTCTTCCTGTGGCTGCTGCGGGTGGTGCCCTCGATCTCGCACCCGCTGCGGCTGCTGCTCCCCGGCGCGCTGTTCGGCGCCGCCGGGTTCGAGCTGATGAAGCTGGCCGGCAGCCTCTACCTGTCGCTGATCTCCGGCAGCGTCACGTCGTCGGCCTTCGGCGGCGCGGTCGGCGTCCTGGTCTGGATCAACCTCGTCGTCCGCTTCGGGTTCTTCACGGCGGCGTGGACGGCGACCCTCCCGCGCCTGGCCCCGGCGGTGCCCGCCGCCCCGGAGACGCGGCCGCCGGTGGCGGCGACGAGCGGCGCACCGCCCGCCGCCGGCCGATGAGCGTGGCGGCGACGACCGCGACCGCGGCCGCGCCGAGCGCCAGCAGGCCGAGCGCGGGCGGCCCGTCGTCGGCGGCCGCCGGGCCCGTCGCGGGAGGACCCGCGGCCACCCCGGCCGGGCCCGCCGGCGTCGACGTCGCCGTCCGGGTGGGGGCGGGGGAGGGGACCTCGTCGGCCGAGGCGACCAGGCGGCCCACCCCCTCCAGCGACGGGGGGACGGCGAAGCCCCAGTCGAGCAGCCGCGCGGCCTGGTCGGCGGCGCGCAGCGGCACGTTCTCGGTGCCCATGACGCTCACCACCAACCGCCGGCCGTCCCGCTCGGCGGCGGTCACGTAGGTGTGCCGGGCGGCGTCGGTGAAGCCGGTCTTGCCGCCCAGGGTGCCGGGATAGCCGGCCAGCGGGTTCTGGTTCTGGATCTGGAAGCCGGGGGAGCGGCCCTCCACGGCGGGCATCTGCGCGGTCGGCGTGAGGAGGATCCCGGCGGTGACCGGGTCGGCGACCAGCGCCCGGAAGAACAGCGCCAGGTCATAGGGGGAGGAGGACTGCCCGGCGACGTCGAGGCCCGAGACGGAGCCCGCGACCGTGTCGAACGCGCCCATCTGCAGCGCCCGGGCGTTCATCGCCGCGACCGTGGGCGCGGTGCCCCCGGCCGCGCGGGCGAGCGCGTTGGCCGCGTCGTTGCCCGACTGCATGACCAGTGCCTGGAACAGCAGCCCGACCGGGTAGCGGCCGCCGGCCACGATGCCGACCTTGCTGCCCTCCATCTGCTCGTCCTCGACGGTGCCCTCGACCACCAGCGCGGGGTCCAGGCGGTGGGCGAGGGTGAGCAGGGTCAGCGTCTTGAGCGTGCTCGCCGGGTAGTAGCGGCCGTGCGGGTCGCGGGCGGCCAGCACCTCGCCGGTGCCGGCGTCGGCGACCAGCCAGCCGGCCGCCACGACGCCGTCGGGCAGCGGCGGCGCGCCGTCGGCTACCACCGTGCCGCGGGTGTCGAGACCCTCCCCGCCGACGGGGACGCCGCCCGGCGCCGAGCCCTGCGGGGGCCCGCCGGCCGGGGGCGCGGTGGGCGTGGGCGCGGCCGGGTCGGCCGTGGGGCGCGGGGTGTCGTCGGCCGGTGCCGCCGCGGCGGGCGCCGTCCCCAGGAGCACGGCGAGCGCGGCCAGCAGGGCCACCAGCGCACCCCACCGTCGCCGCACGGGGACGACGCTAGCCGCGCCCCGGCCCGGGCCCGCCGCCGGGCGCGGGCGGCCGTGGCCGGGGCCACGCCGGGACGGCTGTTCACAACGATCCCGTCTCGGTCCGTCGCACGGATGGCGGCGGGGGGCGCGAGCGCGGTTAGCGTGCCGGGGTCGTCGCGTCCGGCGTCCCCGGCCGTGCCGGGGCGTCCCCGGGCGTGACGGACCAGGACCCACGGGAGCTCCCCCGTCTGTGCCGGGAGCTCCCCCCAGAGAGGAGTGCGTCTTGCGCCGAGCGCGGAAGATGAAGGTCGCGGCCCTGCTGCTGGCCGGCAGCATGGCCCTGGCCGCCTGTGCCAGCGACGAGACCGGTGGCGGCAGCAGCGGGAGCGGCGGCGGCGAGGGCGGGGGCAGCGAGGAGCCCCGCATCGGCCTGGCCTTCGACACCGGCGGCCGTGGCGACCGCTCGTTCAACGACGCGGCGGTCGCGGGCCTCGAGGCCGCCGTCGAGGAGCACGGCGGTGAGTTCCAGGACCTCAGCCCCAACGCCGACGCCTCCAACCGCGCCGACCTGCTGACCCAGCTGGCCGACGAGGGCTACAACCCGATCATCGCCGTCGGCTTCGCCTACGGCGAGGTCATCGGCGACGTCGTCGAGCAGTACCCGGACACGACGTTCGCGATCATCGACTCCTCAGCGGCGGAGGTCGGCGCGGACAACCTCACCGGCCTGCTGTTCAGCGAGGAGGAGGGCTCCTTCCTCGCCGGTGTCGCCGCGGCGCTGAAGTCCGAGACGGGCCACATCGGCTTCGTCGGCGGCGTCGAGACCCCGCTGATCCAGAAGTTCGAGGCCGGCTACGTGGCCGGTGCCCAGGCGGTCAACCCGCAGATCATCATCGACCGCCAGTACATCTCGCCGGCCGGTGACTTCTCCGGCTTCAACGCCCCCGACCGCGGCCTGCTGGTCGCCCAGGGCATGTACGAGGCCGGCGCCGACATCGTCTACCACGCGGCGGGCGGCTCGGGCCTCGGCGTCTTCCAGGCGGCCGCGGCGGCCGGCAAGCGCGCCATCGGCGTCGACTCCGACCAGTACCAGACGGTCGACGACCCGGCGCTGCAGGCGGTCATCCTGACCTCGATGCTCAAGCGCGTGGACACCGCGGTGGCCTCGTTCATCGACTCCTACGTCGACGGCAGCGTCCAGGGCGGCGAGGACATCGTCTACAACCTGGAGCAGGACGGCGTCGGCCTGTCCACCTCGGGTGGCTTCATCGACGACATCCAGGACCAGATCGACGAGTACCGCCAGCAGATCGTCGACGGCGAGATCGAGGTCCCGTCGACCCCGTGACGGCGGCCGGCCACGAGGCCGGCTGACCCCACGCACGACCGGAGGGCCCGGGGGAGCGCACGCACCCCCGGGCCCTCCGCCGTCAGGGGGATCCCCGCCCGTCACACTCGTCGGGGAGGATGCCCAGCCGACGCACCTGCCGGTCGCCGGCGGGTGCGCACACCGGGGACCGCGGTCGATCCCGCGGCACCGGTGCAGCAGAGTGGACGCGAGCCCGCGCACCCGCGGGCCGCAGGAACGCAGGAAGGGCCCACCATGGCCACACCAGGCTCCCCGGCAGGCGTACCGGCACCGACGCCGGTCGGCCTGAGCAAGGGCGCGACCGGGGACGGCACCGAGGGCGGCGGCGCTGCCCCGTCGGCCCCGCTGGCCGTCGAGCTGCGCGGCATCACCAAGCGCTTCCCCGGCGTCGTCGCCAACAAGGACATCGAGCTGCGCGTCCGGCGCGGCGAGGTGCACGCCATCGTGGGCGAGAACGGCGCCGGCAAGTCGACGCTGATGAAGACCCTCTACGGCATGCACCGCCCCGACGAGGGCCACATCCTGCTGCACGGCCGCGAGGTGCACTTCAAGAGCCCGGCCGACGCGATCGCCGCGGGGATCGGCATGGTGCACCAGCACTTCATGCTCGCCGACAACCTCACCGTGCTGGAGAACGTCGTGCTGGGCGCGGAGAAGGCGCACGGCATCGGCGGGGAGGCCCGCCGGCGGATCCGGGAGATCTCCGACGCCTACGCGCTCGGCCTCGACCCCGACGTCCTCGTCGAGGACCTCGGCGTCGGTGACCGGCAGCGCGTCGAGATCGCCAAGGTGCTCTACCGCGGCGCCACCACGCTGATCCTCGACGAGCCGACCGCCGTCCTCGTGCCGCAGGAGGTCGACGAGCTGTTCGGCAACCTCGCCGAGCTCAAGCGCGAGGGCCTGACGGTCATCTTCATCTCGCACAAGCTCGACGAGGTCCGCAAGGTCGCCGACTCGATCACCGTCATCCGCCGGGGCACCACCGTCGGCACCGCCGACCCGAGGACGACGACGGCGCGCCAGCTCGCCGAGCTCATGGTCGGCACCGAGCTGCCCTCGCCGGAGATCCGCACCTCCACGGTGCGGGAGACGCCGGTGCTGCAGCTGCGCGACGTCACCGTCGCCGCCCCCACCGGCCGCCCGCCGGTCGACGACGTCACGCTGACCGTCCGCGAGGGCGAGGTCGTGGGCATCGCCGGCGTCGAGGGCAACGGCCAGGCCGAGCTCGTCGACGCCGTCATGGGCCTGCGCCCCCTCGCCGCCGGCACGGTGCTGCTCGGCCCCGACGACATCACCGCGTGGAGCACCCGCGCCCGCCGCGAGGCCGGGCTCGGGTTCATCCCCGAGGACCGCCACCGCCAGGGCATGCTGCTCGAGGCGCCGCTGTGGGAGAACCGCATCCTGGGACACCAGACCCGGCCGCCGGCGGTGAAGGGACCCTTCATCGACCGCCGCGGCGCCCGGACCGACACCGCGCGCATCATGCGCGACTACGACGTCCGCGCCCCCGGCCCGGACACGCTGGCCGTCGCGCTGTCCGGCGGCAACCAGCAGAAGCTGATCGTCGGCCGCGAGATGAGCGCCGCCCCGCGGCTGCTGCTAGCCGCCCACCCGACCCGCGGCGTCGACGTCGGCGCGCAGGGCGCCATCTGGCGGCTGCTCGAGGAGGCCCGCGCCGAGGGGATGGGCATCCTGCTCATCTCGGCCGACCTCGACGAGCTGATCGGCCTGTCCGACACGCTGCACGTCATGCTGCGCGGCCGGCTGGTGGCCACCCTCGACCCGTCCGCGGTCACCCCCGAGGAGCTCGGCGGGTACATGACCGGGGCCCGGACGACGGCGGGTGCGGCGTGAATGTCCTCCGCCGGATCGGGCTGGCGCTGTTCGCGCCGGTCCTCGCCGTCGTCGTCGCCGTCGTCATCTCCTCGGCGGTCATGGCGGCCCTGCAGGTCGACCCGCTGCGGGTCTTCGCGGTCATGGTCGACTTCGGCGACACCCCGTCGCAGCAGGTCACCGCGCTCGTGGTGATCCTCAACCGGGCGGTGCCGCTGTTCCTGGCCGGCCTCGCGGTGGCCATCGCGTTCCGCATGGGCCTGTTCAACATCGGCGTCGAGGGCCAGTACCGGCTGGCCACCATCCTCGCCGCCGGTGTCGGGGCCGCCGTCGCGCTGCCGGGCCCGCTGCACGTGCTGCTCATCGTGGTCGTGGCGATGGCCGTGGCCGCGATCTGGGCCGGCATCGTCGCGGTGCTCAAGGTGACCCGCGGCGTCAGCGAGGTCATCAGCTCGATCATGCTCAACGTCATCGCGCTGGGCATCGCGTCGTTCCTGCTCACCGGCCCGCTGCGGGGCAGCCCCGAGGGCGCCTCGATCATCAGCACCGCCGAGATCCCCGAGTCGGGCTGGATGCCGAGCCTCAACGGCATCTTCGGCGCCCTCGGCCTGGCCAACCCTCCGCGTCAGCTCTTCGGCTTCCTGATCGTGGCGGTCGTGGTCGGCGTGCTGGTCGCGGTACTGCTCAACCGCACGCGGTTCGGCTTCGACCTGCGCGCGGCGGGCCTGTCGCCGTCGGCGGCCAGCGCCAGCGGCGTCGACTCCCGCGGCATGGTCGTCAAGACGATGCTGCTGTCGGGCGCCGTCGCGGGCCTGATCGGCATGCCCGACCTGCTCGGCTCCACGCACGCCTACACCACCGACTTCGTGTCGGGTCTGGGCTTCCTCGGCATCGCGGTGGCGCTGCTCGGCCGCAACAAGCCGGTCGGCATCGCGCTGGGCGCGCTGCTGTTCGCCTTCCTCGACCGGTCGCTGGTGCCGCTGCAGATCCAGGACTTCCCGGCCTCGGTCGTGACGATCATCCAGGGCACGATCGTGCTGGCCGTCGTGGTGGCCAACGAGATCGCCCGCCGGGTGGCCCGCCGCTCCGCCGAGCGCGGCTCGGCCACCCCGGCCGTCGTCGCCGGCGACGGCAGCACCGGCCCGGGGCAGGCCGCCTCGGGCGCGGCCTCCACCGGAGGGGCCGCCGACGGCGGCGAGGGCACCGGGGCCGGCGTCAGCCGCGGCACCGGCGCCGGCCAGCGCACCGACGAGCGTCAGGAGACCGGCGCGTGAGCACCGTGGCGACCCCCTCCGGCACCCGGCCCAGCCGCGGACCGCTGACCGACCTGTTCACCGGCGGCGGGCGCTCGCGCCGCCTCGTGTGGCTGTTGCTGGGCATCGTCCTGCTCGTCTCGCTGGTCCGCGTGATCAGCGGCGAGCAGCAGCTCACCAGCTCCTCCACGATCGCCGCGGCCCTGCTCCTGGCGGTGCCGATCGGCCTGGCCGCGCTCGGCGGCCTGTTCAGCGAGCGCGCCGGCGTCGTCAACATCGGCCTCGACGGGATGATGACGCTCGGCACCTGGGGCGCCGGGTTCGCCGGCTACCAGTGGGGCTGGGGCGCCGCGGTCGTCGGCGGGCTGCTGTTCGGCGCGATCGGTGGCCTGCTGCACGCGCTGGCCACCGTCACCTTCGGCGTCGACCACGTCGTCTCCGGCGTGGCGATCAACATCCTGGCCGGCGGCGTCGTGCGGTTCCTCTCCGAGCTGCTCTACACCGACAACCCGGCCGGCGGCGGTGTCACGCAGTCGCCCCCGGTCGACGGCAACCCGCCGTCGTTCTCGGTGCCGGTGCTGTCCTCGGGACCGGACCTGCTCGGCTCCCTGGAGCGGCAGCACTGGTTCCTCGTCAGCGACGTCGCGGGCATCCTGCGCGGGCTCACCAGCGGCATCGGCCTGCTGACGCTCATCGCCGTGCTGCTCGTGCCGGCGAGCTACCTGCTGCTGTGGCGCACCTCCTTCGGGCTGCGCCTGCGTTCCTGCGGGGAGAACCCGGCTGCCGCCGACTCGCTCGGCGTGCCGGTCTACCGGCTGAAGTACATCGCGGTCGTCATCTCGGGCGCGCTGGCCGGCCTGGGCGGTGTCTTCCTCGTCTTCATCGCCGGGATCTACCGCGAGGGCCAGGTCAACGGGCGCGGGTTCATCGGCCTCGCCGCGCTGATCTTCGGCAACTGGCGTCCCGGCGGGCTCGCGGCCGGCGCCGGCCTGTTCGGGTTCACCGACGCGCTGCAGCTGCGCAGCCGCTCCGCCGTCGTCGCGCTGTTCCTGCTGGTGGCGATCCTGCTCGCGGTGATCGCGGTCGTCCAGGCCCGGCGCGGCAAGCTGCTGCCGGCCGGCATCGCCGCCGTCGTGGCCGCGGCCGCGCTGGTCGGGTTCCTCACCGTCGACGAGCTGCCGCCGGGCCTGGTGTCGTTCACGCCGCACCTGACCACGCTGCTGGTCCTGTCGCTGGCGTCCCAACGGCTGCGGATGCCCAAGGCCGACGGTCTGGTCTACCGAAGGGGAGAGCACTAGTGCCGGAGCTGGACTGGGACGCCCTGCGCGCGGCGGCCCGGGAGGCCATGACGCACGCCTACGCGCCGTACTCGCGGTTCCCCGTGGGCGTGGCCGGGCTGGTCGACGACGGGCGGCTGGTCACCGGCTGCAACGTCGAGAACGCCAGCTACGGCCTGGGCCTGTGCGCCGAGTGCGGGATGGTCAGCGACCTCGCCCGCACCGGCGGCGGCCGGCTGGTCGCGGTGGCGTGCGTCGGCGGCGACGGGCAGCCGCTGATGCCCTGCGGGCGCTGCCGCCAGCTGCTGTGGGAGCACGGCGGCCCGGAGATGCTCATCGAGACGGTGTCGCTGGGCATCGTGCCCATGCGCGAGGTGCTGCCCGACGCCTTCGGCCCCGAGGACCTGGTGGCCGCGGCCGCCCGGGACGGCGGCGCGGGCGCGGCCGAGGGGGGACGGGGCTGATGGACGCCATCGACGTGCTGCGCGCCAAGCGCGACGGCGAGGAGCTCACGCCCGAGCAGATCCGCTGGGTCATCGGCGCCTACACCGACGGCACGGTCCCCGACGAGCAGATGAGCGCGCTGCTCATGGCCGTGTTCTTCCGGGGCATGTCGCCGGGCGAGCTGTCGGTGTGGACGCAGGCGATGATCGACTCCGGCGAGCGCAAGGACCTGTCCTCGCTGGGCCGCCCGACCGCCGACAAGCACTCCACCGGCGGGGTGGGCGACAAGATCACGCTGCCGCTCGCGCCGCTGGTCGCCGCCTGCGGTGTCGCGGTGCCGCAGCTGTCGGGCCGGGGCCTCGGGCACACCGGCGGCACGCTGGACAAGCTCGAGTCGATCCCCGGCTGGCGGGCCGACGTCCACGAGGACGCCTACCTGCGGCAGCTCGCCGAGGTGGGCGCGGTGATCTGCGCGGCCGGGCACGACCTGGCGCCGGCGGACAAGAAGCTCTACGCGCTGCGCGACGTGACGGCGACGGTCGAGTCGATCCCGCTGATCGCCAGCTCGATCATGAGCAAGAAGATCGCCGAGGGCGCCGACGCGCTGGTCCTCGACGTCAAGACCGGGTCCGGGGCGTTCATGAAGGACCCGGAGGCCTCCCGCGAGCTGGCCCGCACGATGGTCGGCCTGGGCGAGGCCGCCGGGGTGAACACCGTGGCCCTGGTGACCGCGATGGACCGGCCGCTCGGGCGCGCCGCGGGCAACGCGGTCGAGGTGGCGGAGTCGGTGGAGGTGCTCGCCGGCGGCGGCCCGGCCGACGTCGTGGAGCTGACGCTCGCGCTGGCGCGGGAGATGCTCACCGGCGCCGGGCGCCCCGACGTCGACCCCGCCGACGCGCTGCGCGACGGCCGGGCCATGGACGTGTGGCGGCGCATGGTCGCCGCGCAGGGCGGGGACCCCGACGCCCCGCTGCCGCAGCCGGCGGAGCGGCACGTGGTGACCGCTCCCGCCACCGGCACGCTGACCCGCCTGGACGCCTACGCCCTCGGTGTCGCCGCCTGGCGGCTCGGGGCCGGGCGGGCGCGCAAGGAGGACCCGGTGTCGGCCGCGGCCGGCGTCACCTGGACGGCGACGGTGGGGGAGCAGGTCACCGAGGGCCAGCCGCTGCTGGAGCTGCACACCGACGACCCGGCGCGCATCGATCGGGCGCTGGAGGCGCTGGAGGGCGCGGTCGGCGTCGACACCGGCGACGAGCCGCTGCCCCTGCTGCTGGACCGCATCTCGGCCTGACGAGCGGGGCCCGGAGGGTCCCCGACGAGGGCCGGGACGGGCTCCGCTCCACCGGGGGACGGCACCTGGTCGCGAGGCGGCGGGAGGAGCGGGGCCCGGAGGGTCCCCGACGAGGGCCGGGACGGGCTCCGCTCCACCGGGGGACGGCACCTGGTCGCGAGGCGGCGGGAGGAGCGGGGCCCGGAGGGTCCCCGACGAGGGCCGGGACGGGCTCCGCTCCACCGGGGGACGGCACCTGGTCGCGGTGCGGCCCGGAGGGTCGCGATGTGGCAGTGGAACACTGGGTCCTCGTGACCAGCACGTCCGCGGCGCCGACCTCCGCCGCCGCCCCGCACGCCGGGGCGCCCCTCGACCCGGACGCCGCGATCTCGGTCCGCGGCCTGGTGAAGCGCTACGGCGCCGCCACCGCCGTCGACGGCCTCGACCTCGACATCCGGCGGGGCGAGATCTTCGCGCTGCTCGGCCCGAACGGCGCCGGCAAGACCACCACGGTCGAGATCTGCGAGGGCTTCCGCGACCGTGACGGCGGCGAGGTGCGGGTGCTCGGCACCGACCCGGCCTCCGGCGGGCGCCGGTGGAAGGCGCAGCTGGGCATCGTGCTGCAGTCCGGCGCGGGCGACAGCCAGCTGACCTGCCGCGAGCTGCTGCGCGCGCAGGCGTCGTACTTCCCCGACCCGCGCGACCCCGACGAGGTGCTCGAGCTGGTCGGCCTGACGGAGAAGGCCGGGGCGCGCGGCCGGTCGCTGTCGGGTGGGCAGCGCCGCCGGCTCGACGTCGCGCTCGGCATCGTCGGCCGGCCGACGCTGCTGTTCCTCGACGAGCCGACCACCGGCTTCGACCCCGAGGCCCGCCGCCAGTTCTGGTCGCTGATCCGCTCGCTGCGCGACCTCGGCACCACCATGCTCCTGACCACCCACTACCTCGACGAGGCCGAGGCGCTCGCCGACCGCGTCGGGGTGATCGCCCGCGGCCGGCTGGCGGAGGTCGCCGTCCCCTCGGAGCTGGGCGGCCGGGGCCGGGCGCCCGCCGTGGTCACCTGGAGTGAGGACGGCGTCCGGCGCACCGAGGCCACCGACACCCCCACCGCCCTCGTGCGCGACCTGGCCGCGCGCTTCGGCGGCGAGGTGCCCGACCTGGCCGTGGCCCGGCCGACGCTCGAGGACGTCTACCTGCAGATGATCGGGGAGGAGCGCGCGTGAGCGCCGCGACGACCGACCGCCCCGCCCCGCCGCTGCCCGCGCTGGGCGCCGTCTACCGCTCCCGCGCCGGGGTGGAGCTCAAGGAGTTCTTCCGGCAGCGCGAGTCGGTGGTCTTCACCCTCGTGTTCCCCGTGCTGCTGCTGGTCGTCTTCGGTGCGGTGCTGGACTACGACCTCGGCAGCGGCGTCAGCTTCACCCAGTACTTCCTGGCCGGGGTGATCGCCGCGGGCATCCTCGGGGCGAGCCTGCAGAACATGGCGATCTCCATCGCCACCGAGCGCGCCGACGGCACGCTCAAGTCGCTCTACGGCACCCCGATGCCGCGCAGCGCCTACTTCGTCGGCAAGGTGGTGCAGGTCCTCGCCGTCACCGTGCTCATCATCGCGATCCTGCTGCTCGTGGGCGTCGTGTTCTACGACGTCGACCTGCCGACCGGGGCCGACTGGCTGACCTTCGCCTGGGTGACCGCGCTCGGCGCCGCCGCCTGCACCCTGCTGGGCATCGCGGTGTCCTCGCTGGCCCGCAACGGCCGGTCGGCGTCGGCCACGGTCACGCCGATCGCGCTGGTGCTGCAGTTCATCTCCGGCGTCTTCTTCCAGTTCAGCCAGGTGCCCACCTGGATGCAGACGGTCGCCTCGCTGTTCCCGCTCAAGTGGATGGCCCAGGGCCTGCGCTCGGTGTTCCTTCCCGACGCCCTCGCCGCGTCGGAGCCGGCGGGCACCTGGGAGCTCGGCCGGGTGGCGCTCGTGCTCGCCGCCTGGTGCGTGGCCGGGCTGGTGCTGTGCGTCCTGACCTTCCGCTGGCAGGAGCGCGGCACCAGATAACGTCGCCGGGTGCCTGTTCCGCTCGACGCCGACTCGATCCGCCGTGCCCCCAAGGTCCTGCTGCACGACCACCTCGACGGCGGGCTGCGACCGCAGACGGTGCTCGAGCTCGCCGACGAGGCGGGCTACCGCGACCTGCCGGCCGGCGACGCCGACGCGCTCGGCCGCTGGTTCCGCGAGGCCGCCGACTCCGGCTCGCTGGTGCGCTACCTGGAGACCTTCGCGCACACCGTCGGCGTGATGCAGCGGCCCGAGGCGGTGCGCCGGGTGGCCCGCGAGTGCGCGCTCGACCTGGCCGCCGACGGCGTCGTCTACGCCGAGGTCCGCATGGCGCCCGAGCTGGTGACCGCGGGCGGCACGCCGATCGAGGAGGCGGTCGAGGCCATCCTCGACGGCTTCGCCCAGGGCAGCGCCGAGGCCGCCGCCGCGGGCACCCCGATCACCGTGGGCGCGCTGCTGTGCGCGATGCGGCAGGCCGACCGGTGGGAGGAGGTCGCGCGGCTCGTCGTCCGCTACCGCGACGCCGGCGTCGTCGGGTTCGACCTGGCGGGCCCGGAGATCGGCTTCCCGCCGGACCGGCACCCCGAGGCGATCGCGCTGCTCGACCGGGCCGGCGCGCACCGCACCATCCACGCCGGGGAGGCCGCGGGCATCGACAGCATCCGCGCCGCCCTCGACGGCGCCCGCGCCGAGCGGCTCGGCCACGGCGTGCGCATCGCCGACGAGGTGCCCGGCGACGGCCCGCTCGGCCCCGTGGCGCAGCGGGTGCTCGACGCGCGGGTGCCGCTGGAGGTCGCCCCGTCGTCGAACGTGCAGACCGGCGCCTACCCCTCGATCGCCGCGCACCCGGTCGACCGGCTGCACCGGCTCGGCTTCGCCGTCACGGTCAACACCGACAACCGGCTGATGAGCGGGGTGTCGGTGACCAGCGAGCTGGCCGACGTGGCCGCCGCGCACGGCTGGGCCTGGGACGACGTGCAGGCGGTCACCGAGCGCGCGCTGGCCGCCGCCTTCGCCGACGACGCCGTCCGCGCCCGCCTGCTCACCGACGTCGTCCGGCCGGGGTACGCCGCGCTGCGCGGGTGACCACGCCCACCGCCCGCGCCGGAATGGGCAGGTGATCTCCGCTGCTACCGTGGGTGTGCCGGCACTCGCCGGACATCCTCCCGGACGGTCCGTCCGGGCATGAGCGCATCCGTGCAGGCCCGCCGCGTCCCGCGACGCCGCGACCGCCAGTGAGGACGCCGGACCCCGACGCAGGGGGTGGCGCCCGCGCAACACCACGGGACGCGCCCGAGCTGTATCGGAGTCCCACACCCGCATGTCCTTGATCGACCCCGTCGACGTCGTCGACATCCAGCTCGACCCCGAGAACACCCCCGCGCCGGCGCCCGAGCAGACCGGCCCCACGTTCGCCTCGCTGGGCCTGCCCCAGCAGCTGGTGACGGCCCTGGAGCGGCGCGACATCCGCGCGCCGTTCGCCATCCAGGCCACCGTGCTGCCCGACGCCCTCGCCGGGCGTGACGTGCTCGGCAAGGCCGCCACCGGCTCGGGCAAGACGCTGGCCTTCGGCCTGCCGATGCTCGCCCGCATGGGCCTCACCGCCCGCCGCGGCCCCAGGGCGCCCCGCGCGCTCGTGCTGGTGCCCACGCGCGAGCTGGCCCAGCAGGTCGCCGACAACCTGGCCCCGCTCGGCCAGGCCATCGGCGCCCAGTTCGTCACCGTCTACGGCGGCGCCCCGATGCACCGCCAGATCACCCAGCTGCGCCGCGGCGTCGACGTCGTCGTCGCCACCCCCGGCCGGCTGCAGGACCTCATCGCGCAGGGCGAGGCCACCCTCGCCGAGGTCGAGGTCAGCGTGGTCGACGAGGCCGACTTCATGTCCGACCTCGGCTTCCTGCCGGTCGTGCAGGAGCTGCTCGACCAGACCCGCCCCGACGCCCAGCGGCTGCTGTTCTCGGCCACGCTGGACGGCGAGGTCGACACCCTGGTCCGCCGCTACCTCAAGGACCCGGCCCGGCACGAGGTCAAGCGCCCCGGCGACGACGCCCCGCCGGCCGAGCACCGGGCCTACAGCCTCGCGTTCCGCGACAAGGTGCCCGTGACGCAGGAGCTGGCCGCCCGCCCGGGCCGCACCATCGTCTTCGCGCGCACCCAGCTCGGCGTCGACCGGCTGACGGAGAACCTCAAGGCCGTCGGCATCAAGGCCGAGGCGATCCACGGCGGGCTGCCCCAGTCGGCGCGCCGCCGGGCGCTGGAGGCGTTCATGGACGCCCGCAGCCCGGTCCTGGTGGCCACCGACGTCGCCGCGCGCGGGATCCACGTCGACGACGTCTCGCTGGTGCTGCACTACGACCCGCCGGCCGACCACAAGACCTACCTGCACCGCTCGGGCCGCACCGCCCGCGCCGGTGCCGCCGGTGTCGTGGTCTCGCTGCTGCTGCCCGACCAGGTCGGCCAGGCCAAGCGCCGGTTCCGGCAGGCGAAGGTCGACCCGCGCGTCGACCGCGTCCGGCCGGGCGACGCCCCGATCGCCGAGCTCGTCGCCAGCGGCGTGCCGGTGGAGCCGATCGAGCGGCCGGCGCGGGAGTCCCGCCGTCCGCACGGGGGCCCCGGCGGCCGGCGTCCGCGCCGTGACGGCGACCGTCCGCGCCGCTCGTACGGCGAGGGTGACCGCGGGCGCCGCGACGGCGACCGTCCGCGCCGCCCCGCCGGCGAGGGCGACCGTTCCCGCCGTCCGTTCGGCGAGGGCGAGCGCCCGCGCCGTCCGTTCGGGGACCGCGACCGGTCCCGCGGGCCGGGGGAGCGCGGCGGCCGTCCCGACCGTCCGGCGCCCGCCCGCGACTGACACACGCAGCGGCCGGTCCCCGTCCCGGGGGCCGGCCGCTGTGCTGTCCGGAGCCGGGTCGTGCTCTGCCCACGGGGGCGGGGCAGAGCACGAGCGTCCTGACGAACCGGCTCGAGCTCTGCCCACCGGGGCGGGGCAGAGCACGAGCGTCCTGACGAACCGGCTCGAGCTCTGCCCACCAGGGCGGGGCAGAGCACGACCTCCCCCGAGCCGGGTCGTGCTCCGGGTCCGGGCCGGACCCGGAGCACGGGCGTCACCGGCGGAAGACCAGCGCCCCGCCCACCTCGGCGACGACCTCGTCCCACGCGGTCCGCAGCGCCGCGGCGTCCTCCGCCCGCAGCGGGGTGCCGGGCTCGCGCTCGCCGATCACCACGGCGCGGCCCAGCGGGGCCCCCGGAGCGAGCAGCTCCTCGACCCGGGAGAGCCCGGCGTACTCGGCGACGTCGCGCACGCCCTCCACCGGCTGCGCCAGCGTGCTGTGGTCGACCAGCCCCGCCGCGCCGCCGGCGACCTCGGCCAGCAGCTCGGAGAGCTCGGTCAGGTCGTAGCGGTCCTGCTCGGCCGGCAGCGGCAGGGTGTCGGTGTCGGCGACCTCCGGCCACGAGGCGATCTCGGTGAGGTCGTGGTCCTCGTCCCCGGCGATGAAGCGGGCGAGCTCGGCCGGGGTGTCGAAGAGGTACACCTCGCCGTCGCGGCCGAGGAAGCGGGCGACGTCGTCGACGTAGCAGCGCAGCGTCACCCCGGCGCCCTCGGGGACCACCAGCTCGACCGGCAGGATCCCCACCGCCTCCCAGAACTCCGCCGCGGCGGCGACGGCGGCCGGGGTGGCGGTGATCCGGCTGCCGCCGCGGATGGTGCTCACGCCGGCCGTGGCGGCCTCCGCGGGCGCGGCCGCGGTGGACCCGGCGGCCGGGCGGTTGCCGCTGCCGTCGGAGCCGCGCGCGACCGTGCGCTCCGCCGGGGTGCCGTCGTCCGGCTCGTCGCCCAGGTCCTCGTCGAGGTCCTCGTCGTCGGCCGAGGGGTAGGCGTCGACCGTGGTGGTGCCCGAGCCGGTCCAGTCCAGGTGGCCGGACAGCTCCTCGATCACGTCCTCCCACAGCTCGTCGAGCGCCCCGCCGACGCCGACCCAGGCGTCCTCCCCGGAGCGGCCCACGAAGGCGTCGACGCCCAGGCCGAGCGAGCCGATCTCCGGGCGGGCGACCAGCTCGGCCAGCGCCGGGAACTCGGTCTCCTCGTCCTCGAGGTCCTCGTCGTCGTCCTCACCATCGGCGTCGGTGCGGGCGCGCGGGGCGTCCTCGTCGTCGGCGCCGGCGGTGTCCAGGCACTCGGCCAGCCGGCTGACGATGTCGATGGTGGCCGCCAGCTCCTCGACCGCCCACCGGTCGGGGTTCTCGGCGGCGATGTCGTAGACGCCGTCGAGGTCGTAACGGTGGTCGTCGTCGGGCGTGAGGTCCTCCGCGCCCAGCCCGCTGACGACCGGCCAGACCGGGTGGTCGGCGAGGTCGTGGTCGGTGCGGGTGCGGCAGAAGGCGGCCAGCGCCGACGGGGTGGGGAACAGGTGCACCGTGGCGGTGTCGCCCTCGGACGTGCCGAGGAACGCCTGCCACTCCTCGCCGTCCTCCTCCCACGGCGGCGCCCACAGCGTGTAACCGGTTCGGTCGTCGACGGTGAGCGCGATGGGGACGATGCTGGGCCTGGCCACGGAGCCCATCCTGCCGGGTCCGACCCGGCAGCGCGCCCGTGGGACCGGGTCGGCACCGATCCGGCCGGACCCACGCCGCCCGTCGGCCGACGGGCGGCGTGGGCGGGCGTCCTCAGACCCCCTTGGGGTGCCAGACCGTCTTGGTCTCCAGGAACGGCGTCATCCGGGAGGTGCCGGGGTCGGCGGACCAGTCCGGCTCCTCCACCGGCGGGCGGACGACCCGCTTGATGCTCCCGGCCGCCAGCCGCTCGAGCTCCAGCGCACGGTCGGCCGGGGCGCCGGTGAGGTCGATGGCGTCGACGTCGTCGTGCTCGGCCAGCCACGGGCCGATCTCCGCGGCGTCGCCGGTGAGCAGGTTGACCACCCCGCCGGGGACGTCGCTGGTGGCCAGCACCTCGCCGAGCGTCACCGCCGGCAGCGGCCGGCGGTGGGAGGTCACGACGACGGCGGTGTTCCCGCCGGCCAGCACCGGCGCGAGCACGCTCACCAGGCCCAGCAGCGACGACCGCTGCGGCGCCAGCACCGCCACGACGCCGGTGGGCTCGGGCAGCGAGAAGTCGAAGAACGGCCCGGCGACCGGGTTGGCGCTGCCGAGCACGGCGGCGAGCTTGTCGGTCCACCCGGCGTACCAGACCCAGCGGTCGATGGCGGCGTCGACGAGCGCCCGCGCGCGGCCGGAGGAGACCCCCTCGCCGGCGGCGACCTCCTCGCAGAACTGCGCGTGCCGGCCCTCCATCACCTCGGCCACCCGGTAGAGCACCTGGCCGCGGTTGTAGGCGGTGGCGCGCGACCACTTCCCGAACGCGCCGCGGGCGGCGACGACGGCGTCGCGGGCGTCCTTGCGGGAGGCCCACGCGGCGTTGGCCAGGAACGCCCCGCGGCTGTCGGTCACCTCGTAGGTGCGGCCGGACTCCGAGCGGGGGAAGGCCCCGTTCACGTACAGCTTGTAGGTCTTGCGGACGGCGAGCCGGTCCGACATCAGTGCGAGGCCCCCTTCAGGTAGGCGGCCAGCCCGTGCCGGCCGCCCTCCCGGCCGTAGCCGGACTGCTTGTAGCCGCCGAAGGGCGACGTCGGGTCGAACTGGTTGAACGTGTTCGCCCACACCACGCCGGCCCGCAGCTGGTTCGCGATCGCCAGGATCCGCGAGCCCTTCTCCGTCCAGATGCCGGCCGAGAGCCCGTAGGTGGTGTTGTTGGCCTTGGCCACGGCCTCGTCGGGCGTGCGGAAGGTGAGCACCGACAGCACCGGCCCGAACACCTCGTCGCGGGCGATCCGGTGGGCGGGGGAGACGTCGGTGAACACCGTCGGCGGGAACCAGAAGCCGCGGTCGGGCAGGTCGCAGGCCGGCTGCCAGCGGTGCGCGCCCTCGGCCTCGCCGACGTCGGACAGCTCGCGGATGCGGGCGAGCTGCTCGGCGGAGTTGATGGCGCCGATGTCGGTGTTCTTGTCCAGCGGGTCGCCCACCCGCAGCGTGCCGATCCGCCGCTGCAGCGAGGCGATCACCTCGTCGTGCACCGACTCCTGCACCAGCAGCCGCGAGCCCGCGCAGCAGACGTGGCCCTGGTTGAAGAAGATGCCGCGCACGATGCCCTCGACGGCCTGGTCGATCGGGGCGTCGTCGAAGACGATGTTCGCCGCCTTGCCGCCGAGCTCCAGCGTGAGCACCTTGCGGGTGCCCGCGACGGCGCGGGCGATGGAGCGGCCCACCTCGGTGGAGCCGGTGAAGGCGACCTTGTCGACGTCGGGGTGCTCGACCACGGCGCGGCCGGTGTCGCCGGCGCCGGTCACGATGTTGACCACGCCCGGCGGCAGGTCGGCCTGGCGGCACACCTCGGCGAACAGCAGCGCCGTCAGCGGGGTGGTCTCGGCGGGCTTGAGGACGACGGTGTTGCCGGTGGCCAGCGCCGGGGCGACCTTCCACGCCAGCATCAGCAGCGGGAAGTTCCACGGGATGACCTGGCCGGCCACGCCGTGCGGGCGCGGGTCGGGGCCGAGGCCCGCGTGGGCCAGCTTGTCGGCCCAGCCCGCGTGGTAGAAGAAGTGCGCCGCGGCCAGGGGCACGTCGACGTCGCGGGACTCCCGGATCGGCTTGCCGTTGTCCAGCGACTCCAGGACGGCGAACTCCCGCGCCCGCTCCTGCAGGATCCGCGCGATCCGGAACAGGTACTTGCCGCGGTCGGCGGGGCGCATCGGCCCCCAGACGCGGGTGAACGCGCGCCGGGCCGCCCGCACGGCGCGGTCGACGTCGGCTTCGGTGCCCACGGCGACCTCGCTGAGCACCTCCTCGGTGGCCGGGTTGACGGTCTTCATCGACTCGCCGGAGCCGTCGACGAACTCGCCGTCGACGAACAGGCCGTAGGAGGGCCGGACGTCGACGATCGAGCGCGACTCGGGGGCGGGGGCGTACTCGAACAGGGGGCTGGTGGTCATCAGTCGACGCTCACGTGGTCGGGGCCGGAGTAGTGGCCGGTGCGCAGCTTCTGCCGCTGCAGGAGCAGGTCGTTGAGGAGGCTGGAGGCGCCGAAGCGGAACCAGTCGGGGGACAGCCAGTCGGCGCCGACGGTCTCGTTGACGAGCACCAGGTGCTTGATCGCGTCCTTGGTGGTGCGGATGCCGCCGGCGGGCTTGACGCCGACCTGGGTGCCGGTGGCGGCGCGGAAGTCGCGGACCGCCTCGAGCATGACCAGGCAGACCGGCAGCGTGGCGGCGGGGGAGATCTTCCCGGTGGAGGTCTTGATGAAGTCGCCGCCGGCGAGCATCGCCAGCCAGGAGGCGCGGCGGGCGTTGTCGAGGGTGACCAGCTCGCCGGTCTCGAGGATGACCTTGAGGTGGGCGGAGCCGGAGCCGTCAGGCCGGGCACACGCCTCCTTGACGGCGACGATCTCCTCGAACACCTCGAGGTAGCGGCCGGCGAGGAACGCGCCGCGGTCGATGACCATGTCGATCTCGTCCGCGCCGCCCGCCACGGCGTCGCGGACGTCGGCGAGCTTGACCTCCCGGCTGGCGCGCCCGCTGGGGAAGGCGGTGGCCACGGCGGCGACGTGGATGCCGGTGCCGGCCAGCGCCTCCCGCGCGACGCCGGCGAGGTCGCCGTACACGCAGACGGCGGCCACCGGCGGGACGGTGGGGTCGGTCGGGTCGGGACGGCGGGCCTTCGCGGCCAGGCTGCGCACCTTGCCGGGGGTGTCGGCGCCCTCGAGCGTGGTCAGGTCGACCATCGAGATCGCGGTGTCGATCGCCCACGCCTTGGCCGTGGTCTTGATCGAGCGGGTGCCGAGCGTGGCGGCGCGCTGCTCGGCACCGACCTGGTCGACGCCGGGCAGCCCGTGCAGGAAGGCGCGGAGGGCGGCGTCGGACCGGGTCACGTCGTCGAGCGCCGCCCGGGACCCGAGGGCGGGCCGGGTCCCGGCCGCGAGCGTCCCGGGGTCGAGCACGTGGGTCATGCGCCCATCCTCCCAGTGCGGCGGCCCGCCCCGGGACCGCGGTTCCCCCGTGCGGGGAGGGGCTCCCTGTTCCTCGCCGTCGCCCCCTGAGCGCGACCGATACGGTGGCGCCCGTGCAGCTGACCGTCGTCGACCACCCGCTCGCCCGGGCCCGGCTCTCGCGCATGCGCGACGAGCGGACCGACAACGCCGCCTTCCGGGCGGCGCTGCGGGAGCTGACCCAGATGCTGGTCTACGAGGCCACCCGCGACCTCGAGGTCGCCGAGGAGCCGATCACCACCCCGGTCACCGAGACCACCGGGTACCGGCTGGCCTCCCCGCCGCTGATCGTGCCGGTGCTGCGCGCCGGCCTCGGGATGGCCGACACCGCGCACGGGATGCTGCCGGAGTCGCAGATGGGCTTCGTGGGCCTGGCCCGCAACGAGCGGACCTTCCAGCCCGAGGCGTACATGGCCTCGCTGCCGGAGTCGCTGGTCGGCCGGCACGTGTTCGTGCTCGACCCCATGCTGGCCACCGGCGGCTCGCTGGTGCACTGCTGCACGCTGCTCACCGACCGCGGCACCACCGAGATCACCGTGCTGTGCGCGCTCGCCGCCCCGGCCGGGCTCGAGCGGCTGGAGCAGAGCGGGCTGCCGCTGCGGGTGTTCACCGCCAGCGTCGACGAGGGCCTGAACGACAAGGCCTACATCGTCCCCGGCCTCGGCGACGCCGGCGACCGCCAGTTCGGCGCGGTCTGACCATGCGCTTCGCCGTCCTGGGCACCGGTCATTGGGCCCGCACCGTCCACGCCGCGGCGATCGCGGCGCACCCCACCGCGGAGCTCGCCGGGATCTGGGGCCGCGACGCGGAGAAGGCCGCCGCCGTCGGCGCCGAGTTCGACGTGCCCGGCACCTCCGACCTCGCCGCGCTGCTCGAGCAGGTCGACGCCGTCGCCGTCGCGGTGCCGCCCGACGTCCAGGTGCCGCTGGCCGAGCAGGCCGCCGCCGCGGGCCGCCACCTGCTGCTGGAGAAGCCCATCGGGCTCACCACGGCCGACGCCGACCGGGTGGTGACGGCGGTCCGCGCGGCCGGCGTGGCCTCGGTCGTGTTCTTCACCTTCCGCTTCCAGGCGGCGACGACGACCTGGCTCGGCCAGGCCGCGCGCACCCGGCTCGCCGGCGGCGCCGCCTCGTGGCTGAGCGCCCTGGCCGGCAGCCCCTTCGACTCCGCCTGGCGCCGCGAGCACGGCGCGCTGTGGGACATCGGGCCGCACGCGCTGTCGCTGCTGGTGCCGGCGCTCGGCCCGGTGACGTCGGTGCAGGCCGGCGCGGGGGCCGGCGACACCGTGCACCTGGTGCTGCAGCACGCGACGCCGGGCGTGGCCTCCACGGTCACGCTCTCGCACACGGTCGCGCCGCTGGCCACCGGCATCGAGTTCTCCGTGCACGGCGACGCCGGCCGGCTGGTGCTGCTGCCCGACACCGAGAGCGCCGTGGAGTCGCTGTCGGCGGCGGTCGACCAACTGCAGGCCGCGGCGCTCACCGGCGGCGACCACCCGTGCGACGTCGGGTTCGGCCGCGACGTCGTCGTGGTGCTCGAGACCGCCGAGCGGGCGCTGGCCTCGGGCTGCCGGGAGCTGGTCCCGACCCCCTAGCGGTCCGCTTGCGGCGGGGGTGCAGCCGCGCCCAACCGAGGGCCAAGCGGCCGCCGCCATCGTCTCCCCGACGACAGGGAGCCCCGGGCACCGGGGCCGGACAGGGGAGACATCCACATGAGCGAGTACGCCCACCTCGGCTACGGCAACGGCAGCGGCACCGGCTACGGGACCGGCTACGGGACCGGCTACGGCACTGGCCACGGCGCCCGCCCGCCGGCGTACCAGGACCAGGGCAGCTGGTACGTGCGCCGCGGCCGGATCGACCGGCGCACCTACTGGCTGCACTACGCGCTGCCGCTGTGGGCGGCGAGCATCGCCGCGATCGTCGCCGACATCGCGCTCGGCCTCGCCTGGTACTCCTCGAGCTACCAGTCCTACGGCTACGACTACTACAGCGCCGACGTCAGCTTCTCCGGCGGGCCGATCACGCTGCTGGTCTCGCTGGCGCTGTTCGCGCCGTCGATCAGCGCGGCGGTCACCCGGCTGCACGACACCGGCCGCTCCGGCTGGTTCCTGCTGTGGGGCCTGGTGCCGATCGCCGGCCCGATCGTGCTGTTCGTCGTGGTCGGCTGCCTGCCCGGCGAGCCGGGCGCCAACCAGTACGGCGGCGCCGGCGGCTCCCGCCCCGCACGGCGGGAGCCCCTGCTCGCGACCTGGTGAAACCGGTTGACCCCGTCGGCCAGCCTGGAGAGGTGCGACTGACCTTCTCCCGGCTGGCCGACCGGCGTCCGGTGGAGACCGTCGTCGAGCGGGACGACGGCGTCGTGTTCGCCATGCGAGGCGCCGGCGGGGGCGCGGACCTGCCGCACGACCTGGTGCACGCGCTGGTGGAGGCCGAGCTCGGGATGGCCGACGGGATCTGGGGCTGCGTGGCCGACGGCGTCGTCTGGGGCAGCATGCGGCACGTCAGCGGCCGCCAGCCGCCACACGCGGCCGAGCGCTCCGCGCGGCTCAAGGAGGACCGGGCGGCGGCGATCCAGCGGGCCGAGGGGGTGGCCGACCTGGTGGCCCGCAGCGCCCGCGGCGCGCAGGTGCTGCCCGGCGAGGCCGCGGGCCTGGGGCTGCCACCGGACCGGCTCGCCGCCGTGGCGGGTGCGCTGGCCGACGCCGAGCGGCGCTGGCGGGCGCTGCCGGTGGGGGAGACCTGGACGCTCGAGTGGCGCCCGCCGGTCAGCAGCCGAGGGCGCCCGCCAGCTCCGCCAGGGAGCCGACCGAGAGGTCGGCGCCGGGGTCGCTGACCGGAGGCACCGGGTTCCCGCCGAACTCGTCGGGGCGGTGCACGTACGCCGTCCGCAGGCCCCGCTCGCGGGCGGCGGCGAGGTCGTCGACGTGCGCGGCCACCATGCACACCCGCTCCGGCGGCAGCCCGAGCAGCCGCGGCGCGGAGTCGTAGACCTCCGGGTCGGGCTTGTAGCGGCCGACCACCTCCGCGCCGAGCACGGCGTCCCACGGCAGCCCGCCGCGCCGGGCGAGGTCCACCTGCAGCCGGACGCCGCCGTTGGACAGCGGCGCGAGCAGGTGCCGGCGCCGCAGCCGGACGAGCCCGGGCGCGGAGTCCGGCCACGGGTCGAGCCGGTGCCAGGCCAGCACGAGCTCGCCGGCGACGTCGTCGGGGACGGGGCCCGCGCCCACCTCGGCGAGCGCGGCCGGCAGCGACTCCCGGTGCAGGGTGTCCAGCGGCACGAACGGCCGCCGGCCGGAGCGCACCTCCTCCATCGAGGGCTGGTAGCGCGCCCGCCAGGCGTCGGCGAACGCGGCGGCGTCGACGCCCGCGCCGAGCAGGCGCGCCGTCTCGCGCGCGACGCCGGCGCGCCAGTCGACGACGGTGCCGAAGACGTCGAAGACCAGCGCGCCGGCGTCCACGGCTACAGCCCCAGCGCGTGCGCCATCTCGCCGCGCAGCTGGTCGAGCTCGTCCTCACCGCGGCCGCGGGCGGCGATGATCCCGGCGTCGTCGTGCACCGGGACGACCGTCTCGAGGTAGGCCTTGAGCTTGGGCTCGGTGCCGCTGGGCCGCACGATCACGCGGACGCCGTCGCCGAGCAACCGGACGGCGTCGACGGGCGGGTCCTCGGCCAGCAGGTCGGTCGCGGTGACCGGCCGGCCGAGCAGCTCCGCCGGCGGGTCGGCGCGCAGCCGCTCCATCGCCCCCGAGATCAGCGACAGGTCCTCGACCCGCACGGAGAGCTGGCCGGTGGCGAACAGCCCGTGCTCGCGGGCCAGCTCGTCGAGCCGGTCGACCAGCGTGCGGCCGGTGGCCTTGAGCTCCGCGGCCAGCAGGGCGACGGCGAGGGCGGCGGAGATGCCGTCCTTGTCGCGGGCGACGTCGGGGGTGACGGCGTAGCCGAGCGCCTCCTCGTAGCCGAACACCAGCGGCTCGGCGTCGGTGCCCGCCCGGATGATCCACTTGAACCCGGTCGGCGTCTCGGCGGACCGGACGCCGTGCGCCTGCGCCAGCGCGTGCATCAGCGAGCCGCTGACCAGCGAGGACGCGTACGTCCCCCGCACGCCGCGGCGCAGCAGCCAGTCGGCGAGCAGCGCCCCGACCTCGTCGCCGGTGAGCTGGCGGCCGTCGACCACCACCGAGCAGCGGTCGGCGTCGGGGTCCTCGGCGATGCCGACGGTGGCGCCCACGCGGGAGGACAGGTCCTGCAGCAGGTCGACCGCGCCGGGCTCCTCCGGGTTGGGGAAGGCGACCGTCGGGAACGCCGGGTCGGGCGCGTCCTGCTCGGGCACGCTCACCAGGGGCCCGAACCCGGCGGCGGCGAACACCGCCCGCGTGGTGGCCGCGCCGACGCCGTGCATCGCGGTGTAGGCCACCGTCACGCCCTGCCGCACGATCGCCGGCACCTGCGCCGGGTCGAGCGCCCGCACGACCGCGGCCACGTAGCCGGCCTCCACCTCGTCCCCGAGGGTGGTCCAGTCGTCGGAGGTGGGCACCTCTCGGGCGGGGCCGACCGCGGCGATCGCGGCCTCGATCTCCCGGTCGGCCGGCGGGACGAGCTGGGCACCGTCGGCGAGGTAGACCTTGTAGCCGTTGTCCTGCGGCGGGTTGTGGCTGGCGGTGACCATCACGCCGGCCACGCAACCGAGCGAGCGGACCGCCGAGGACAGCACCGGGGTGGGCAGCGGCCGGGGGAGCACCGACACGGTGAACCCGGCGGCCGACAGCACCGCGGCGGTGACCCGGGCGAACTCGTCGGAGCGGCGGCGCGCGTCGAACCCGACGACGACGCCCCCGCCGGCGTGCCCGTGCGCGGTGAGCCAGGCGCCGAGTCCCGCGGCGGCCCGGGTGACGACGGCGGCGTTCATGCCGGCCGGCCCGGCGCGCAGCGGGCCGCGCAGCCCAGCGGTGCCGAAGGTCAGCGGCCCGGCGAAGCGGCGCTCGAGCTCGGCGGTGTCGCCGGCCGCGACGAGCGCCTCGATCTCGGCGCGGTCGCCCTCGTGCGGGTCGGCCGCCGCCCAGGCCCGCGCCTGCTCGAGCAGGGTCACGGCAGCCGGCCGATGAGCTCGACGAGGGTCCGGCCGAGGCGGCCCGCCGCGGCCCGGCCGGCGGCGAGCACCTCCTGGTGGTCGAGCTTCTCGCCGGTGATGCCGGCGGCGGCGTTGGTGACCATCGACAGGCCGAGCACCTCCGCCCCGGCGGCGCGGGCGGCGATCGCCTCCAGCCCGGTGGACATGCCGACGAGATCGGCGCCGAGGGTGCGCAGCATCCGGATCTCGGCCGGCGTCTCGTAGTGCGGGCCGGGCAGCTGGGCGTAGACGCCCTCGGTGAGCTCCGGGTCGATCTCGCGGGCCAGGGCGCGCAGGCGGGAGGAGTAGAGGTCGGTGAGGTCGACGAAGTCCGCGCCGACCAGCGGCGAGCGGGCGGTCAGGTTGAGGTGGTCGCTGATCAGCACGGCCTGGCCCACCCGGTGCTGCGGGTCCAGCCCGCCGGCGGCGTTGGTCAGCACGACCGTGCGCACGCCCGCCGCGGCGGCGGTGCGCACGCCGTGCACGACCGGCTCGACGCCGCGGCCCTCGTAGAGGTGGGTGCGGCCGAGGAACAGCAGCACCCGCCGGTCGCCGGCGCGGACCGAGCGGACCTCGCCGCCGTGGCCGACCGCCGTCGGCGCGGCGAAGCCGGGCAGGTCGCCGATGCGGACGGTGGCCGCCGGGTCGCCGAAGGCGTCGGCCGCCGGGGCCCAGCCCGAGCCCATGACGACGGCGACGTCGTGGCCACCGCCCAGGGCGTCGGTCAGCGCGGTCGCGGCGGTGGCGGCCAGGGCCGCGGGGTCGGAGGTGCTCTCGCTCACCGGGCGACGCTAACCCAGCCCGCCGGGGCGGTCGCGGGCTCCGGGGGACGGCGCACCCGTCCCATCCGTCCCGCCGAGGGCGTGTCGCCGACGGGCCGGGGGAGGCGTCCGCACCATGGCCGCGTGCAGACCTCGCAGATCGACGGCGTGCCGGTCTTCTCCGCCCCCGGGCCGCGGCGCACCACGCTCGTGCTGGTGTTCGGCGTCGGTGTCCAGGACGAGACCTACCAGACCCGGGAGCTCACCCACCTGGTCGAGCACCTGGTGATGGGGTCGCTGCCCAAGCGCAACATCCAGTGCAACGCGACGACGACGGTCGACACCACGTCCTTCTACGCGACCGGCCGCCCCGAGGCGGTCCGCGAGTTCGTCGAGGGCGTGTGCGCGGCGGTGTCGGACCTGTCGCTGCAGCGCGCGGACGCGGAGATCGGCGTGCTGCAGGCCGAGGACTGCTCGAGCTCCGGCGGCGGGCTGGTCGAGAGCCTGTGGGCGGCCCGCTACGGCCTGACCGGCCCCGGCGTCGCGTTCGCCGGCGGCCCCGGCCCGCAGTTCCTGCCCGACGAGGCGATCCGCGCGCACGCGGCGGCGTGGTTCGTCCGCGGCAACGCGGCGCTGGTCTGCCACGGCGAGCTGCCCGAGAGCCTGCGGCTGCCGCTGCCCGACCGGCCGGTCCCGCCGCACCGGCCCGCGCTGCCCCGGCACCAGGCAGCCGCGGCGTGGACGAAGTCGTGGACGCCCGGCGTGGGTCTGCAGCTGTCGGCCACCGGCCCGTGGGACCCGGCGCTGCGGATGGCCGCCGACGTGCTGCGCGAGCGGGTGCAGGACGTGGCCCGCACCGAGCGCGGCCTGAGCTACTCCGCCGAGGTCGTTCCCCACGACGTCACGCCCGACCGCCGCGAGGTCGCCGTCGTCGTCGACGCCCGGGAGGGGCAGGAGGGCGCCGTCGCGGAGATCCTCTGGACCCAGTTCCAGGACCTGTGCCGCACCGGCCCGAGCGCGGCCGAGCTGTCGCACGCCCGCGAGGCCCTCGAGGAGGCGCTGGACGCCGCCGACGAGGACGAGCTCGTCCGCTCCGACCTCATGGACGCCGCCGTCGCGGCCGTGACCGGCATCCCGGCCCTGCCGCTGGCGCGGTGGATGGAGGCCTGCACCGCGGTGACCGCGCCGCAGGCGCAGGAGGCGCTCGAGCGGGTGCGCCGCAGCGCGCTGCTGCAGGTGCCCGAGTGGTCGGACTTCGCCGGCCTGCCGGGCCTGCAGCGCTGGCTGATCTGCGGCCTGACCCGCGAGGCGGTGCCCGGCCGCACCATCCGGCCCTCGCTCGCCCAGCGGGTGCTGGGTCGCGCGGGCAACCGGGCGATCGTCCTGGGCGACCAGGGCATCGCCCACCGCGACCCCGACGGCGACGTGCACGCCATCGCCTGGTCGCAGGTGGAGAACGTCTTCCCGATCCTCGACGACGGCGGCGTCGTGGTCGTCGGCGGCAACATGTGCCTGGTCCCGGTGGAGAGGGCGGTCTTCGGGCAGCGCGCGGTCGACCAGGTCAGCGCGCGGCTGCGCGAGGTCGTGCACCCGCAGCGCTGGTCGGCGCCGCGGCCGGGAGCGGTCGTCCCCGGCCCCGTGCCCGTCGCCTGAGCCGGCGGGGAGGCGGCGGGGACGCGGCGGGGACGCGGCGGGGACGCGGAGCCGGTCACCGGGGGCACGCCGGGCGGTCACCCGGCGGCCACCGGCGCGTCACCGGCGGCGGCTTGGGTCGGCGGGACCCCTCCGCCGGACCCCCGAGGACCCCCGTGACGCGTTCGTCCCTCCGCCTCCTGCGCACCGCCGCCCCGCTGGCGCTGCTCGCCCTCGCCGCCTCCGCCGCGCCGGCCGCCGCCGCGCCCGCCCGGCCCGCGCCGGCGTTCGCCGAGCTGGCGAGATTCGACGTCGCCGGCGAGGTGGCCGAGATCCTGTCGGTCACCCCCGACGGCCGCACCGTGCTCTACACCGACTCCGCCACCGGGGAGGTCGGCGTGGTCGACCTCGGCCGCCCCGAGCAGCCGCGCCAGGTGGGCGCCGTCGACGTCGGCGGGGAGCCCACCTCGGTGGCCGTGACCCGCGACGGCCGGTTCGCGCTCGCCGTCGTCGACGACACCGACGGCCAGTTCACCGCCCCGGCGGGCCGCCTGGTCGTCATCGACCTGCGCACCCTCGACGTCGTCACCGAGCGGCAGCTCGGCGGGCAGCCGGACTCGATCGGGCTCAGCCCCGACGGCCGCTACGCCGCCATCGCCATCGAGAACCAGCGCGACGAGGAGCTCGAGGTCGGCGGCGTCGAGGGCGGGCTCCCGCAGGCGCCGGCCGGCTTCCTGTCGGTCGTCGAGCTGCAGGGCCAGCCGGCCCGCTGGACGGTCGACCGGGTGGAGCTCACCGGCCTGCCCGGCGCGGCGTTCCCCGGCGACCCGGAGCCGGAATACGTGGACGTCGACCAGCGGAACGTGGCCGCGGTGACGCTGCAGGAGAACAACGCCGTCGCCCTGGTCGACCTGCGGCAGCGGCGCGTGGTGGGTTCATTCTCGGCCGGCACGGTGTCGCAGCTCGCCGACACCGCCGACGACGGCACGGTCGCCTTCGACGACGCCTTCACCGCCCCGCGCGAGCCCGACGCCGTGCAGTGGACGCCGGGCGGGAACCTGCTCACCGCCGACGAGGGCGACCTCGCGGAGGAGCCCAGCGGCGGCCGCGGCTGGACGGTGTTCTCGCCGTCGGGCACGGTCCTGTTCTCGTCGGGGACCTCGGCCGAGCAGGCGCTGGCCGGCGCCGGGCGGTACCCCGACGGGCGCAGTGACGACAAGGGCGCGGAGTTCGAGGGCGCGGAGGTCGCCGCCATCCGCGGCACTCCCCACGCCTTCGTCGGCTCCGAGCGCGGCGACGCCGTCCTCGTGTACGACCTGCGCGACGAGACCGCGCCGCGGCTGCTGCAGGTGCTGGCCACCGGCGACGCCCCCGAGGGCCTGCTCGCCGTCCCGAACCGGGCACTGTTCCTCGCCAGCAACGAGGACGACGGCACGATCTCGGTGTTCGGCCTGACCCGCTGACCCACCCGTCCCAGCCGTCCCCGGCCGCGTGTCGGCCGGGGACGGCGGGGCGCCGGGCACCGACGATGACCGGGTGCAGCGGACGGTGGTCGACGGGGTGCCCGTGTTCAGCGCGGGCGGGCGGGAGCGGACCACCGCCGCGCTGGTGTTCGGCGTGGGCCTGCGCGACGAGACGTTCGCGACCATCGAGGTCACCCACCTCGTCGAGCACCTCGCCATGGCCGCGCTGCCCCGCACGCACCTGCGCTGCAACGCCGTCACCGACGTCGACAGCACCTCCTTCTTCGCCACCGGCCGGCCCGAGGCGGTGCGCGCGTTCCTCGAGGGCGTCTGCCGGGCGCTGGCCGACCTGCCCACCGACCGGATCACCGCCGAGGCGGGCGTGCTGCAGGCGGAGGGCTGCGGCTCGGCGTCCTCGACGGTCAGCGCGCTGTGGGCCGCCCGCTACGGGCTGACCGGACCCGGGCTCACCGTCTCCGCGGGGCCGGGCGCCGAGTACCTCGACGAGGACACCGTCCGCGCGCACGCCGCCCGCTGGTTCGTCCGCGGCAACGCGGCGCTGTGGTGCCACGGCCCGCTGCCGGCCGGCCTGCGCCTGCCGCTGCCCGACGGTCCCCGGCCGGTGCGCCGGGCGCCGGCGCCGCGACCGCAGGACGGCCCGGTGTGGACCCGCACCGACGTCCCCGGCGTCGGGCTGCTGCTGGCCACCGACACCCCCGCCGACGCCGCGCTCGCCGTCGGTGTGCAGGTGGCGGGGGAGCGGCTGCGGGAGCGGGCGCGGCACACGCGCGGCCTGTCCTACGCCGTCGACTCGCTCACCCTCGACCTCGCTCCCGACCGCCGGGAGGTCGCCCTCGTGGTCGACGCCCGCTCCGGCCGCGACGCCGAGGTCGCCGACCTGCTGTGGGCCACCTTCGCCGAGCTCTGCGCCGACGGGCCGGCCGGCGGCGAGGTCGCGCACGCCGTCGCCGGGCTGGAGGCCGAGCTCGACGAGGAGGACGCCGCCGGCGCCGAGCTCGCCGACGCCGCCTACTGCGCCGCCACCGGGCTGCCGTTCCGCACCGCCGCGCAGACGCTCGCCGCCTGGCGCGCGGTGACGCCGGCCGCCGTGCGGGAGGCGCTGCGCCGCGCCGAGCCGACCGCCGTCCTGGCCGTGCCCGACACCGTCGCCTGGGAGGGGCCGGCCGGAGTGCCCCGCCGGCCGCTGTGCGGGACGCTGCCGGAGCTGCCCGCGGGCACCCCGTTCCGCCCGCCGTGGCACCGGCGGCTGCTCGACCCGGCCGCGCGGGTGGCGCTGGTCCTCTCCGACGAGGGCCTGGCCCACCGCGACGCCGACGGCGACGTGCACGGCATCCCGTGGTCCCGGGTGGAGGCGCTGGTCCCCACCGACGACGGCCGCGGGGTCACCGTGGTCAGCCGCGACCTGTGCTGCGTGCTCGTGCACCCGGACCTCTACGGCCGCCGCGCGCTGGCCGCGGTCGTCGAGCGGGTGCCCGCCGCGCTGCTGCGGCTGCCCGAGGCGGCGGGCGCGGAGCTGGTCCCCGTCCCCTAGTCCGCGCTGTTCGGGCGGTGGACGGGCCCGGTCGTCCCTATCCTCATCGCGTGCAGATCCCGTTCTCCTCCTCCGAGCGCGCCAGCCTGGGCGTCGAGTGGGAGCTGCAGCTCGTCGACCGCGGGACCCGGGAGCTCACCGCCGGGGCGACGGAGATCCTCGAGGAGATCCGCCCCGACGGCGCCGAGGAGCACCCGAAGGCCAAGCACGAGCTGCTGCAGTCGACCGTCGAGGTGATCACCGGCGTCTGCACCACCGTCGAGGAGGCCACCGCCGACCTCGCCGCCACCGTCGCCGAGGTGGCCGCCGCCGCCGACCGGCGCGGGCTGGGGCTCCTGTGCGCCGGCACCCACCCGTTCACCGACTGGCAGACCCAGCTCATCTCGCCGAAGGAGCGCTACCTGCAGCTCGTCGAGCGGATGCAGTGGCTGGCCCGGCGGCTGCAGATCTTCGGCGTCCACGTGCACGTCGGCGTCCGCTCGCCGGACAAGGCCATGCCGATCGTCAACGCGCTCACCCAGTACGTGCCGCACTTCCTGGCACTGTCGGCGTCCTCGCCGTTCTGGGTCGGCTGCGACACGGGCCTGGCCTCGGCACGCAGCAAGGTGTTCGAGGGCATGCCCACCGCCGGGCTCCCCACCCAGCTGCCGGACTGGGCCGGCTTCGAGACCTACATGGAGACCCTGATCTCCACCGGCTCCATCGAGAGCGTCCGCGAGGTGTGGTGGGACATCCGCCCGCACCCCGGCTTCGGCACCGTCGAGCTGCGCATCTGCGACGGCCTGCCCACGCTCGAGGAGATCGGGGTGGTGGCGGCGCTGTCGCAGTGCCTGGTCGAGCAGTTCGACGGCCAGCTCGACCGCGGCTACACGCTGCCCACCCCGCCGAGCTGGGTGCTCAAGGAGAACAAGTGGCGGGCGGCCCGCTGGGGGCTGGACGCCGACGTCGTCGTCGACGAGAAGGGCACCGTGCGGCCGGTCCGGCAGGCGCTGCTCGACCTCGCCGAGGACCTCGAGCCGACCGCGCGCCGGCTCGGCTGCGAGGCCGAGCTCGCCGGCGTCGAGCGGGTGCTGGCCGTGGGCGCCTCCTACCAGCGGCAGCGGGCCGCGGCACTGTCCGCCGACGGCGACCTGCGCGCCGTCGTCGACCTGCTGCTGGCCGAGCGCGAGAACGGGCTGCCCACCTCCGGCCCGGCGTCCGGCCCCGGCGGCCCGGCCACCGACGGTCCCGTCCCCGGCCCGGCGGCGTGCGCCGGCGGGCACGCCGCATGACGCGGACCCCCGAGGAGCTGGCCGCCGGGCTCGACGCGTGGGTGGCCGACCGCACCGACTCCCTGGTCGGCGTGCGCCGTCACCTGCACATGCACCCCGAGCTCGCGTTCGCCGAGGTGGAGACGACGGCGTTCCTCGAGCAGCGGCTCGCCGGGGCCGGACTCGCGCCGCGCCGGCTGCCCAGCGGCACGGGGCTGGTGGTCGAGGTCGGGTCCGGCGACCCCACGGTGGTGCTGCGCGCCGACATCGACGCGCTGCCGCTGGCCGACCTCAAGGACGTGCCGTACGCCTCCACCCGCGAGGGCATGTGCCACGCCTGCGGCCACGACGTGCACACCACGGTGCTCCTCGGCACGACGCTCGCGCTCGCCGCGCTGGACGACCTGCCGGGCCGGGTGCGCTGCGTGTTCCAGCCGGCCGAGGAGACCGTCCCCGGCGGTGCGACGCACGTGGTGGCGGCCGGCGTCCTCGACGGCGCGTCCCGGGCGTTCGCGCTGCACTGCGACCCGGCGATCCCGGTGGGCACGGTGGGTCTGCGCACCGGCTCGATCACCGCCGCCTGCGACCGCATCGACGTCACGCTCACCGGCCCCGGCGGGCACACCGCCCGCCCGCAGCTGACCGTGGACCTGGTCGACGCCCTGGGCCGGCTGGTCACCGGGCTGCCCGGGCTGCTGTCGCGCAAGGTCGACCCGCGGGCCGGGTTCTCGCTGGTCTGGGGCGCGGTGAACGCCGGGGTGGCGGCCAACGCCATCCCGCAGCGGGGCACCCTGCGCGGCACCGTGCGGGTGCTCGACCGCGACGAGTGGCAGCGCGCCGAGAAGCTGCTGCGCGGGCTGGTCGAGCAGGTGGTGGCGCCCACCGGCGCCGGTGTCGAGGTGGAGTACGTGCCCGGCGTGCCGCCGGTGGTCAACGACCCGCGGGCCGTGGCGCTGCTGCGCGCCGCGGCGCTGCAGACCGTCGGCGCGGAGAACCTGCGCCAGTCGCCGCAGAGCATGGGCGGGGAGGACTTCGGCTGGTTCGCCGACGTCCTGCCGATCGCGCTGGCGCGACTGGGCACGCACGGCGGCGGGGCCCCGCTGGACCTGCACCGGGGCACCTTCGACGTCGACGAGCGGGCCATCGGGGTCGGGATCCGGCTCATGGTGCGCACCGCGCTGCACGCCCTCACCGCCGCCGCCGGGACGTCGGGCTCGGCTGCCGGTGCGCCCGGCCCGGGCCACCCCGCGCGTCCGCACTCCCGGGAGCGCCGGTAGAACACTCCTCGACTGGGAGGAGTTCGACGATGAGCGCCACCGAGACGGCGACGCCCGGCGAGGACGAGGTCCCCGCGGAGCACGCGGTCCCCGACGAGCTGTCCCTCGCCGGCGGGTTCGCCCCCGCCGACCGCGGCGCCTGGCGCGAGCTGGTGGCCGGCGTCCTGCGCAAGGCCGGCCGGGAGGAACTGCCCGACCCGGTCGAGGACGCGCTGCGCCGCACGGTGGCCACCGGGGTGCAGGTCGCGCCGCTCTACGACGCCGACGACGCCGGCGACCTCCCGACGGCGGTCGGCGTGCCCGGCCTGCCGCCGTTCGTCCGCGGCGCCCGCGCGGGCTCCGCGCCCGACAGCGGGGTGCCGGCCGGCTGGGACGTCCGGCAGCGGCACGCGCACCCCGACGTGGCGACGACCCGCGAGGCGATCGCCGCCGACCTGGAGAACGGCGTCACCTCGCTGTGGCTGCAGCTCGGCGAGGGCGCGGTGCCCGTGGACGCCCTCGGCGACGTGCTCGCCGACGTCTACCTCGACCTCGCGCCGGTCGCGGTGTCGGGCGGGGTGCCGGCCGCCGAGGCGCTGCTGGCCCTGGTCGGCGACCGCACCGATCTCGCCCCCGGCGGCTCGCTCGGCCTCGATCCGCTCGGCGTGCACGCCGCCTCGGGGGAGGAGCAGGACCTCTCCGGCCTGGCCGCCCTCGCCCGCCGCGCGCCGGCCGGCTGGCGCACCGTCGTCGTCGACGCCACCGTCTTCGCCGACGCCGGAGCCACCGCCGTCGAGGAGCTCGGCTGCTCGCTGGCCGCCGGGGTGGCCTACCTGCGGGCGCTCACCGACGGCGGGCTCCCGGTGGACGAGGCCTTCGCCGCGCTGGAGTTCCGCTACTCCGCGTCGGCCGACCAGTTCACGACGATCGCCGCCCTGCGCGCCGCCCGCCGGCTGTGGGACCGGGTGGGCGAGGTGAGCGGCGCCTCCGAGGGCGCCCGTGCGCAGCGGCAGCACGCGGTCACGTCGTCGGTGATGACGACCAGGCGCGACCCGTGGGTGAACATGCTGCGCACCACGGTCGCCTGCTTCGCGGCCGGCGTGGGCGGGGCCGACGTCGTCACGGTGCAGCCGTTCGACGCCGCGCTCGGCCTGCCCGACGCGTTCTCCCGGCGGATCGCGCGCAACACCCAGAGCCTGCTGGTCGAGGAGGGGCACCTCGCCCGCGTGCTCGACCCGGCCGGCGGCTCCTGGTACGTCGAGTCGCTCACCGAGGGCCTCGCGCAGGCGGCCTGGGCCTGGTTCACCGAGATCGAGCGGGCCGGCGGGCTGGCCGCGGCGCTCACCTCCGGCCTGGTGCGCGACCGGCTGGCCGCCGCGTGGGACGCCCGCGCGCAGCGCCTGGCGACGCGGACCGACGCCATCACCGGCGTCAGCGAGTTCCCCGACCTGACCGAGAAGCTGCCGCAGCGGCAGCCGGCGGCCGACCTGCACCCGACCGGCGGGCTGCCCCGGGTGCGCGCCGCGCAGGAGTACGAGGAGCTGCGCGACCGCGCCGACGCTGCGCCGTCGCGGCCCCGCGTCTACCTGGCCACGCTCGGCCCGATCGCCCGGCACATCGCCCGGGCCACGTTCGCGGCCAACCTGTTCCAGGCCGGCGGCGTGGAGACCCCCGCGGCCGACGGCGCGTCGGGCCTCGCCGACGCCGGGACGACCGTGGCCTGCATCTGCGGCACCGACGCCGACTACGCCGAGTCCGCGGCCGCGCTGGCCGCCGAGCTGCGGGCCGCCGGAGCGACGTCCGTCTGGCTGGCGGGCAGGCCCTCGCCCGGGGTGGACGGCGTCGACGGGTACGTGTACGCCGGGTGTGACGCGCTGGCCGCCCTCCGGACGGTCCACGAGCAGCTGGGAGTCAAGGCATGAGTGCGATCCCCGACTTCGGCGGCGTCGAGCTGGGCCGCCCGGCCGCGCACGCCGGCGCCGACGACTGGGCCAAGGCCTTCGAGGAGACCACCGGGCGCGGCGTGGAGGAGGCGACCTGGGAGACCCCCGAGGGCATCGCCGTCCCGCCGCTGGCCACCCCGGCCGACCTCGCCGGGCTGGACTTCCTCCGCACCTACCCCGGCCTGCCGCCCTACCTGCGCGGGCCCTACCCGACGATGTACACGACCCAGCCGTGGACGGTCCGCCAGTACGCGGGCTTCTCCACCGCGGCGGAGTCCAACGCCTTCTACCGGCGCAACCTCGCCGCCGGGCAGAAGGGCCTGTCGGTGGCCTTCGACCTGCCCACCCACCGCGGCTACGACTCCGACCACCCGCGCGTCGTCGGCGACGTCGGCATGGCCGGGGTGGCGATCGACTCGATCCTGGACATGCGGCAGTTGTTCGACGGCATCCCGCTGGACCGGATGAGCGTCTCGATGACCATGAACGGCGCGGTGCTGCCGGTCCTGGCGCTCTACGTCCTCGCCGCCGAGGAGCAGGGGGTGAGGCCGGACCAGCTCACGGGGACCATCCAGAACGACATCCTCAAGGAGTTCATGGTCCGCAACACCTACATCTACCCGCCGAAGCCGTCGATGCAGATCATCAGCGACATCTTCGCCTTCACCTCGGCGGAGATGCCCCGCTTCAACTCGATCTCCATCTCCGGCTACCACATCCAGGAGGCCGGGGCGACGGCCGACCTGGAGCTGGCCTACACCCTCGCCGACGGTGTCGAGTACCTCGACGCCGGCAAGGCCGCGGGCCTGGACATCGACGCGTTCGCGCCACGGCTGAGCTTCTTCTGGGCCATCGGCATGAACTTCTTCATGGAGGTCGCCAAGCTCCGCGCCGGGCGGCTGCTGTGGGCCCGCCTGGTGAAGGAGGCCGGCGCGCAGAAGGACAAGTCGCTGTCGCTGCGCACCCACTCGCAGACCTCGGGCTGGTCGCTGACCGCGCAGGACGTCTACAACAACGTCGTCCGCACCTGCCTGGAGGCCATGGCCGCCACCCAGGGGCACACCCAGTCGCTGCACACCAACGCCCTCGACGAGGCGCTGGCGCTGCCCACCGACTTCTCCGCGCGGATCGCCCGCAACACCCAGCTGCTGCTGCAGCAGGAGTCGGGGACGACGCGGGTCATCGACCCGTGGGGCGGCTCGGCGTACGTGGAGAAGCTGACCTACGACCTGGCCCGCCGCGCCTGGGCGCACATCCAGGAGGTCACCGAGCACGGCGGCATGGCGCAGGCCATCGACGACGGCATCCCGAAGCTGCGCATCGAGGAGGCCGCCGCCCGCACCCAGGCGCGCATCGACTCCGGCCGCCAGCCGGTGATCGGCGTCAACAAGTACCGGGTCGAGGCCGACGAGGCGATCGAGGTGCTGCGCGTCGACAACGCCGAGGTGCTCGCCCAGCAGAAGGCCAAGCTCGACGAGCTGCGGGCCTCCCGGGACGCCGGGGCGGTGGCCGACGCGCTGCGCCGGCTCACCGACGCCGCCCGCGCCGCGGCCGAGGGACGGCGGGGACGCGACCTCGGCGACAACCTGCTCAAGCTCGCGGTCGACGCCGCGCGGGCCAAGGCGACCGTCGGGGAGATCTCCGACGCGCTCGAGGAGGTCTACGGGCGGCACGCCGGCCAGGTGCGCACCATCTCCGGTGTGTACCGCGACGAGGCAGGCAGCTCCGGGCCGGTCGAGGAGACCCGCCGGATGACCGAGGCGTTCGAGGAGGCCGAGGGACGGCGCCCCCGCATCCTGGTCGCCAAGATGGGCCAGGACGGCCACGACCGCGGGCAGAAGGTCATCGCCACGGCGTTCGCCGACCTGGGTTTCGACGTCGACGTCGGCCCGCTGTTCCAGACGCCGGAGGAGGTGGCCCGGCAGGCGGTCGAGGCCGACGTGCACGTCGTCGGCGTCTCGTCGCTGGCCGCGGGCCACCTGACGCTGGTGCCGGCGCTGCGCGACGCGCTGGCCGAGCTCGGTGCCGACGACGTCCTCGTCGTGGTCGGCGGGGTGATCCCGCCCGACGACGTGCCGCGGCTGGTGGAGATGGGCGCGGCCGCGGTGTTCCCGCCGGGCACGGTCATCGCCGAGGCGGCGCAGGAGCTGCTGCGGACGCTGTCCTCCCGTCTCGGCCACTGATGGCGGCTCCGGACGTCCCGGCGCTCGTCGAGGGGGTGCTAGGCGGCGACCGCCGGTCGCTGGCGCGGGCGATCACGCTGGTCGAGTCACGCCGCGCCGACCACCGCGAGCGGGCGCAGGAGCTGCTGGTCGAGCTGCTGCCGCACGCGGGGGACGCCCGGCGGGTGGGCATCTCCGGGGTGCCCGGGGTGGGCAAGTCGACGTTCATCGACCAGCTCGGCGTCGACCTCACCGGCGCCGGGCACCGGGTGGCGGTGCTGGCGGTCGACCCGTCGTCGGCGCGGTCGGGCGGGTCGATCCTCGGCGACAAGACCCGCATGGCGCGCCTGGCCGTCGACCGCAACGCCTTCATCCGGCCGGCGCCCACCGCGGGGACGCTGGGCGGGGTCGCGCAGGCGACGCGGGAGTCGATGGTCGTCGTCGAGGCGGCCGGCTACGACGTCGTGCTGGTGGAGACGGTCGGCGTCGGGCAGTCGGAGGTCACCGTCGCGGAGATGGTCGACTCCTTCCTGTTCCTCACGCTGGCCCGCACCGGCGACCAGTTGCAGGGCATCAAGCGCGGCATCCTCGAGCTCGCCGACGTCATCGCCGTGAACAAGGCCGACGGGCCCGCCGCCGGGGACGCGCGCAAGGCCGCCCGCGAGCTGGCCGGGGCGATCCGGATGCTGCGCGGGCACTCCGAGTGGGACGTGCCGGTGCTGACCTGCGCCGGGCTGACCGGCGAGGGCCTGGCCGAGGTGTGGGCCAAGCTGGTCGAGCACCAGGACCGGGCGCGGGCGTCGGGCGCCTTCGACGAGCGGCGCCGCGCGCAGCAGGTGCGCTGGACCTGGCAGCTGGTGCGCGACGGGCTCGAGCACCGGCTGCGGGCGCACCCCGCCGTGCGGTCGCTGGCGCCGGAGCTGGAGAAGTCGGTGCTGGCCGGCGAACTCACCCCCGCCCTGGCCGCCCGCCGGCTGCTGGAGACCTTCCTCGGCTCCTGACTTCCCCGCGATCATGGAGCGCCGGTGGCGACACGCCGCCGACTCCCGGTGTGTCGCCACCGCGACTCCATGATCGCCGCGGGTCCACAGGTGGGCCGGCGTCCACAGTGGGTCCGCGAGGGCGCTCGACGAGCACCAGCGGACCCAGGGTCCCGCCCGTGGACTTCGCGCTGTACCGGACGATCGCGCGCCAGGGCGGCGTCTTCACCGTCACCCAGGCCAGCGAGCGACTGACCGAGTGGGAGATCCGGCGGCTGGTCGCCACCGGGCGCCGGCGGCGGACCCGCTGGCGCGGCGTGCTGGCCGACGCCGAGCTGCCGGACTCCCTCGGGCAGCAGGTGCGCGCCGCGGCGCTCGTCGTCGGCCCCGACCTCGTCGCCTGCCACTCCACCGCGGCGGCGCTGTGGGGGTTCGACGTCCTCGGCGGCGACACGGTGCACTTCCTCGGTCCGCCGTCCGTGGCGAACCGGAGCCGGCCGGGCATCCGGGTGCACCCGTCGGTCCTCGGCACGGACGACGCCGTCCTCGTCGACGGCGTCTGGTGCACCCCGCCGGCGCGGACGGCCTGCGACGTCGTGCGCGGCACCGCGCCGATCGACGGGCTGGCCACGCTCGACGCCGCCTTGGGCACGAGGGAGTGCACCCGGGCGGACCTCGCCGTGGAGGTCGAGAGGCAGCGCGGGCTCCGCGAGGTCGTCCGGCTGCGGCGGCTGGTGCCGCACGCGAACGGGGGAGCCGACTCGCCGATGGAGTCGCGGATGCGCTGGCGCTTCATCGACGGCGGCCTACCGGCGCCCGACGTCCAGGTGCGCGTCCTCGGCGACGGGCGGAGCTGGTATCTCGACACCGGCTGGCGGGAGCAGCGGGTGGCGGCGGAGTTCGACGGCCACGAGGCGCACATGACGCCGCAGCAGCTGCGGGACGACCGGCGTCGGCACAACTGGCTCACCGAGCACCGGTGGACGCTGCTGCACGTGACCGCCGCCGACGTCTACCGCGACCACCGGCGGATGGTCGCCGAGGTGGCGCGGGCTCTCCGGCTGCCCTCCCGGCGGTGATCATGGAGTACCGGTGGCGACACACGGGACGACGGTGGCGTGTCGCCACCGCAGCTCCGTGATCGCGGGCCAGTGGTGCCGGAGGAGGGGTGTGGGCGGTGCGCGGCGCGGGGACGTCGGGTCAGAAGGCGGAGCGGCACTCGCGGGCGCGGAGCTCGGCGAGGTAGTCGGCCGGGGCGCCGGCGGCCTCGGCGGCGTCGGCGATCGCGCCCAGGTGCCGCGCCGAGGGCAGCCCGCCCTCGAAGGCGTCCAGCGCGTAGACGTAGGCGACGACGTCGCCGCCCAGGGTGTGCACCCGCAGGTTCAGCTTCCGGTAGAGCCCGCGGTCGGCGCCCTCCCACGCGTCGAGCTCGCGCTCGTCGGCGGGCGTGAGGTCGTAGAGCGCGACGAAGACGCCGGGCGCCTCGCGGTCCTCTGCCGGGACGAGCGTCGCCAGCGCGCCCTCCCAGCCGTACTCCTCGCCGCCGAAGGCGAGCCGCCAGCCGCGGATCCAGCCGGTGCCCACGTGCGGCGAGGACGGGCAGCGGCGCAGCATCTGCTCGGGGTCCATGTTGGACCCGTACGCGGCGTAGAGACCCATCGCCGCCCGAGCCTACGGGCGGTGTGGCCAGTCCGACCCGTGAGTCTGCCGACACGGACGGTCCCGGCTGGGAGGATGTGGGGGAGCACCCCCCCCGTTCCGCGACGCAGGAGACCCGCATGACCCGCATCGTCATCATCGGTGGCGGCCCGGCCGGCTACGAGGCCGCGCTGGTGGCCGCCTCGCTCGGTGCGCAGGTCACCGTCGTCGAACGCGACGGCCTCGGTGGGGCGAGCGTGCTCACCGACTGCGTCCCGTCGAAGACGCTGATCGCCGCCGCCGGCACGATGACGTCGGTCCGCGACTCGTCGGTCCTCGGCCTGCGCGGCGCCGACCTGGCCACCGTCGGCCTCGACCTCGCCACCGTCAACGCCCGCGTGAAGGGCCTGGCCGTCGCGCAGTCGGCCGACATCCACGCCCGGCTCGAGGCCGAGGGCGTGCGCCTGCTCTCCGGGCAGGGCCGGCTCGCCGACGAGGCCCGCGGGCTGATCGAGCACCGCGTCGAGGTCCTCGGCCCCGACGGCGGGGTGCGCGAGACGCTCGAGTGCGACGTCGTCCTCATCGCCACGGGTGCCGACCCGCGCGTGCTGCCCGGCAGCGAGCCCGACGGCGAGCGGATCCTCGACTGGCGCCAGCTCTACGACCTCGCCGAGCTGCCGGAGCACCTGGTCGTCGTGGGCTCCGGCGTCACCGGCGCCGAGTTCGCCTCGGGCTACCTCGAGGCGGGCGTGCCGGTCACCCTCGTCTCCTCCCGCGACCAGGTGCTGCCCGGCGAGGACGCCGACGCCGCCGACGTCATCGCCGAGGTCTTCCAGGCCCGCGGCGGGCGGATCGCCGAGCGCGGCCGCGCCGCCAGCGTCACCCGCACCGAGAAGGGCGTGCTGGTCGAGCTCACCGACGGGCGCACCGTCGAGGGCTCGCACGCGCTGATGACCGTGGGCACCGTGCCGAACACCGCCGGGCTGAACCTGGAGGCGTGCGGCGTCGAGCTGCGCGAGTCCGGCCACGTCGTCGTCGACCGGGTGTCGCGCACCAACGTCCCCGGCGTCTACGCGGCCGGCGACGTCACCGGCGTCTTCCAGCTGGCCAGCGTCGCGGCCATGCAGGGCCGCATCGCCATGTGGCACGCGCTCGGCGAGGCCGTGCAGCCGATCCGGCTCAAGACCGTGTCGGCGAACGTCTTCACCCACCCGGAGATCGCCACCGTCGGCGTCCAGGAGAAGACGCTCCCCGAGGGCCACGACCTCGACGTCGTCCGGCTGCCGCTGGCCACCAACGCGCGGGCCAAGATGAGCGACCTGCACGCCGGGTTCGTGAAGCTCTTCGCCCGCAAGGCCACCGGCGTCGTCGTCGGCGGCGTGGTCGTGTCGCCGGGCGCGAGCGAGCTGATCCTGCCGATCGCGCTCGCCGTCACCAAGGGCCTGACCGTCAGCGACCTGGCGCAGACCTTCGCCATCTACCCGTCGCTGTCGGGCTCGATCACCGAGGCGGGCCGGAGGCTGATGGGGGCCGACGCGCTGGCGTGACCGGTGTGACGCCGGGGGCTCCCGGGACGGGGCCTCCGGGACCGGTGTGACGGACGGGTCCCCGATGGTGCGGCTGGGACGCCGCACCGCCGATGCCGGGAGCGATGCACGCCTCCCGAGCACTGCGGACCCTGGCCCTCGCCGGCATGGCGGTCGCCGTCTGCGCCGGCCCCGCGGCCGTCGCGCGGGCCGACGCCGGGACCACCGTGGTCGGCGAGCTGGTGCAGGCGTGGCCGGAGACGTCGCTGGAGGGCCAGCACGCGGGGGAGTCGCACGAGGAGCCGCTGACCTTCGTCGAGGGCGCCGACGGCACGTCGGTCCGCATCCCGACCGAGGCGGCCGCGGGCCTCGACGTCGGCTCGACGGTCGAGGTGACGGTCGGCGGCGCCACCGACGACGAGGCCGGCGAGCACGGCTACGCCCCGGCGCGCGAGGTCCTCGGCGCCGAGGTCCTCCAGACGCCCCGGCCGGCGACCACCGTGCCGGCCGGCTCGGTCACCAACCAGGTCACCGTCGTGATGGTGGCCCCCGCGGGCGGCACCCCCGACGGCACCGCGCTCGCCGACGTCGTCGACACCGTCAACACCGGCGTCGCGTCCTTCTGGGCCGAGCAGACCGGCGGCGCGGTCAGCGTCGGCGTCACCGCCGCGCACGACTGGATCACCACCGCCGCCGGCTGCGCCGACCCGACCGCCCTGTGGGACGAGGCCGCCGCCCGCGTCGGGTTCGTGCCCGGCCCGGGGAAGCACCTGCTGCTCTACGTGACCAGCCGCCCGCAGGACCTGCCCGGCTGCTCCTACGCGCTGGGCCAGGTCGGCACCGGCACGACGTCGGGCGGGCGGCTCTACGTCCGCGACGACCTCCCCTCGCTCGTCGCCCACGAGCTCGGCCACAACTTCGGCCTCGGCCACTCCAGCGGCCTGCAGTGCGACGGCACGGTGGAGGCGGCCGTCGAGACCGGCACCTGCCGCACCGCCGCCTACCGCGACTTCTACGACGTCATGGGCGTCTCCTGGGACCGCGTCGGCAGCCTCACCGCCGCCCAGGCCCAGCGGCTCGGCGTGCTCCCCGCCGCGGCCACCCAGGTCGCGGGCACCGGCACGACGACGGCCACGCTGGCCCCGCTCGGCGCCGGCACGGGCACCCGCGTGCTGCGCATGTCCACCGCCGCCGGCACCGACTACTGGCTCGAGTACCGCACCGCCACCGGCCGGGACGAGTGGCTCGCCACCGACAACCGCTACCGCCTGGACAGCGGCGTGCTGCTGCACCGCTCCGGTGCGCTGCCCGACACCTCGCTGCTGCTCGACGGCAGCCCCTCGGCCGCCGCGGGCTGGGAGGCCGACCTGCAGACGGCGCTGCGCCCGGGCGTGCCCGTCGTCGTCGCCGGCGGGGAGCTCACCGTCACCGTCGGGGCGACCACGCCGGCCGGCGCGACCGTCACCGTCGTCCGCACGCCCGTGGCGGCCACGGCCCCGCCGGCCGCGCCCGCCCCGGCGCCGTCGGTCCTGCCCGGGAACGGCGCCGCCGCCCCGGCCCCGGCGCCCGCCGCTGCCGACCCCGTGCCCGTGACCGCCCCGGCCGCCGTCGCGCCGGCTCCGGTCGAGCCGGGCGCGGAGGTCCGGGCGGCGACCGTCGCGGCTCCGGTCGAGGCGGCCGCCACCGAGCCCGCCGGCTCTCCCTGGACCACCCCGGCGGTGGCCGCCGGCGCGGTCGCGGGCCTCGGCGGCGCGGCGCTGGCCACCCGCCGGGTCCTGCCCCGCCTCCGTTCCCGCGGCTGACCGCGACCTCCTCCTCGCGAGGGGTCCAGTACCGGCCCCGACACGCCGATGACGAGTCGGGGAGGGCCGACCCGCGGCCTCCTGACCTGGAGAGACACGTGCACCTCGCAGTCCGGCCGCGCTCCCCGCGGCTGCTCGTGCTGGCGGCGGCCGCCGCCGTGCTGTCGCCGCTGGCCCTCGCCCTGCCCACGGCCGGCGCCGCGCCGCAGGAGACCGTCGTCGGCGAGCTCGTGCAGGGCTACGCCGACCCCGGGCCGGACGCGGCGCACGAGGACGACGCCGGCAGCGGCCTGTTGAGCTGGGTGCAGACCGACGACGGCGAGGCCGTGCGCGTGCCCACCGAGGACGTCGCCGCCGTGGACAACGGCGCGACGGTCGAGGTGACCCTCGGCGGCACCGTCCGCGACGAGGCCGCGGCCGACGGCCTGGAGCCCGCACGCGACGTGCTGGCCGCCGAGCAGGTGGCCGCGGCCGAGGCGCCGGCGACCGCGCCGGCCGTCGGCCCGGTCAACCACCGGGTCACCGTCGTCATGCTGCAGCCCCGCGGAGTGGCCCGGGACGCCCGCACGCTCGACGACGTCGTGCGGGCGGTGAACGGCCCGGTGGCCGACTTCTGGGAGCAGCAGACCCGCAACCAGGTGACCTTCGGCGTCGTCAAGGGCGTCGACTGGGGCGCGGAGGCCACCGTCGGCTGCGACAAGCCCTTCGAGTTGTGGGCGCAGGCCGCCCAGCGGGCCGGCTGGACCGGCGCCGCCGGGGACCACCTGCTCGTCTACGTGCCCGCCAGCTCGCCCGGCTGTGCCTACGGCCTCGGCACGGTCGGCCGCAGCCTGCACGGCGGCGGCCTGGCCTACGTGCGCGCCACCGCCACCTCGGTGATCGCCCACGAGTTCGGCCACAACCTGGGGCTCGGCCACAGCTCCGAGGTGCAGTGCGACGGCACCGTCGACTCCGGTGCCTGCGAGACCGCGCCCTACATGGACCTCTACGACGTCATGGGCATCTCGTGGGAGGAGGTCGGCACCCTCAACACGGTGCAGGCCGCCGAGCTCGGCGTCCTCGGCCCCGACGACGCCGCCGTCGTCTCCACCGCCACGGGCCCGGCCGACGTCACCCTGGTGCCGGTCTCGGCCGGTGCGCTGCCCCCGGGCACCCGCCGCGCCGTCGACATGGCCGACGCCGACGGCGTCACGCACTACTGGCTGGAGTACCGCCAGGCCAGCGGGCAGGACGCCTGGCTGGGGAGTGGCCGCAACCGCTACGGCCTGCAGCAGGGCGTCGTCCTGCGCCGGTCGGTGGTGTCCGACTCCGACAGCTCGCTGCTGCTGGACGCCACGCCGTCGGCGCGGGCGAACTGGAGCCGCGACCTGGCCGTGGTCCTGCCGGTGGACACGCCGGTGCGCTTCGCCGGCGGCCGGTTCACCGTGACGGTCACCAGCGTCACCGCCGGGCAGGCCGTGCTCCGCGTGGTGCCGGCCACCCCGACGGTCGCCGTCCACTCGCTGGCCGGCGGGGACAGCGGCCCGCAGGGCACGCTGGTGGAGGCCGAGACCTGCGACGCCGCCAAGCGCTGCACCGCCCGCTACCAGAACGCCCGCGTCTTCTGGTCGCCGACGACTGGCGGCCGCTCGGTGGCCGCGCCGGAGCTCGCCGCGTGGGAGCGCGAGTCGGCCGCCCTGCGCTTCCCGACCACCGACCGCACCTGCGGCCTGCGCGAGAGCGGCTGCTACCAGGGCTTCGAGGGTGGCGGGGTCTACACCACCCCGGGCACCGGCACGCACGCCGTCGCGGGGGACCGCTACGCGCGCTGGGCCGCCAGCGGCTGGGAGTTCGGCTCGCTGGGCTACCCGGTCACCGACGCGGGCTGCGGCCTGGTCGACGGCGGCTGCTACCAGCACTTCCAGCGCGGCACCCTGATGACCGGCCCGGCCGGCACCTGGGCGCTGTCCGGGGGCCTGCGCGACGGCTGGTTCGCCTCCGGCTCCGAGACCGGCTTCCTCGGCTACCCGACGGCGGCCGCGGTGTGCGGGCTGCGCAACGGCGGCTGCTTCCAGCCGTTCCAGGGCGGGCCGCTGTACTGGTCCGCCGCGAGCGGCGCGCACGCGGTGCTCCCGCCGGTGTGGGACCGTTGGGCCGCGTCGGGCTGGGAGTTCGGCTCGCTCGGCTACCCGACCAGCGACATGGGCTGCGAGCTCGCCGACGACGGCTGCTACCAGCACTTCCAGGGCGGCACGGTCATGTGGAGCCCCGACAGCGGGGCCTGGGCCGTCTCCGGCGGGCTGCGCGACGGCTGGTTCGCCAACGGGTCGGAGGCCGGCTTCCTCGGCTACCCGACGGCGGCCGCGGTGTGCGGGCTGCGCAACGGCGGCTGCTTCCAGCCGTTCCAGGGCGGGCCGCTGTACTGGTCCGCCGCGAGCGGCGCGCACGCGGTGCTCCCGCCGGTGTGGGACCGCTGGGCCGCGTCGGGCTGGGAGTTCGGCTCGCTCGGTTACCCCACCAGCGAGACCGGCTGCGGCCTGGCCGGCGGCGGCTGCTACCAGCACTTCGAGCGCGGCACCGTGATGTGGAGCCCGTCGACCGGCGCCCGCGTCCTGTCCGGCCAGATCCGCGACCGCTGGTTCCGCACCGGCGCCGAGGCCGGCCGGCTCGGGTACCCCGTGGAGGAGGCCGTCTGCGGACTGCGCGACGGCGGCTGCCTGCAGCGCTTCACCGGCGGCAGCGTCTACTGGTCGCCGGCGACGTCGGCCTACGAGGTGCCGCAGCCGGTGATGGCCGCCTGGGCCGCCGTCGGCTGGGAGGGCAGCTGGCTCGGCTACCCGATCCTGCCGATGAGCTGCCCGACGGCGGGCACGTGCCAGCAGGCGTTCCGGAACGGGACGATCGAGACGCGGCCGGACGGCACCGCGCGCTACGTCCGCGGCCAGTCGCTGCCGGCCAGTCCGTTCCCGCGCTGAGCGCGCGCCGAGCCCGCGCCGGGCGACTTCCGGAACTCGACTGGTGCCCGAGCCGGTGCTGCCGATGAAGTGATCATGCGGCGTGTCGTGCCCCTGTCCCGGATCGGGGTCGTCTCGGCCCTCCTCGCTGTCGGCGCGGTCGCCGGCGCGCCCCCGGCGCTGGCGGCGGAGGACCAGGCGACCGTCGACGTCCTCCGCGTCGTCGACGGCGAGTACGTGGTGGAGACGGTCGTCGTCCCGGCGCGCAGCGCCGAGGCGACCGCGGACGGCCTGGCCGACGACCCCGGCGTGGTGGCGGCGAGCCCGCAGGTCGTCTACGAGGTCGACGGACAGCCGGACCCGTACTGGGACGAGCAGGACCCGCAGGCCGCGAGCCGCGTCCGGGAGGCGTGGAGCCGGACGCGGGGTGCCGGGCAGATCGTCGCGGTGCTGGACACGGCCGCGGACCTCACCCACGAGGACCTGGCGGGTGCCACCGTCCCCGGCGTCGACATCGCCCGTGGGCCGGGCGACGGCTGGCACGGGCTGGGCGCCGCGGGTGTCGTCGCGGCCCGCGCGGACAACGGCCTGGGCGGCGCCGGGATGGCGCCCGACGCGAAGGTCATGCCGGTGCGGGTGTGCAACGAGAGCGGCTGCTCGTCCGGCGACGTGGCCCGCGGGATCCTCTGGGCCGCCGACCACGGCGCCGACGTCGTCAACATGTCCCTGGCCGGGGCCGGGTGGTCCGACGTCACCGCCGCCGCCGTCCAGTACGCCCTCGACAAGGGCATCTCGGTGGTGGCCTCGGCGGGCAACGACGGGCTCAACGGCAACCCGGTGATGTACCCGGCCGCCAACAGCGGGGTGATCGCGGTGTCCGCCACCACCCCGACGGGGGAGCCTGCGGATTGGGCGGAGCACGGGTGGCAGGTGGACGTCTCGACCGTCGGGGACAGCGTCTTCCTCACGCTGCCGGGGGACGGCTACGGGAACGGGTCGGGGACGTCCTTCTCGGGCCCGGCGGTGGCCGGAGCGGTGGCGCTGCTCCGCAGCAGCCACCCCGGCATCGAGCCGGAGGCCGTGCAGGCCGCGCTGCAGGCCGGCGCGGACAGCAGCGGCGTCTGGGACCGCGGCTACGGGGCCGGCCGGCTCGACGTGCCCGCCGCCCTCGCCGCGGCCGACCGCACCGGCACCTCGGTGACCGTCACGCCGCGGGCGGGCGCGGTCGACGTCAGCTGGGACCCGGTGCCCGGCGCGACCGGCTACACCGTGCGCGTCGACGGGACGGTGCGCGCGACCGTCACCGGGACCTCGGCCTCCGTCTCGGGTCTGATCGACGGGAACCAGGTCGCCGTCGACGTGCAGCCCGCCGGCGGGGAGCGCAGCCGCCCGGTGCTCGCCACCGTCGGCGGCGCCCCGCCGGCCACGCCGGTGCTGCAGTCGGCGGCGGTCCGCGGCACCAGCACCAGCGCGGTCGTGGACCTGACCGCCACGGTCGCCGGCGCCGCGGCCTCCCGGTACTCGATCCTGCGGGACGGGATGAGCATCGGGACGATCACCTTCACCTTCGGCCCCACACCCCGCACGCTGTCGCTGGGGATCGGCGCCATGCCCACCGTGGAGACGCGCTGGCAGCTGCGCGCGATGGGCGACTACGGCCGCAGCTCACCCGCGTCCAACGTCGCGGTCGCCGGCTCCGGAACCCCCGCGCCGCCGTCCGGGATCACCGGCCTGACCGCCCAGACCCGGGACGACGAGGTGCTGCTGACCTGGGACGACCAGGGTCCGGCCCTCACCTACCGGGTGAGCGCGGGCGACGCCGTGGTCGCCACACCGCGCACCGCGGGGGCGGTCGTCCCGGCCCCGGCGCCGGGCTCGTCGCGCACCTACGCGGTGTCCGCCGTCGACGCCTGGGGGCAGAGCGGACCGGCGGCGACCGTGACGGTGGTCGGGCCCACCACGTCCGTGCCCGGTGCGCCGTCGGGGGTGACCGCGGTGGCGGGGAACGGGAGCGCGACGGTGTCGTGGTCGGCGGCGCCGGACGGCGGCAGCCCGGTCACCGGCTACACCGTGACCGCCTCCCCGGGCGGGCGCACGGCCA
>NZ_JBJGYL010000019.1:0-94475 GCF_054049975.1 Geodermatophilus sp. SYSU D01119 | reverse complement strand
CGGTCGTCTCCCGGGCCGGGAGACGACCGCAGGTCGACGACGAACGGGTCCGCCCCTGCGCTCCCGGCGCGCGCAGCTGACCGAGCCGACGGCGAGCAGCCCCCAGCCGCCGAGCTCGCAGGCCTCCTCGACGGCCCCGGCGAGGCCGTGCCCCAGGCCCGCCGCCGTCGCCGCGGTCGACCAGGCCGCGGTGGCCATCTCGACGACGACGGCCACGACGAGCAGGACGAGCCCGGCGACGAGCAGGCGCCGGTCCGGGCGCGCCGCCCGGCGCGCGAGGCCGGCGACGAGCAGGAACACGGCGCCGGTCACCGGCAGGTACAGCAGCGGCCAGACGACGCTGTCCCAGTCGGGGGAGACGCCGGCGAGGCGCAGCGCCAGCGCGGTGGCGCGCTCGTGCAGGACCAGCAGGTCGTCGAGGGCGAACACCGTGAGCGCGGCTGCGAGGAAGAGGCCCGCCCGGCGCGGCAGCAGCCCCGCCCGGAGCACCGCGACAGCGCCGGCCGCGGCGGCCGCGATGACCAGCGCGTGCAGCACGGAGAAGACCGTGTACTCGCTGTTGACGTCCCACCGGAGCGTCCTCCCCGTCGCGGTGTTGACCAGGTGGACGACGGTCTGCGCGAGCACTGCACCGGCGACCACGAGGACGCCCGCGCGGACGGCTCGCGGTGAGGGCACGGCGTCCTCGGCGTGGGGCATGCGCCCTCCGGTCGGTCGGGGGTGGGGCGGCGTCACCGTAGGGACACCGGATGAGAACCGGCCCGCCGTCGCCCGTCCTCCTGCCGTGCACCGCCGCGTGGGGGCGCTCCGGGCCGCCCCCGACGCGGCGGGAGGTCGTGGGGGAGTTCTCATGCGCCTCTCATGCCGCGGCTGCTTCGGTGCGCCGGGTGCAGGCGGCGGTCAGGGCCGGGCGGCGCCCGACAGGGACCGGCCGATGCCGCGGGCGGCGGCCAGCAGCACCGGCACGGTGGAGGCCGCCCGGTCGTCGTTCGGGACGATGACCGACAGTGCCGCCACCACCTCCCCCAGCCCGTTCCGCACCGGGACGGCGACCCCCGTGGCGTCGGCGTGCACGAAGCCCGCGAGCAGCGCCCACCCCTGCCGGCGCACCTGGGCGAGCAGCGCGCGCAGCTGCGCCGGGGAGCAGACCGTGGCGGGCGTGAGGCGCTCGAGCGGCCGCCCGAGCACGCGCTCCTGCACCTCGGCCGGGGCGTGCGCGAGCAGCACCACGCCCGAGGACGAGACGTGCACCGGCAGCCGCCCGGCGATGCGCGAGAAGTTCACCACCGCGTCCCGGGCCGAGAGCCGCTCGACGAAGAGCACGTCCTCGCCGTCCCGGACGGCGAGCTGCGCGTGGTGACCGACGACCGCGTGCAGGTCCTCGAGGTAGGGCATCGCCGCGTCCCGCAGGGACCGGGTCGGTGAGGCGCGCGCGGCCAGCTCCCACATCCGCACGCCGACGCGCACCCGCCGGTCGGACGTGCGCTCGAGCAGGCCGTGGTCGGCGAGCCGGGCGACGATGCGCGACGCCGTCGCCACGTGCAGCCCGGCGCGGCGGGCCACCTCGGTGACGCCCAGCTCCGGCCGGTCCGTCGTGAACGCCTCCAGCACCCGCACGGCGCGGTCCAGCGACGACTCACCCGTCGGGACCCGAGGCACGGGCAGGACTCTCGTCCATTGAGAGGACGTTGTCCACGTCACAGCAGGCCCGGTCACCCTGCCCGTGTGACCGCCTCCGTCCGCCAGTCCGCCCCCGACTCCGCCGACGTCGCCACCCTGCGCGTCGTCGACAAGCAGGTGCGGGCCGACGGCGTCGTGACCCTCGACCTGGCGTCCCCCTCGGGCGGGCGGCTGCGGGACTGGACGCCCGGGGCGCACGTCGACCTGGTCCTGCCCGGCGGCCTGACCCGGCAGTACTCGCTGTGCGGGGACCGCTTCGACCCGGCCACCTACCGCGTCGGCGTGCTGCTCGAGCCGGGCAGCCGCGGCGGGTCGGCGTACGTGCACCGGGAGCTGGCGGTGGGCGACCTGGTCGGCGTCGGCGGGCCGCGCAACAACTTCCCGCTCGTCCCGTCGGAGCGCTACCTGTTCGTCGCCGGCGGGATCGGCATCACCCCGCTGCTGCCCATGGTGCGCCAGGCCGAGTCCCTCGGCGCCGACTGGCGGCTGCTCTACGGCGGGCGGCAGCGGCGCTCGATGGCGTTCCTCGACGAGCTGGCCGCCTTCGGCGACCGCGTGCTGGTCCGGCCGCAGGACGAGACCGGGCTGCTCGACCTGACCGGCTTCCTCGGGCGGCCGCGGCCCGGCGTGCGCGTCTACGCCTGCGGCCCGGCGCCCCTGCTCGCGGCGATGGAGCGGGCGTGCGCGGACTGGCCGCCGTACACCCTGCGCACCGAGCGGTTCGTGGCCGTGGACGGCGGCGCGCCGGCGCGCACCGCGCCGTTCGAGGTGGAGCTCGCCCGCACCGGGGCCACGGTCGTCGTCGACCCCGGCAGCACCGTGCTCGACGCCCTCGGCCGGGCCGGCGTCGAGGTGCTGTCCTCCTGCCGCCGCGGCGTCTGCGGCACCTGCGAGACGACGGTGCTGGCCGGGCGGCCCGACCACCGCGACGCCCTGCTCGACGACGACGAGCGCGCCGCGAACGACTGCATGTACGTCTGCGTCTCCCGCTCCCGCGACGAGCGCCTCGTCCTCGACCTCTGAGCACCGACCTCTGAGCACCGACCTCTGACCGGAGTCCGCCGTGACCGCCACCGCCCCGCCGACCGTCCCCACCAGCGACGTCGACCCGTTCGCGCACGAGGTGCTCGAGGACCCGCTGCCGATGCACGCCGCGCTGCGCGAGGCGGGCCCCGTCGTGCACCTGTCCCGCTACGACGTCCACGCCATGGCCCGCTACGCCGAGGTGCACGCGGCGCTGACCGACTGGCAGGGCTTCCAGTCCGCCGCCGGGGTCGGCCTGTCCAACTTCCGCTACGAGGAGCCGTGGCGGCCCCCGAGCCTGCTGCTGGAGGCCGACCCGCCCCGGCACGACGCGCCCCGCCGCGTGCTGCAGAAGGTCCTCGGGCCCCGCGCCCTGCGCCGGCTGCACGAGCACTGGCGGGCCGACGCCGAGGTCCTCGTCGACGAGGTGCTCGCCGCCGGCACCGAGTTCGACGCCGTCCCGGCGCTCACCGAGGTGTTCCCGCTGCGCGTCTTCCCCGACGCCGTCGGCATCCCCGACGGGGGCCGGGAGCACCTGCTGCCCTACGGCGACCACGCCTTCAACGCCTTCGGCCCGGCCAACGACCTGGTCGCGAAGGGCGCACCGCGGGTGGCCGAGCTCTCGGCGTGGATCGCCGCGCGGTGCCGGCGCGAGGTGCTCGCCCCGGGCGGCTTCGGCGCCGACATCTGGGCGGCGAGCGACCGCGGCGAGATCACCCCGGAGCAGGCGCCGCTGGTGGTGCGCTCGCTGCTGACCGCCGGGGTGGACACCACGGTGCACGCGCTGTCGGCGATCGTGCACGCCTTCGCCACCCACCCCGCGCAGTGGGCGCGGCTGCGGGCCGAGCCGTCGCTGGCGCGGGTGGCCTTCGACGAGGCGGTGCGCTGGGAGTCCCCGGTGCAGACGTTCTTCCGCACCGCCACGACCGACGTGCGGGTCGGCGACGTCGTCGTCCCGGAGGGCGGCAAGATCCTCGTGTTCCTGGCCGCGGCCAACCGCGACCCGCGCCGCTGGGCCGACCCCGACGCCTTCGACCTCTCCCGCGACCCCTCCGGGCACGTCGGCTTCGGCATGGGCATCCACCAGTGCGTCGGCCAGCACGTCGCGCGGCTGGAGGCCGAGGCGCTGCTCACCGCCCTGGCCCGGCGGGTGCGCGCGATCGAGCCCGCCGGCCGGCCCGTCCGGCACCACAACAACACGCTGCGCGCGTGGGAGAGCCTCCCCGTCCGGATGACCCCCGCCTGACCCGGCGGGGGCGCCGGACCGGCTCACTCGAAGACGACGGTCCGGTTCCCCCGGATCAGCACCCGGTTCTCCGTGTGCCAGCGCACCGCGTGCGCGAGCGCCCGGGTCTCGGCCTCGCGGCCGCGGGCGGCGAGCTCCTCCGGGGTCAGCGCGTGGTCGACCCGCAGCATCTCCTGCTCGATGATCGGGCCCTCGTCGAGGTCGGCGGTGACGTAGTGCGCCGTCGCCCCGATGAACTTGACCCCGCGCGCGTGCGCCTGGTGGTAGGGCCGCGCGCCCTTGAAGCTCGGCAGCATCGAGTGGTGGATGTTGATCGCCCGGCCCTCGAGCTCCTTGCACAGCCCGTCGGACAGGATCTGCATGTAGCGGGCCAGCACGACGAGGTCGATCCGCTCCGCGCGCACCATCTCCAGCAGAGCGGCCTCGGCCTCGGGCTTGGTCTCCGGGGTGACCGGGACGTGCCGGAAGGGGACGCCGTAGAACTCGGCGGTGCCGGCGAGGTCGGGGTGGTTGGAGACGACGGCGACGACGTCGAGGTCGAGCTCGCCGATCGAGTTGCGGAACAGCAGGTCGTTGAGGCAGTGCGCGTACTTGCTGACCAGGATGAGCACGCGCGGCCGCTGCGCGGAGTCGACCATCCGCCAGTCCATCGCGAACCGCTGCGCGGTCTCCTCGAAGGCGGCGCGCAGCGAGTCGATGTCCAGCGGCGAGCCGTCGACGTGGGCGAACTCGACCCGCATGTAGAACATGCCGCTGGTCGGGCTGTCGAACTGGTGGCTCTCCAGGATCGTGCACCGCTCCTGCAGGAGCAGGCCGGACACCGCGTGCACGATGCCGGGCGCGTCCTCGCAGGACAGCACCAGGACGCCGTGCTGGGCGTCGACGGGCCGGGTCATCGGACCTCCTCCGCGAGTGGTGGGCGCCGGCCGGTCGCCGGCCGGCCGTGCGGCGAACCTATGGCCGGGCGCCGGTGTGCCGCACGCCACAGATGACGTCTCTCCCTCGGCGGAAGACCGCACCCCGGGCGCGACGATTGACGCGGTTGCCCGGGCCCGGCCGGGGCGGGCACGCTGGGCCGGCCGGCGCCCGCCCGGGACCCCGCCGGCCCGACCGCGACGGACAGCGCCCGACGGGAGGCCGCGTGGCCGAGATCCGAGCCCGGTCCACCCAGGTCGACGGGACCCCCGCGTCGGTCGCGGCGGCGGTCGCGCACGCCCGCGACGAGGTGCTGCCGGCGGTGCAGCGGATGCCCGGCTGCCTGGGCCTGTCGGTGCTGGCCGACCCGGCGGGCGGCCGCTGCATCGTGACGACGTCGTGGCGCGACCAGGCGGCCCTGGAGGACAGCCGCGAGGAGGTCCGCCCCTTCGCCGAGCGCACCGCCGCGCTGCTGGGCGGGACGCCGGACGTGCAGGAGTGGGAGGTCGCGGCCATGCACCGCGTCCTGGACGCCGGGGACGGCGCCCGCGCCCGCGTCACCTGGCTCCGGACGCCGCCGGACGCCGTCGACCGCGCCGTGGACGCCGTCCGGCTGTCGCTGATGCCCAAGCTCGACGACCTGCCCGGCTTCTGCAGCGTGAGCGTGCTGGTGCGCCGGGACGAGGGGCTCACCGTGGCCGCGGTGTCCTACGGCAGCCGGGAGCACGCCGAGGCAGCCGCCGAGGGCGCGCGGGAGTTCCGCGGGTCCTCCGCCCCGGCGATGGGCCTCGAGGTGCTCGACTCCGCGGAGTTCGACGTCGCCGTCGCCCACCTGCGGGTCCCCGAGACGACCTGAGGTCTCCCGGGGAGGCCCCGCGGACCCCGGGTCAGCGCCCGGCGGACGCGAGGGCCGCCCCGAGCCGCGGGTAGACCCGCCGCACGTTGCCCTCGAAGACCGCCTCCCGGGCCTCGTCGGAGAGCGCGCCCCGCGCGTGGGCGGCCTCGACGTAGCGCCGGGTGTCGTCGAAGTGGTGGCCGGTGCGGGGGTCGATGCCGCGGACCGCGCCGACCATCTCCGAGCCGAACAGCACGTTGCGGGTGTCGACGACGTCGAGCAGCAGGTCGATCCCCGGCTGGTGGTAGACGCAGGTGTCGAAGAAGACGTTGCCCATGACGGTGGTCTCCACCGGCGGCTGCCCCAGCATGTCCGCGAGGCCCCGGTAGCGGCCCCAGTGGTAGGGCACCGCTCCCCCGCCGTGCGGGACGACCAGCCGCAGCTCCGGCAGGTCACCGAACAGGTCGCCCTGCACCAGCTGCATGAACGCCGTCGTGTCGGCGTTGATGTAGTACGCCCCCGTCGCGTGGAACACCGGCGTCGCCGACGCCGAGACGTGCACCATCGCCGGCACGTCGAGCTCGACCATCGCCTCGTAGAACGGGTACCAGGAGCGGTCGGTCAGGGGCGGCGAGGACCAGGACCCGCCGCTGGGGTCGGGGTTGAGGTTGCAGCCGACGAACCCGAGCTCCTCCACGCAGCGGCGCAGCTCGGCGACCGAGGCGGTGAGATCGGCCCCGGGCGACTGCGGCAGCTGGGCGACCGGCACGAACCGGCCCGGGTAGAGGGTCGCCACGCGGTGCACGAGGTCGTTGCTGCGGCGGGACCACTCCAGGCTCACCGCCGCGTCGCCGACGTGCGGCGCCATCGCCGAGGCGCGCGGGGAGAACAGCGTGACGTCGATGCCGCGCTCGTCCATCAGCCGCAGCTGGCTGGACTCGATCGTCTCGCGGATCTCGTCGTCGCTGATGGACGGGTAGGGCGGCGGCGTCGTCCCGGCCTCCCAGGCGGCCACCTGCTGCTCGCGCCAGGCGGTGTGCGCGGCCGGGGCGGTCGTGTAGTGACCGTGGCAGTCGATGATCACGCGGTCCCCTCCGGCGCGGCGTCGCGCAGCTCCACCAGCAGGTCGCGGGCGGCCGGGGCGACGCGCGCCGGCACCCCCAGCTCCTCCAGCTGCTCGGTGGCGGCCGCCATCTCGTCGGCCCGCCGCCGGGCGTGCACGCGGGTGCCCTCGACCAGCCGGTCGAGCGTGCGCTCGTCGAAGCCCGCGAGCTCGGCGGCGATGTTGCCGCGCAGCCAGTCCTCGCAGCCGGCCGCCTCCGCGCCCCGGAGGGCCTCGGTGACGGCGGCGGCCAGGCCCTTGTAGAAGACGCTGCGCAGCAGCTTGCGCGAGATCGCGGTGCCGACCGGGCCCTCCTGGACCTCCGCGTCGGCGCCCAGCCCGGTGACCAGCTCGACGTACCGCGCGGCCTGCCCGCCGGACACCAGCATCGGGGTGCGCAGCCCCTTGCCGGGGACCGGGGACATGAGCGCCACGTCGACGACGTCGACACCGGCCGGGGCGGCCCGCTCCGCCAGGGCGACCTTGACGCCCGGGCTCGCGGTGTTGAGGTCGGCCCACAGCGTCCCGGCGCGCAGGGCCGGCAGCGCGTTCCCCAGCGCCGTCATCGCGTCGTGCGAGCTGTTCACGCTGAGCACCAGGTCGGCGTCGGCCACCGCCCCGGCCTCGCTGTCCCGCGGCGCGACGCCGTCGACGGCGAGGCCCTTCGGGTCGTAGCCGCGCACGTCGGCACCGGCCGCCACGAGGTCCCGCGCGATCTCCGACCCGGCCTCGCCGAGGCCCAGGACCGCCACCGCGACGCTCACCGGCCGGGGACCTCGACCGGCGGGGTGCCGTGCGTGTGGAAGGTGCTGATCGTCTGCAGCCCCCACGCCTGGCCCCTGGCCCGCTCCTCGGCGTTCCAGTCGATGGTCTTCCAGTCGGGCGCGAACACCAGACGGGCGCCCGGGTTGTCCAGCTCGATCCGGTTGCCCGCCGGGTCCCAGACGTAGAGGAAGAAGCTCTGCTGGATGGTGTGCTTGTGCGGGCCGGTCTCGATGTGCACGCCGTGCTCGAGCGCCAGGTCCGCGGCGCGGATGACGTCGTCGCGGCTGTCCACGGCGAACGACAGGTGGTGCAGCCGGCCGGCGGTGCCGGTGTTGTCCCGCGTCCAGACGGCGTCGTAGCCCTTGTTCGTGAACGTCAGCCAACTGCCGGCGACGCCGTCGTCGAGCACGATCTGCTCGGTGACCATGCCGCCGAGGACGTCGCGGGCGAAGTCGCGGTTGGCCACCGGGTCGACGCCGAGGTAGTTGATGTGGTCGATGCGGCGGACGCTGACGCCGCGGCCCGGGTAGGCCTGCGCCTGGTTCTTCAGCGCCGGCACCAGGTCGCCCTCGGGGCGGTACCACTCGGTCTCGTGGTAGACGCCCATCTCGTGGCCGTCGGGGTCGGTGAACACGTAGACCGGGCCGTAGCCGGGGTCGCCGTCCTCCCAGCCGCGACCCAGGCCGGTCGCCTCGATCGCGGCCACCCGCCGCTGCAGCGCCTCGGGGGTGGCCGCCCGGAAGTTGGTCCGGCCGACGCCGGGCCGCGGGGCGGCGGTCAGCTTGATGGTGGTGTTCTCGTAGTCGTCCCAGGCGCGGAGGAACACCGAGTCGCCGGACGACCCGTTCTCGGTCATGCCGAGGTAGCGGACGTAGAAGTCCAGGCACTCCTCGGGCCGGTCGGTGAGGACCTCGACGTGGGCGAGGTGGGCGATGTCGTGGAGGGGCGGCACGGCGGGTCTCCGTCTCGGGGTGGTCGGCGGCCCTCCTGCACGGGCCCGCCGCGAGCGTGCGAGCGGTGGGGGGCAGGAGGGTCCTTCAGCAGGCGCGGGGGTAGGCGGTGCCGTCGAAGAGCTTCCGGGCGGTGCGGACGACGCCGGAGCGGACCACCCGGGGCGGCGAGGCGGCGGTGTCGACGACGACGTCGACGAGCAGGTGCCCGGTCGGGTGCTCGACGTCGACCTGCGAGGTCCCCGCCGGCCAGTCCGCGGTGAGCTCGTGTCCCACGGCGCCCGGCAGCAGCATCCCGGTGACGACGCTGACCGCGCCGAGGACGCCGATCGAGGTGTGCGGCTGCACGGGGATGAACGAGCGGGTGCTCACCTGACCGCCGTCGCGCGGCGGGGCGAGCAGCACCGTCTTGGGCACCGACGCCTGCGACACGTCGCCCATGCCCATGAGGTCGGCGGCCTCGCGGCGGAAGGCGTCCACCCGGGCGAGCAGCGCGGCGTCGGCCGCGAGCTCCCCGTGCGTCTCGTACCCGGTCAGCCCGAACGACGACGCCAGCGCCAGGACCACCGGCATGCCGTTGTCGACGCAGGTGACCTCGATGCCCTCGACGGTGTCGCGGACCTGCCCGGTCGGCAGCAGCGCGCCGGTGGCCGAGCCCTCCGTGTCGGCGAAGTCGAGGACGATCCCGGCGGCCCGCCCGGGCACGCCGGCGATCTCGACGTCGCCCCGGTACTCGACCCGCCCGCCGGGCGTCGGGAAGGTGGCGACGGCGACGCTGCCGGAGTTGACCATCCGGATCCGCACGCTGGTCTCCTCGCCCGGGGCGGGCACCAGCCCGCGCTCGACGGCGAACGGCCCGACGCCGGCCAGGATGTTGCCGCAGTTCTGCCGGTCGCTGACGGTGGCCTCGTCGACGCCGAGCTGCAGGAAGAGGTAGTCGACGTCGACCTCCGGGTCCTCCGACGGCGACACGACGGCGACCTTGCTGGTCAGGGTGGTCGCCCCGCCGAGGCCGTCGATCTGCCGGGGGTCGGGGGTGCCCATGAGCCGCAGCAGCAGGTCGTCGCGCTGCGCCGCGTCGGCGGGCAGGTCGCGGGCCTCGAGGTAGAGGCCGCGGGAGGTGCCGGACCGCATCATCGTGGTGCGGACGCCGGTGTCGTCGTAGCTCACCGCTCCCCCGCCTCCTCCCGGGCGTGCTCGTCGGCGGAGCTCACGTACTCGATGCCGAAGGCGGGCAGCTTGTCCCGCAGGCCGTAGCGGTCGAGTCCGAGCTCGCCCCGGAGGAAGGCCTCGCGGGTGGCCGCCTCCTTCTCGGTGCGCGCCCGGGAGGCGGTGAGCGCGCGCGGCACGTCGGCGCGCGGCACCACCATCACGCCGTCGTCGTCGGCGACCACCACGTCGCCGGGGCAGATCCGCTGGCCGCCCAGGACGACCGGCACGTTGACCGCGCCGGGGGTGGCCTTCACCGACCCCTGCGCGCTGACCGCCGTCGACCAGGCGGGGAAGCCCATCTCGCGCAGCTCGGCGACGTCGCGCACCCCGCTGCCGAGCACGACCCCGCGGACCCCGCGGTGCGCGAGCGCGGTGGCGAACAGCTCGCCGAACAGCCCGTCGCTGGACGGCGAGGTGGTGGCGACGACGAGCACGTCGCCGGGCCGGCACTGCTCGACGGCGACGTGGATCATCAGGTTGTCCCCGGGCCAGCACAGCACCGTGACCGCGGTGCCGCCGATGCGCGCTCCGGCCCACGCCGGGCGGAACTGGGGGCCGAGGTAGCCGACCCGCCCCAGCGCCTCGTGCACGGTGGCGACCCCGTGGCCGCCCAGCGTCTCGGCGTCGGCGACGTCGGCGCGCGGCGGGTCGGTGACGACGACGGTCCTCATGCGGGTCCTCCCGGGTCGGGGGTCGGTTCGGAGAGCGCCGCGATCACCCCGCGCAGGTGGGTGGCCGCCGCGGCCTCGGCGCGTGCCGGGTCGCGCGCGGTGACGGCGTCCACGAGCTCGGTGAAGCCGGCGAGGCTGACGCGGGGCCGGCCGGGGCGCAGCGACAGGCGGAACTGGTGACGGACGAGCTGGGCCTGCAGGCGGCCGACCAGGTCGGCGGCGATCGGGTGCCGGGCGACCTCGCCGACCATGCCGTAGAGCTGCTGGATCAGCTCGGAGTACTTCCGCACGTCACCGGAGTCGACGGCGTCGGTCATCGTCGCGAGGTGGGCGCGCAGCCGCTCGGCCTCCGCGTCGGTGACCCGCTCGGCGGCCTTGCGCGCGAGCAGGGCCTCCAGGGGCAGCCGGACCTCGGTGATCGCGACGGCCTCCTCGGTGCTCACCACCCGCACGCGCGCCCCGCGGTTGGGGATCCGCTCGACCAGCCCCTCGGCGACGAGCGCGTCGATGGCCAGCCGGACGGCGCCGCGGCTGACGCCGGTGCGCGACACGAGCTCGGCCTCCACCAGCCGGTAGCCGGGGGGCATGTCACCGCGCGAGATGGCGAGGCGCAGGGCGCGCTCGGCCGTCTCCTGTGCGCCGGACACCATGGCGGCACGGTAGCCCACGGCCGCAGGATTGCCAACGATCCTGTGAGCGATCCGGTGCGACGCCCGGCTACCCCTCCGCGGGCTCCGCGGCGAGGGCGTCGATGCCGCTCTGCACGTGCGCCCGCGCGGCCCGGTCGGCGTCCTCCGGCTGGGCGCCGGCGACGGCGTCGACGACGTCCGCCAGCTCCGCGAGCGCCTGCTGCGCCCGCCCGGGGCGCAGCAGGAGCTGGAACTGCGAGCGCGCCACGCGCCCCTGCAGGCGGGCGACGAGCGAGGAGGCGAGGGGCTGGCGGGCGGCCTCCGCGACCAGCCGGTGGTGCTCCTGGACCAGTTCCCAGCACTCGAGCAGCTCGTGGTCGGCGACGGCCCGCCTCAGCCGCTCGAGCGTCGCGCGCAGCCGCTCCACCTGGGCGTCGGTGGCGTGCTCGGCGGCCTTCGCCGCGAGCAGCCCGTCGAGGACCTGACGGCACTCCAGGACGGCGACCGTCTCGGCGCCGGACATCACCCGGACCCGCGCCCCGCGGTTGGGGATGCGCTCCACCAGGCCCTCGGCGATCAGCGCGTCCAGGGCCAGCCGGGCGCTGTTGCGGGTGACGCCGTAGCGCTCCCCGAGCTCCGGCTCGACCAGCCGCTGACCGGGGACGACGACCCCGCGGGTGATCTCCTCGCGCAGCCGCCGCTCGGCGGTGCGCCGGGCCTGCACGCCGGTCAGCAGGCGGGCTCCCTCACCACTCCCCTGGGGCACCCGGCCACCGTAGGCAGCGCTGCCGCGGCCGGTCGAGCGGCGCCCGGGCCCGGGGCGCCCGGATCCCCCGGAGGGGTGCCGCCGGCCCCCGGACGCGCGCGGGGGCGGCCCGGGTCGCCCCGGACCGCCCCCGCCGCTCACGCCCGGCTCAGCCGAAGGACTCGACGGTGTCGTAGCCCCGGCCGTTGTACTTCTGCACGACGACGCTCGACACCGCCGGCTGGCCGGCCTCGCCGGTGCTCACCGACGTGCCCGGCAGCATCAGCGGCGCCTGGTAGCCCTCGATCGAGCGCAGCGCCTCCATGAAGCTGTCGCGGGTCGGCTCCTCCATCTGCGTGAAGGCCTGCTCCAGGGTGGCGCCGACCATCCAGCTCCACTGGCAGTGCGGGAACGCCGGCGGCTCCGGGTAGTTGCCGTACTGCGGGAGGGCGGCCAGGTAGGTCTGCACGTCCTCGTCCTCGGCGAAGGCCGGGCTGGCCGGCGCCTTGGCGAAGGACACCGAGTAGATGCCGGGGAAGGCACCGCCACCGCCGGGCTCCAGGATCGCCGTGGGGCTGGAGGTGTTCGACGGCAGGAACCAGCTCGGCGTCCACCCCAGCTGCTGGGCCTTCTGCAGGGAGGAGATGACCAGCGGGGTCACCGACATGGCGTTGAAGAAGACGTCGGCGTCGCTGTTGGCCAGCTCGGTGATCTGCGCGTCGACCGACGTGTCGGTCGCCTCGTAGGTGAGCTCCTGGACGATCTCGATGTTGTCCGCGCCCTCGACGGCGGACTTGAAGCCCTCGACGTAGCCCTCGCCGAAGTCGTCGTTCTGGGACAGGATCGCGACCCGGTGCTGCTGCCCGGAGGAGGCCAGCAGCTCGCCGAACGCCTCGCCCTCGTTCTGGTAGATCGGCACGAAGCCGAGCTGCCAGGGGCTCTGCTCGGTGTCGCTGAAGATCGGGTCACCGGTCATGATCAGCGCCTGCGGCACCTCGTCGGCGATCGCGGCCTCCCGCCAGGCCCGGTTGGTCGGCGTGCCCAGCCCCGCGGTCATCGCGAAGACCTCGTCCTTGAGCTGGTCGTAGTTCGCCGCCGCCTGCTGCGGGTCGTAGGTGTCGTCGAGCGCCTCGATCTCGACCGTGCGGGTCTGCCCGTCACCGAACTCGATCCCGCCCTCGGCGTTGCGCATGCCGAAGTAGGCGGTGATGCCGGCGACCGTGCAGGTGCCCGGTCCCGCGGTGGCGCCGCTGAGCGGGGTGGTGATGCCGAGCGTCACCGTGTCGTCGGTGATGCCCGGGCTGGGCGCCCCCTCGGCGGTGTCGCCACCGCGACCGGCGTCGGTGGCACCGCCACAGGCGCTGAGCGTGACCGCGAGCGCCGACGCCGCGGCGATGCCGAGCGCCCTCCGCGACCGGACGTGTCCGTTCATGCGTGCCCTTGCCTCTCTGTCTGGGGTCGCTCCGCCGCGGTGGCCGACCCGGAGGTCGACGACGGAGGGGTCGGTGGCGCGGCGGGGCCGCGGCCGGCGGGAGAGCGCCGCAGCCGGCGTGCGAGCGCACGGGGCAGCGACACGAGACCGCCGGGGAGCACGAACAGCACGAACAGCAGGAGCGCGCCCTGCAGGAGTGCCGTGAGGCTGGCGTCGACGGCGTTGGTGAGGTCCGGGACGACGACGTAGAAGACGCCGCCGAGCAGCGACCCGACGATGCTGCCCGCACCGCCGATGACCATCGCGACGAGCAGCTCGATCGAGTGCCCGAAGCTCATGGTCTCCGGCGACGTGTACTGGACGACGACCATGTAGAGGAAGCCGCTGACCCCGCCGATGAGCGACGCGATCGTGAAGGCCAGCACCTTGTACCGGTACGGCGAGATCCCCATGGACGACGCCACGTTCTCGTTGTCCTTGACGATGGCGAACGCCCGGCCGTACTTGCCGCGCACGAGGAGGGCGGTCAGCAGGAACACCACGCCGCCGATGCCGAGCACCAGGTACAGCTGGAACTGGTCGTCGTAGAGGCCGCTGCCCTCGGGCGCGTCGGTGAAGCGTGCGGACAGGCCCTGCGAGCCGCCGGTGAACTCGCTGAGCCGCTTGGCCAGGGGCACGCCGACGATGGGCAGGGCGATCGTGACCATCGCGATGGCGAGGCCGCCCAGGCGGGCGGCGGCCAGGGCCACGAGCAGGCCGGCCGCCGCCGGGAGCAGGCAGGCGAGCACGAAGACCAGGACGACGTTCCAGCCCTGCGAGACGCCGTAGGCGGTGACGTAGGCACCGAGGCCGAGGAAGAAGATCTGCCCGAGCGAGACCTGCCCGGTGTAGCCCATGACGACGTTGAGCCCGAGCACGGCCACGGCGAAGACGCCGATGCGCGCGAGGGTGTCGTTGAACGACTCCGTGCCCACCAGGGGCAGCACGGCGAGCGCGGCGACGAGCAGCAGCGGGGCTCCCCAGCGCACCCACGGCGTCTGCCGGAGGGACCGCGCCGGCGGGCGCGGCGAGGAGGGGGTCGGGGTGTCCAGGACTCGGGCCATCACACACGCACCACGGTCTTCCGGCCGAACAGGCCCTGGGGTCGGACGAGGAGGACGACGAAGATGAGGATGAAGGGCACGGCGACCTTGAGGTCGAAGCCGATGAAGCCGACGTAGACCGCGGCCAGGTTCTCGAGGACCCCGATGATCCACGCCGCGACGACGACGCCGACCGGGCTGGTGAGACCGCCCAGGATGACGGCGGCCAGCGCGTAGACCAGGGCGTTGTCGAGCATGCCCGGGGTCAGGGTGAGCTGGGGTGCCACGAGGGCGCCGGCGACGGCGCCGAGCGCGGCCGCCAGCCCCCAGCCGATCATGAGCAGCCGGCCGACCGGGAGTCCGCTGAACGCCGCCGACTGCGGGTTGATCGCGACCGCCCGCAGCGCGAGGCCGATCTTCGTGCGGACGAAGAGCACCTGCAGCAGCACCATCGCCACGACGATCACCGCGGTGGTCCCGAGCGAGCGGACGCTGACCGAGACGCCCAGGACCGACACCGTGTCGAGGGGGAACAGCGAGGGGAACTGCTGGTTGTTGTAGCCCCAGATCCAGCCGGCGACGCCGGTGATCAGGGTCAGCAGGCCGATCGTGACGACCACGGCGGTGTCGGGGTCCCCGCGTTCGAAGCGCCGGACGAGGTAGCGCTCCACCACCGCGCCCAGCACGAACGAGACCAGGATCGACGCGATGATCGCGAGGACCACCGGGAGCCCCTGGTTGGTGAGCACCCAGGCCACGTAGGCGGCCAGGACGGCCAGGCCGCCCTGCGCGAAGTTGATCAGGCCGGTCGCGGAGTGGACGAGCACGATGGCCAGGGCGAGCGCGGCGTAGACCGAGCCGGTCGACAGGCCGTCGACGACGAGCTGGACGAACTTCTCCATGTCAGCCTCCCAGGTAGGCGCGACGGATCTCGTCCATGCCCTTGAGCTCGGCGGACGTGCCCGTGAGCACGGTCCTGCCGGTCTCGAGCACCGCGGCGGTGTCGACGAGGGTGAAGGCGAGGTTGGCGTTCTGCTCGACCACGAGCATCGCGATGCCGGACTCCACCCGCAGGCGCCGGATCGCGTCGTAGACGGTCTTCGCGGTGCTGGGCGCGAGACCCAGGGACGCCTCGTCGAGCAGCATCAGCCGCGGCTTGGACATGATCGCCCGGCCGACGGCCAGCATCTGCTGCTCGCCGCCGGACAGGGCCGAGGCGTTGGACCGGATCCGGTCCTGCAGGTTCGGGAACAGGTCGAGGCAGTAGTCGATGTCGCGCTCGACGCCCTTCGCGTCCTTGCGGAGGTAGGCGCCCACCCGCAGGTTCTCCCGGACGGTCAGGTCGCCGAGCGTGCCGCGGCCCTCCGGCACGTGCGCGATGCCGAGGGCGGCCACCTGGTCGGGCCGCAGGCCGCGGATGTCGCGGCCGTCGAAGACGATCCGCCCGCCGGTCCGCACGGTGCCGCTGATGGCGCGCAGCGTGGTCGTCTTGCCGGCGCCGTTGGCGCCGAGGATGCCCACGGCCCCGCCGTCGGGGACGGCCAGCGTCACGTCCTCCAGCACCTGCACGGGGCCGTAGGACGCGGTGACCCCCTCGAGCTCAAGCAGCGTCATCGGCGGCGGCGTCCTTCCCGATGTAGGCCTCGATCACGCGGGGGTCGGACTGCGCCTCGGCGGCGGTGCCCTCCATGAGCTTCGCGCCGTGGTCGAGGACGACGACGCGGTCGGTGAGCGCGGCGATGAGGCCCATGTGGTGCTCGACGACCACGACGGTGATGTCGTCGTCGGTGCGCAGCCGCCGGACCGTGGTGATGAGCTGCTCGACCTCGCCGTGCGAGAGCCCGGCGGCCGGCTCGTCGAGGAGCAGCAGGCTCGGCTTCATGAGCAGCGCCCGGCACAGCTCCACGCCCTTGTGCAGGCCGTGCGACAGCTCGTCGGCCGGCAGGTGCGCAGCCCAGCCGAGGCCGTTGCGCTCGAGGAGCGCCAGCGCCTCCTCGCGCAGTTCCCGCTCGGCCCGCCGGGTGCGCGGGGTGCGGACCGCCCACTCCAGCGCCCCACCCGGCAGCCGCGTGTGCGCGCCCAGCAGCACGTTCTCCAGCACCGAGGCCCGCAGCTGCAGCGCGGGGTGCTGGAACGTGCGGGCCAGACCGTGCTTGGCCAGCGTCGCCGGGCGCGCGCCCTGCACCTCCGCGCCGTCGATCAGCACCCTGCCCGACGTCGGCCGGTAGTGCCCGCTGATGCAGTTGAACAGCGACGTCTTGCCCGCGCCGTTGGGTCCGACGAGCCCGAGGATCTGGCCCGGCTCGACGGCGAAGCCCACGTCCTGCAGCACCTTGACACCGCCGAACTGCAGGCTCACGTCCTGCAGCGTCAGCCCACCCGCCATACCCGCATCTCCCGCCATTGGGTGTTGCTCCGGTGCGTGCGCCGCAACGTACGGACGGGCTCGGGGGATTGTCAACGATCTGATCTGAAGGTCGTGTCCACGGTCGCGGTCGGCCGGCGGTGACCCCCCGTCCCGGACGCCGGGGCCCCGCCGGGGCCGTGCTCAGCCGGCCCGGGCGCCCCGCGGCAGCAGGAACGCGCCGGTCGCGACCAGGCCGGACACGCCCACGAGCACCGCCGCCTGCGGTGCCCCGGAGCCGAGCCCCGCGCCCACCGCGACCACCAGCGGCGGGCCCAGCAGCTGCCCCACCCCGGAGCCCTGCGTCACCAGGCCGACGGCGGCGCCGGCCGACCGGGTGCCCCCCGACACGGCCGCCAGCCCGGCGAACAGCGCGGCCGGCACGACCCCCGACACGCCGGAGAAGGCGACCGCCGAGGCGATCCGCAGCCCCACCGGCAGCGACGGGTCGAGCACCCCCCAGACCGCGACCGCCATGCCGGCGCACCCGCCGGCGACCACCCACCGCAGGGGCACGCCCCGGTGCAGCAGGTAGGCGCCCAGGAGGTTGGCCGGCGCGTTCACCAGGAAGACGAGGGCGCCCACCCGCCCGGCGTCGGCGACCGACAGGCCCGCGTCCGCGACCAGCGCGGCCGGGAAGAGCCCGACCACGGCCAGGTACTGGGCGGCGTAGAGCGCGAAGACCGCCGCGATGAGCACCACGGACCGCGAGCGGAGGGCACCGAGCAGCCCCGCGGGCGAGGTCGGCCGGCGGTCGCCGACCGCCGGCACCCAGCGCGCGACGACCGCGAGCGCGACCGCGGCCACGCACGCGTCGGCGACGGACGCGCCCCGCCAGCCGACCAGCCCGATCGCGACCGGCACGAGCAGGGCGGCCAGGCCCGACCCGACGGGCATGTACGCGCCCCAGGTGCCGGCCACGAGGCGCCGCTGCCGGGGCGCGGACACCTCCGCGAGCAGCGGCGGCCCCGCCAGGATGACCAGGACCAGCCCGAGGCCCTCCCCCACCCGCGCCACCATCAGGCCGGTCAGGGAGTCGGCCAGCGCGCCCCCGAGGTCGGCCGCGACGATGGCCGCGAGGCCCAGCCGGACCTGCCGGCCGAAGCCCAGGCCCTGCCCCAGCCACCCGAGCAGCGCCCCGCCCGCGGCCCCGAGGGCGCTGACCGTCGAGAGGTACCACGCCGCGGTGGCCGACCCGAGCCCGAACGCGTCCGTGAGCACCGGGAGCGCGGCCGCCGCGCCGCCGATCTGCGCGGCGGCGACGACACCGGCCCCGAGCAGGGCCGCCACCGCGGCCCAGGACGTCCGGTCGGGGCCGGCGGGTGCCCCGGGCGGGCTCCCGCGCCCGAGCGGCCGACGCGTCACAGGCTGCTCCCTCCGCGGTCCGGACCCGCGACAGCCTCACCCACCGGCCCCACCCCCGTCCGGCCGGGATCCCCGGCGCGCGGGCGCCTACGTCAAATGACGCGCGCCCCCGGCCATCCGACGCACGCCGGGCCGGCCGGATCGGCCGCGGCCGGGTGACGGATGACTGTGTGCTGGGCCACACCGCCGTCCTAGGCTCGAGCGGCGACGGTGCCGGGACCCGGGGTCCCGCGCGTCCAGGGGCGCTCGCGGCGACACCGGGCACGGCCCGGCCCGCGCCGGCCCGCGGCAGGAACAACCGACGAGAACGGACCGAGATGACTGCGAAGAACCTCCAGGAGCTCCTGGACCAGAGCGGCGACACCGTGGGCCTGCTGCGCAACTCCCAGCTGGGCGCCTACATCTACCCGGTCGTCCCCTCCGAGTTCACCAACTGGCGGCGGGAGCAGAAGGCGTGGCAGGAGACCGCCGTGCTCTTCGACCAGTCGCACCACATGTTCAACCTGTTCATGCGCGGCCCGGACGCGATCAAGCTGATCTCCGACACCGGCATCAACAGCGTCGCCAACTTCCCGGTCGACATGGCCAAGCAGTTCGTGCCCGTCACCCCGGCCGGCAACGTCATCGGCGACGGCATCCTCTTCCACCTCGCCGAGGAGGAGTTCGTCTACGTCGGCCGCGCGCCCGGCGCCAACTGGCTGCAGTTCAGGGGCGAGACCGGCGGCTACGACGTGGAGATCCGCAACGACCCGCGGTCGCCGTCGCGCCCCTACGGCAAGGCCGTCACCCGCGACCTGTGGCGCTTCCAGATCCAGGGCCCCAACGCCTGGCCGATCATCGAGAAGCTCAACGGCGGCACGGTCGAGCAGCTGAAGTTCTTCCGCATGAGCACCATGACGATCGCCGGCGAGACGGTGCGCACGCTGCGGCACGGCATGGCCGGCGCGCCGGGCCTGGAGATCTGGGGCCCCTACGAGAGCTACGACCGGGTCCGCGAGGCCATCCTCGAGGCCGGCCGCGAGTTCGGCATGGAGCCCGTCGGCTCGCGCGCCTACTCCACCAACACCCTCGAGTCGGGCTGGATCCCCTCCCCGCTGCCGGCGATCTACACCGGCGAGGAGCTGCGCCCCTACCGCGAGTGGCTCGGCGCCGACAGCTACGAGGCCACCAACGCCATCGCCGGCAGCTTCGTGTCGAGCGACATCGAGGACTACTACACCAACCCGTGGGAGCTGGGGTACGGCTCCTTCGTCAAGTTCGACCACGACTTCGTCGGCCGGGACGCCCTCGAGGCCCTGGACAAGGACAGCCAGCGCCGCAAGGTCACCCTGGAGTGGAACTCCGAGGACCTGGCCAAGCTCCTCGCCAACCAGGTGGAGGACGCCCGGTACCAGTTCTTCGACCTGCCCAACGCCAACTACGGGTCGTCGAACTTCGACTCGGTGCTCGACGCCGACGGCACCGTGCTCGGGGTCTCGATGTTCACCGGCATCTCGGCCAACGAGAAGAAGGGGCTGTCGCTGGCGACCGTCAGCCCCGACGTCCCGCACGGCGCCGAGGTGCGCGTGGTGTGGGGCGAGCCCGACGGCGGCAGCCGCAAGACCACCGTCGAGCCGCACGAGCAGTTCGAGGTCCGCGCCATCGTCAGCCCGGTCCCCTACGCGAAGATGGCGCGGGAGACCTACCAGGGCGGCTGGCGCACCACCGGGCGCGCCTGACCGGTCCCCCCAGCACGCCGGCCGTGGCCGGGTGACGACGCCGTCGTCGCCCGGCCACGGCCGTGTCCGGACCCCGGCGGCCCAGCTGACGCCTACGTCACATGTCGCGCCGCGACCGCGCCCGGACGGACGTCGCGCGAGGTCATCGGGGTGATCCGCCGCACAGTCGCGCTCCCTAGCGTGGGGGCACGCCGCACGCAGGACGGCCCGGCGGGCCCCGCGGCGGTCCCCTGGCAGGAGGTCCTCCTGCCGCCCCGCGACGAGAGGCTCCCCGTCATGTCCACCGAGAGTCTGGCCGCGGCGCTCGCCCGCGCCGACGGCCCGGTCGAGCTGCTGCGCGACCTGGCCTTCCCGCCGAGCACCTTCCCGGTCCGGCCCGAGTTCACCAACTGGCGGTCCGAGCAGCGGTCCTGGCTGGAGACGTGCGCCCTGCTCGACCAGTCGCACCACATGACCGACCTGTTCATCGAGGGACCCGACGCGCTGCGCCTGCTCAGCGACCTGGCCGTCAACACGTTCACGGGCTTCGGGGTGGGCCGGGCCAAGCAGTTCGTCGCCTGCGACCCCGACGGCCACCTCATCGGCGACGCCATCCTCTTCCACCTCGAGGAGGAGCTGTTCGACCTCGTGGGCCACCCGATGGTCATCGACTGGGTCACGTTCCACCTGGAGCGCGGCGGCTACGACGCGGAGGTCGAGCGCGACGACAACTCCGTCGTGCGCAGGTCCGGCCCGCCGCGGTTCTACCGGTACGAGCTCCAGGGCCCGACCGCGCCCGCGCTGATGGAGACGGTCCTCGGCACCGCGGTGCCGGAGGTGCGGTTCTTCTCCATGACCGAGTTCTCCATCGCCGGCCGTCGCGTGCACGCCCTGCGGCACGGCATGGCGGGCCAGCCGGGGTTCGAGCTCTTCGGCCCCTGGGAGGACGGCGAGGCCGTCCTCGACGCCCTGCTGCGCGCCGGGGAGGACCACGGGCTCGTCCGGGTCGGGTCGAGGGCCTACTCGACCGCCAACCTGGGGTCGGGATGGGTCCCCGCCCCGCTGCCCGCGCTGTTCTCCGACCACCCGCTGATGCGGGAGTACCGCGAGTGGCTCCCCCTCGCGAGGGTGGGCTCCCTCGGCGGCAGCCTGCGCTCCGCGGACATCGCCGACCACTACCTGACGCCCTACGACATCGGCTACGGCAAGACGGTGCGGTTCGACCACGACTTCGTCGGCCGCGAGGCCCTGGAGCGCCTCGCGCAGACGGCCCCGCCGCGCACCAAGGTGACCCTGGTCTGGAACGCCGAGGACGTCACCGCGGCGATCGGCTCGCTCCTCCGGCCGGGGCCGGGCGCCAAGTACATCGAGATGCCCAAGGCCCGCTACGCCACCCACCACCAGGACGTCGTGCTCCGGGACGGGCGGCAGGTCGGCATCTCGCTGGACTGCGGCTACCTCGCCAACGAGCGCGAGATGGTCTCCCTGGCCACGGTCGACACCGCCCTCGCGGAGCCCGGCACCGAGGTCGTCGTCGTGTGGGGCGAGCAGCCGGTGTCGGCGAAGCCCGCGGTGGAGGAGCACGTGCAGGTCGAGATCCGGGCGACGGTCGCCCCGTGCCCGTACGACGCGCGGGACACCTACCGGTCCCGCTGACCGGGACATGACGGACGGCCCCCGTCCAGGGGCCCACCGCGAGCTCGCGAGCGGTGGGGAGGACGGGGGCCCTCCGTCAGGTGAGCTGCGGCGCCCGGTTCTCGAACAGCGCGAGGCCGGCGGCGGTGTTGGAGGCGGGCACGAAGTAGTCCGAGTGGACCTTGGTGATGCGCTCGTCCATCGCCCCGCGCATGACCAGCCACATGATCAGCTCGATGCCCTCGGAGCCGGCCTGCCGGATCAGCTCCTCGCGGGACATGGCGGCCAGGCGCGCGGGGTCGGTCTGGATCGCCTCCATCCACATGTGGTCGAAGTCCGGGTTGATGAAGCCCGCCCGGGCGCCGGCCAGCTGGTGCGACATGCCGCCGGTGCCGAGGACGCCGACGGTGAGGTCCTCGGGGTAGCTGCGGATCGCCCGCCCGAGCGCCTGCCCCAGCGCGTAGCAGCGCGCCGCCGTCGGCTGCGGGTACTGGATGACGTTGACCAGCAGCGGGACCACCGGGCACGGCCAGGCCTCGCCCGGGTCCGGCGTCCACACCGACAGCGGCACGGTGAAGCCGTGGTCGACCTGGAGCTCCTGGAAGACGGTGAGGTCGAACTCCTCGTCGACCAGGCTCTCCACGAGGTGCAGGGACAGCTCGGGGTGCCCGACGACGTCGGGGACCGGGCGCCGGCCGAAGCCCTCGTCGGCGACCTCGTAGCGCCCGGCGGTGCCCAGCCCGAACGTCGGCACGAAGTCGAGGTCGATGCCGTTGGCGTGGTCGTTGTAGACGACGATCGCGACGTCGGGCCGGTGCTCGGCCAGCCAGGCGCGGGCCGGGGCGTACCCGTCGAAGAGCGCCTTCCAGTTCGGGTCGTCGGTCTTCCCGCGGTCCATCGCGGCCCCGATCGAGGGCACGTGCGAGGTCGCGAGGCCCCAGATCACCTCAGCCATCGCGGCGGCCCCCCGCGCGCATCGCGGCGAGGAAGTCCTCCTCGCCCATGCCGGTGAACACGCCGCCGAGGTACTGCATCGACCGGCCGTCGATCATCGCCAGCTTGTAGACGTAGAAGATGCTGCCGCCGAGGTCGATCATCGCCTGCCAGTCGCGCTGGAGGACGGCCCGCTCCTGGTCGGCGCTCAGGCCGAACTCCCGGCAGTAGGCGGCCTCGTCGGCGGCGAAGCGCTCCCGCGCGTCGGCGTGGCGCAGGCTCATGAACAGCTTGTTCATGCGCAGCCCGCGGCGGCTGCTGTCGCCGTCGAACACGGGGGTCCCCGGCAGGTCCCGGCGTCCGGGGCCGGCGGAGGTGCTCATGGCCGTGGTTCCTCTCTCCCGTACCGGTGTGCGCGTCACGTCCGCTCCTGCGGGTGGGTGGCCAGCGCCTCGACGGAGACGTCGAGCCACGGGGCCATCGGCAGCGACATGAGCGCGTCGTGCAGGGCCGCCGGGTCCTCGGCCTCGTAGAGGCCGATCGTCGCGTTGCGCCCGGGCACCCGCCACAGCCGCTTGAGCACCCCGGCGGCGCGCAGCTCCATCGCGCGGGCGCGCTCGCCCGCCCGCAGCTCCTCCCGCCGTTCCGCCGGGGTGTCGGCCGGCAGCCGGTTCTCCGACCGGACCAGGAACTCCACGTCAGCCTCCTCCGCTGCCGCCCGGCACGGTGCCGGCGATCTCGATCAGCACCGCGGCCAGCTCGCCGGGCGCGGTCACCATCGCCTCGTGGCCGGTGGCGATCTCGTGCACCGGCCACCCGAGCGCGCGGGCGCGGTCGGCCTGGGCGGCGAAGACGCGCATCCAGTCGGTGCACTCGACGAAGGCCGCGGGCACGGCGTCGACCGCGCCGGTCAGCCGGAGCGGGTCGGTGTAGGTCTTCCACGGGTGCGGGGTGAGCCGCGGGGTGAGCCAGTCGACGTCGGCCTGCTCGGTCACGCCGAGCACCGAGAGCCTCCGCACCGGCACCAGCCAGCCGAAGCCCTGCTCGGCGGCCGACTGCGCCCAGTGGTGCTCCACGGTCTCGGGCAGCAGGTCGCGGGCGGCCTCGCCGTCGGCGCCCACGAAGGCGTCGAGGTGCACCCGGCGCGCGACCGCGCCCGGCCGGCGGTCGGCGACGGCGGTCACCACCTGGCCGGCGTAGCTGTGCCCGACCAGGACGACGTCGGAGAGGCCGAGCACGTCGATCAGCCGGACGACGTCCTCGACGTGCGTCTCCAGGCCCACCAGCGGCGAGAGCAGGTGCGCCCGCTCCGACAGCCCGGTCAGCGTGGGGGCGTGCACCTCGTGGCCGGCCGCGCGCAGCGGGCGGGCCACCCGGTCCCAGCACCAGCCACCGTGCCAGGCCCCGTGGACGAGCACGAACGTGGCCACGCTCCCCCTCCTCGTCGAGGTCGTCCGGGGGCTGCGTCCCCGCGGCCCACCACGCTAGGCAGACCGGCCCGGGGACGGATCCGTCCGATGTCACGGCCGCGCCACCGCCGCGGCGGGGGCCCGCTACGTCATCCGTCCCGGTCCTCCTCCTGCCGGGGCGGGTCTCACCGGGGCTGGACGAGGCCCTCCTTGACCGCGAGGAGGGCGGCCTGCGTCCGGGAGGTCAGGCCCATCTTGGTCAGCAGGTGGCTGACGTGCGTGCGGGCGGTCCGCTCGCTGATGACCAGGTGGCGGGCGATGTCCTTGTTGGACCGGCCCTCGGCCACCAGCACCAGCACCTCCTTCTCCCGCGAGGTGAGGGCGCCGAGGCCGCTGCGCGGGGCCCGCATCTCCTGGGTGAGCCGGCGGGTCACCGCCGCGTCGAGGAACACCTCGTCGCGGACGGCCGCGCGCAGGGCGGCGTCGACCTCGGCCGGCCCGGCGTCCTTGAGCAGGTAGCCCGAGGCCCCGCTCTCCAGCGCCGCGTGCACGCGCTCGGTCTCCCCGAAGCTGGTCAGGATGACGACCTTGAGGTCGGGGAACCGGCGCAGCACCTCGCCGGTCGCGGTCACCCCGTCCATGCCCGGCATCTGCAGGTCCATGAGGACGACGTCGGGCAGCTCGCCGTGCGCCGCGGCGCGCGCCAGCCGGTCGAGCGCCTCCTGCCCGTCGCCCGCCTCGGCGGCGACCTCGACGTCCTCGAGCGCCTCGAGGTAGGCCACCACCCCGCGGCGCACGACGGCGTGGTCGTCGACGACGAGGACCCGGATGGGATGCGGCGCGGTCACGGGGCGACCGTACGGTCGGCGGCCGGCGACGCGGGGAGCGAGGTCCGCAGCGGCAGGGTGAGCCGCACGGTCGTGCCCCCCGCCGCGGGCCGGCGCACCCGGACGGCGCCGCCCCAGCGGGCCGCGCGCTCGCGCATCACCGTCATGCCGAAGCCGCTGGACGTCGAGTCGCCGGCAGCGGGGGCGACGGCGGCGCTCCCGGCGGCGTCCGCGTCGGTCATCCCGCGCCCGTCGTCGGTCACCTCGGCGACCAGCCGCCGCCGGCGGCCACGTGGGCCCACGGTCAGCCGGACGGCGATCGCCGAGGCGTCGGCGTGCTTGACGCTGTTGTGCAGCGCCTCGGCGAGGACGCGGTAGACGTCCTCCAGGAGGTCGCCGTCCTGCGCGGACAGCTCGTCGCCGGGGTCGTCCACCCCGAGCGTGACGGCCACCCCGGTGCGGGCGGTCGTGGTGTCGACGAGCGACTGCAGCGCCGAGTGCAGCCCGTTCCCGGTCGTGGCGGCGGGCCGCAGCTCCACGACCATGCCGCGGAGGTCGGCCAGCACGGCCTCGGCGCTGCTGCTGAGGTCGTCGGCCACCTGGGCCACCCGGTCGGGGGTGGGCGGCAGCCCCCGCTCCACGAGCACCCCGAGCGAGCGGGCCTGCATCATCATCGAGAACACCTGCTGCACGACCGAGTCGTGCAGGTCGCGGGCGAGCTTCTGGCGCTCCTCGCGGCGGGCGACGTCCCGTTCCCGCTGCCGCTGCGCGGCGTGGTCGACGGCCATGGCCGCCTGCTCGGCCATGGCCAGCAGGAACTCCAGCTCGGTGTCGCCGACGACCTGTCCCGGCGCGTAGAAGGCGTTGAGGATGCCCACCGGCTCGCCGCGGGCCAGGAGCGGGACGCTGACGAACCAGTCCCACCGCGGGTGGCGCAGCAGCTCGTGCAGGGGCGCCCAGGCCGGGTCGCGCATCGTCTGGTCGTACCGGTCGGGCACCACGAGCGGCTCCCGGCGGCGCAGCGCCTCGAGCATCTTGAGCTCGGCGCCCAGGGCGTGGCACTCCATGAGCCGGTCGAAGAAGTCCGGCGCCCGCCCGAACCCCGCGGCGCCCATGACGTGCAGCCGGTCGCCGGAGGAGTTCACGGTGAGGACCTGCACGCCGGCGAGCGCGTCGGTGCGCGCCACCTCCTGCGCGAGCGCCTCGAGGGTGCCCACCAGCGAGCGCTTGGACGCCACGCTCGACGCGGCTTTCGCGATCGCCGCGAGCCGCCGCTCGCGCAGCCGGCTGAGCGTCACGTCGCGGAAGGAGACGACCCAGCGCCCCTCCCCCGGCACCGGGGCGAGCACGTAGGCGAACTCCCGCCGCTGCCCGGGGGCCGGCTCCCACGCCACGGTCAGCTCGCCGGGCCGGGCGGCGGCGGGGTCGCCGGGCACCGGGAACGGGGACGGGGCGCCGGCGACGGCGTCGGGGTCGAGGCCGCACAGCAGCACCGCCGCGGGGTTGGCCTCGACGAAGCGGGCCTCCCCGTCGACCACCGCCAGGCCGTCGGGGGCGCGCCGCACCACCTCCTCGGCGGAGGTGACCGCGCCCGCGACGGGAGCTCCTCGTCGCACCTCGTCCTCCTCCCCGCCCGGGCGTCCCGGGTCGCCCGTGACGTGGCTCACCACACGGGAATGCTGACACGCCGGCCCGCGGCGGGAACGGCCCGCGGCCCCGGGAGGCCCCGTGAGGCCCCGGCGCCACCCGTCCGGGCCGGCCGACCGCGACGATTGACCCATGCCGGGCTGCCGATCCGGCCCCCGAGGTGCCGTCATGGCACCGTGCCCGGCCCGGCGTGGCGCAGGTCACGATGGTCGACGGCAGGTTCGGCCCCACCGTCGGAGGAGAGACCACGTGAAGCGCTCGCTGGCCGTCCGGGACACGACCACGCGGGCCACGCTGCGGCACGCCTTCCAGGGCCTCGGCTACGAGGTGATCCCGTTCAAGAAGACGCAGGAGGCGGTCCTCGCGCACGTCCCGGAGGACGTCCGGCTGACGGTGACGGCCTCCCCCGCCAAGGGCCAGGACGCGACCGTGGACCTCGCCGTCGCGCTCGCCGCGCACGGCTACTCGGTGGCCCCCCACCTGTCGGCGCGCCAGGTCCGCGACCGCGCGCACCTGGCCGACGTCGTGGCCCGCTGCCGGGAGGCCGGCATCACCGACGTCTTCGTCGTCGGGGGTGACCCGACCGAGGACCCCACCGACTTCCGGCACGCCCACGACCTGCTCGTCGCCCTGCACGAGCTCGACCACGGCTTCACCGACATCGGCATCGGCGGGCACCCCGAGGGCCACCCGAGCGCGTCGGAGGACGTCATGTTCCAGGCGCTCGTGGACAAGGCGCCGCTGGCCACGCACATCGTCACCCAGATCGTCTTCGACCCGGCGGCCATCCTGCGCTGGGCGCGGGAGCTCAAGCGCCGCGGGATCGACCTGCCCGTGCACGTCGGCGTCCCCGGCGCGGTGCACCGGCAGAAGCTGATCCGGGTCTCCGGCGGGCTGGGCATCGGCGAGTCGGCGAAGTTCCTCAAGAAGCAGCAGAACCTGCTCTGGCGCTTCTTCGTCCCCGGCGGCTACAGCCCGGACAAGATCATCAAGGGGCTGGCCCCGCACATCGGGAAGCCGGACAACGCCATCGAGGGCTTCCACGTGTTCACCTTCAACGACCTCGAGCCGACCGAGGCGTGGCGCCGGCGGGTGCTGGCCGACCTCGCCTGACCCCACCGCCTGACCTCACCGCCACACGACGGCGCACGACGCCGTCCCCGGCCGGCGCGACCGCCCGGCCGGCCCCTCCGGGAGGAGCGCAGTGACCGCACGGGTGATCGACGGGACCGCCGTGGCGCGCCGGGTGCGCGGCGAGGTCGCCGCCGGCGTGGCGCAGCTGGTCGCCGCGGGCGGCACCGCCCCGGGCCTCGCGACCGTCCTGGTCGGCGACGACCCCGCGTCGGAGGTCTACGTCCGCAACAAGCGCCGGCTGTCGGCCGAGGCGGGGATGGCGGACCTGCACCGCCACCTGCCCGCCGACGCCGACCAGGAGACCGTGGCCGCGCTCGTGGACGAGCTGGCCGCCGACCCGGCGGTGTCCGGCATCCTGCTCCAGCTGCCGCTGCCGGCCCACCTCGACGCCGACGCCCTGGTCGCCCGCATCCCCGCGGCGAAGGACGTCGACGGGCTGACGACGGACAACGCCGGCCTGCTCGCCCAGGGCCGGCCGGGGCTGCGCCCGTGCACGCCGGCCGGGGTCATGGCGCTGCTCGACGAGTACGAGGTCCCCCTCGCGGGCGCCGAGGCCGTCGTCGTCGGCCGGTCGGTGCTGGTGGGCCGGCCCATGGCGCAGCTGCTGCTGGCCCGCAACGCCACCGTGACGATCTGCCACTCCCGCACGCGCGACCTCGCCGAGGTGTGCCGGCGCGCGGACGTGCTCGTCGTCGCGGCCGGCATCCCCGGCCTCGTCGGCGCGGACGCCGTCAAGCCCGGCGCGGTCGTCGTCGACGTGGGCATCCACCGCGGCGCGGACGGGCTGCGCGGCGACGTCGAGTCCGCGGCGGTGGCCGAGGTCGCGGACGCGCTCACCCCGGTGCCCGGCGGGGTGGGGCCGATGACCATCGCCATGCTGCTGGCCAACACCCTGACCGCGGCGCGGGTCCAGCAGGGGGTCCCGGCCTGATGCCCGCGCCCTGGGCACGGTTCGACGACCTGCGCACCGGGGAGGCGCTGCGCTTCCCGCCGCCGTCGCGGGTGCTCACCGCGGTCTCCCCCGACGAGGTCGCCGGCGTGCTGCGGGAGGTGCACGACGCCACGCAGGCGGGCAGCTGGGCCTACGGGTACGTGGCCTACGAGGCCGCCTCCGGCCTGGACCCCCGGCTGCCGGGCCGCCCCGCCGACCCCGGCGGGCCGCCGCTGGTGTGGTTCGGCCTGTGCGGCGAGCCCACCCCGGTCGACCCGGTGCGGCCCCCGGCCGACGCCGCTCCCGCAGGCCCCGCGTGGCGGCCCGACCGGACCGACGCCGAGCACGCGCGCGCCGTCGCGGTCGTCCGCGAGCACATCGCGGCCGGTGAGACCTACCAGTGCAACCTGACCGACCGGCTGCGCTCCCCCGCCGCCGGCGATCCCGAGGCCCTCTACGCCCGGCTGGCCCTCGCCCAGCGCGGCGCGCACAACGCCCTGCTCGACCTCGGCCGGCACGTGGTGGCCAGCGCGAGCCCGGAGCTCTTCCTCGAGTGGACCGGCGACGTCGTCCGGACCCGCCCGATGAAGGGCACCGCCGCGCGCGGCCGCACCACCGCCGAGGACGGCGAGCGCAGCCGCGCGCTGCGGGCCAGCGCCAAGGAGCGCGCCGAGAACCTGATGATCGTCGACCTCCTCCGCAACGACCTGGGCCGGGTGGCCGAGGTCGGCAGCGTGGTGGTCGACGAGCTGTTCGCCCTCGAGCGCTACCCCACCGTCTGGCAGATGACCTCGCAGGTGAGCGCCCGGGTGCCCGCCGGGACCACGCTGCTGGACCTGTTCACCGCGCTGTTCCCGTGCGGCTCGGTCACCGGCGCGCCCAAGCGGCGCACCATGCGGCTGATCGAGGAGCTGGAGCCGGCCCCGCGGGGCGTGTACTGCGGCGCCGTCGGCCTGGTCGGCCCGCCCTCGGCCCCGGTCCGGGCGCGCTTCTCCGTGGCCATCCGCACCGCCGTCGTCGACCGCGTCACCGGCGGGGCCGTCTACGGCGCCGGCGGCGGCATCACCTGGGACTCCGACCCCGCCCGCGAGCGGGCCGAGCTGCACGCCAAGGCCGCCGTCCTCACGCACGACGTCACCGAGCACCGGCTGCTCGAGACGCTCGCCCTCACCGCCGGCGGCGAGCTGCGCAACGCCGGGCGGCACCTCGCCCGGATGGCCGACTCGGCCGGCTGGGCCGGGTTCCGCTTCGACGCCGCGGCGGCCCTCGCGGCCCTGCGCCGCGCGGTGGAGGGGCGCACCGCGCCGGCGCGGGTCCGGCTCCTGCTGTCCCGCGACGGCACGCTCGACGTCGAGCTGGGGCCCCCTCCGCCGCCGCCCGCCGGGGCCGTGCGGCTCGCGCTGAGCGACGACCCCGTCGACGAGGACGACCCGTGGCTGCAGCACAAGAGCACCCGCCGCGACGTCTACCTGACCCGGGCGCTGCGGCACCCGGAGGCCGACGACGTCGTCCTGGTCAACCGGCGCGGCGAGCTCACCGAGACCACCACCGCCACCCTGGCGCTGCGCCTCGGCGGCCGGTGGTGGACCCCCCCGACCTCCTCCGGCTGCCTGCCCGGCGTCGAGCGGGCGCGGCTGCTGGAGCGGGGCGAGCTCACCGAGCGGGTGCTCACCGTCGCCGACCTGCACGCCGCCGAGGAGGTCGCGCTGCTCAACTCGCTGCGCGGCCGGCGCCCGGCGCACCTCGTCCCCGCCCCGGAGCCGGCGGGAGCCGCGTCGACGGGCGGCCGCCCGTGAGCGCGGGGACCTCGCTCGGCGCGGCGGCCCGCGAGGTCGAGCGGGACCTGCTCGCCCGGTGGCCGGAGAGCCGGCTGGAGCCGTCGCTGGACCGCATCCGGGCGGTCACCGACGCGCTCGGCCGGCCGCAGTCGGCCGTGCCGGTCGTCCACGTCACCGGCACCAACGGCAAGACGACGACCGCGCGGGCGGTCGACGACCTGCTCCGCGGCGCCGGCCTGCGGGTCGGGCGCTACACCAGCCCGCACCTGGAGTCGGTGCGCGAGCGGATCGTCGTCGACGGCGTCCCCGTCGACGAGGACGGCTTCGCCGCCGTGCACGCCCGCCTCCGGCCGGTGCTCGCGCGCGTCGAGGACCGCTGCGGGCGGCTGTCGTTCTTCGAGGTGCTCACCGCCATGGCGTTCGAGGTGTTCGCCGGCGCGGGCCTGGACGCCGTCGTCCTCGAGGTGGGCATGGGCGGCACCTGGGACGCGACCAACGTGGCGGACGGGACCGTCGCGGTGGTCACGCCGGTCTCCCTGGACCACACCGAGTACCTCGGGCCCGACGTGCGGACGATCGCCGGCGAGAAGGCGGGCATCGTCAAGCCGGGCGCCGTGGCCGTGCTCGCCGACCAGCCGCCGGACGCGCGCGCGGTCCTGCTCGCCCGCGCCCACACGGTCGGCGCCACGGTGCTGGACGCCCGCCGGGCCACCCGGGTGCTGCACCGGGTGCCCCGCGAGGACGGCCAGCTGCTCGACCTGCGCGGTGAGGGCGGCGACCACCGCGGCCTGCACCTGCCCCTGCTCGGCGCGCACCAGGCCGGCAACGCGGCCGCCGCGGTCGTCGCCGCCGAGGCGTTCCTGCACCGCGCGGGCCGCACCCTGCCGGCCGGGACCGTCCGCGCCGCCCTCGCCGGCCTGACCTCGCCGGGCCGGCTGGAGACCGTCCGCACCTCCCCGCGGGTGTGGGTGGACGCCTCCCACAACCCGGCGGGCACGGCGGCGACGGTCGCCGCCGTCCGCGAGCTCCCCTCGGTGCGGCGCCTCGTCGTCGTGCTGGCCGCGCTGGACGGCAAGGACGTCGACGGCATGCTGCGGGCCCTGCGCGGCGCCGCGGACGAGGTGGTGGTCACCGAGACCACGTCCCCGCGCCGGATGCCGGCCGCCGCCCTCGCCGCGCGCGCCGCGGCCGTCCTCGGCGCCGGGCGGACCACCCTCGAGCCGGAGCTGCCGGCGGCCCTCCGGGAGGCGCAGCGCCGCGCGGGCGGCGCCGCCGGCACCGCCGTCCTGGTCACCGGCAGCGTCGTCACCGCCGGCGAGGCGCGCAGCCTCCTGCGCGCGGGGCCGCGGGACCCGGAGGTCCGGCCGTGATCGCCCGGCCCGGCCGCTGCGTCGTCATGGGCGTCCTCAACGTCACGCCGGACTCCTTCTCCGACGGCGGCCGGCACGCCACCACCGAGGCCGCCGTCGCGCACGGGCTGGCCCTGGCGGCCGCGGGCGCCGACCACGTCGACGTGGGCGGCGAGTCCACCAGGCCCGGCGCCGGGCGCGTGGACGCCGGGGAGGAGTGCCGCCGCGTCCTGCCGGTGGTCGCCGCGCTCGCGCGGCACGGGGTCGCGGTCAGCATCGACACGACCCGCGCGGCGGTGGCGACGGCGGCCCTCGAGGCGGGCGCCGCGATGGTCAACGACGTGAGCGCGGGCCTCGCGGACCCGGACATGGCCCGCGTGGTCGCCGACGCCGGCGTCCCCTGGGTGCTCATGCACCGGCGGGGCGAGAGCCGCGACATGTACGCGGAGGCCTCCTACGGCGACGTCGTGGCCGACGTGCGGCGGGAGCTGTGCCGGCGCGTCGACGCGGCGATGGCCGCGGGCGTGGGGGCCGACCGGATCGTCGTCGACCCCGGCCTCGGCTTCGCGAAGCTGCCCGCGCACGACCTCGCGCTGCTGGCCGGGCTGGACCGGATCACCGACCTCGGCTTCCCCGTCCTGGTCGGCGCGTCCCGCAAGCGCTTCCTCGGCGCCGTGCTGGCGGCGCCCGGCGGGCCCCCGCCGCCTCCCGGCCGGCGCGACGCCGCGACGACGGCCACCACCGTGCTGGCCGCCCGCGCGGGCGCCTGGGGCGTGCGGGTGCACGACGTGGCGGCGAGCGCGGACGCGGTCCGCGTCGTCGCGGCCGTCGACAGCGGGCGCCCGGCTCCCGATCCTCGACCGCACACCCCCCACGACGGACAACCAGGAAGGGATCGATCCGCATGACGAGCACGATCGACACGTCGGCCCCGGTCACGACGGGGCTCTACATCGGCGGGCAGGCACGGTCCACGGCGGAGGTGCTCGAGGTCGTCGACCCGGCCCGGCCGGGCGTCGTCGTCGGTACCGCGGCCGCGGCGACCTCGGAGGACGTCGCCGACGCCGTCGCGGCGGCCCGGTCGGCCTACCCGGCCTGGTCGCGCCTGCCCGCGACCGAGCGCGCGGCCGCCATGGCCGCCGCGATCGAGGGCCTGGCCGGCGAGCGGGACGAGGACGCCCGCGTCCTGTCGCTGGAGAACGGCAAGATCGTCCACGAGGCCTGGGTGGACGCCCTGGTGTTCGAGATCCGCTGGCAGCTCGCGCTGGCCCTCGCCGACGAGGTGGAGGCGACGAAGGTGCTGCCCCCGGCGCCGGGCATCCCCGTCCAGACCACCGTCGCCCACCAGCCGCTCGGCGTCGTGACGATCATCGTGCCGTTCAACTGGCCGATCGCCATCCTCGCCGCGTCGCTGCCGCACGCGCTGCTGGCCGGCAACACCGTGATCGTCAAGGCGCCGCCGTCGACCCCGCTGGCCACCACGCGGCTGGTGCAGCGCGTCGCGGAGAAGCTGCCGCCGGGCGTGCTCAACGTGGTCACCGGCCGGGACAGCGACATGGCCGGCCTGATCGAGAACCCCGCCGTCGCGAAGGTCTGCTTCACCGGCAGCGTCAACGGCGGCAAGAAGATCATGGAGCTGGCGTCGCGGAGCCTGACCCGGGTCACCCTCGAGCTCGGCGGCAACGACCCGGCGATCATCCGGGCCGACGCCGTGCTGGACGACGAGCACCTGGACCGGCTGTTCAGCGCCGTCTACGACACCACCGGCCAGATCTGCATGAACGCCAAGCGGATCTACGTGCACCGGTCGCGGATGGACGAGCTGGTGGCCGGCCTGTCGGCCCGGCTGGAGCGGACCGTCCTCGGCCACGGCCTGGACGAGGGCACCACGATGGGCCCGCTGCACCAGCCGGCGCAGAAGGCCTTCGTCGCCGAGATCATCGAGGAGGCGAAGGACTCCGGGGCGACCGTGCTGGAGTTCGGCGAGCTGCCCGGCGGGGAGTTCGCGGAGGGCAACTTCCTCCGCCCCGCCGTCGTCGTCGACCCCGACCCGTCGCTGCGCGTGGTCACCCAGGAGCAGTTCGGCCCGGTCATCCCGGTGCTCCCCTTCGACGACGACGACGAGGCGGTCCGCCTGGCCAACGACACGTGGGCGGGCCTGTGCGCCTCGGTCTGGACGGCGGACAGCGACGCCGCCAACCGGATCGGCGGTCAGCTCGAGTGCGGCTACGTCTGGGTGAACGACCACGGCGCGGCCCGGCTGGACCTGCGGGCGCCGTTCGGCGGCATGAAGTCCTCGGGCATGGGCCGGGAGCAGGGCATCGAGGGCGTCCGGGCCTTCCAGGACACCCGGTCGATCGCCCACGGCGCGGACGAGACCCGCGAGGCCGGGGCCGCGCACTGAGTCGCGCCGGGCCGGCGGCGCGTCCACGTCCCGCCGGCCCGTCGTCGCCTCCACCCCGACCCGGTCCCGCGCACGGGAACCCTGCGCGGGACCGGGTCAGCCGGGCCCGTCCCCCGTCGCCGTGCCGCGCCGGGCCAGCTCACTGCCCGGTCCCGGGGGCCCGGCGAAGGCCTGCGCGACGTCCAGCCAGGCGTCCGCGTCGGGGCCCACGGTCGTCAGCGCCAGCTGGGACCGGCGCCGTCGCTGGACCACGCGCAGGCAGAAGTCGAGCAGGGGCCCGGTGACCCGCTGCTCGGCGTCCGGGGGTCCCTCGCTCCACGCGGTGCCGTCGGCGCGGTCGAGCTCGACCCGGATCGGGGCGGAGGGGACGGGCAGCCCGTGGGCGGCGAAGGCGAACCCGCGGGTCCGCACGCCGAGGTGCGCGACGTGGTCCAGCCGCCGGGAGGTGAGCGGCGCGAGCCCGAGGGCGTCGCGGACGTCGGTCCCGTGCGCCCAGGTCTCCATGAGCCGCGCGGTCACCATCGACGCGACGCCCATCGGCGGGCCGAACCACGGCAGGGCCACCCCGCCCGGCACCGCGGCCAGAGCGGCCGCGAGCCGGTCCCGGCCGGCACGCCAGCGGGCCAGGAGGGCCGCCGGCGGCAGCGCCGCACCCTCCCGGGCCGCCCGGTCCACGGCGTGCGGGAGGCTCTCGGGACGGGCCCGCGCGGGGCCCTGCACGAAGCCCGCGGGGTCGGTGGCGGCCTGCTCCGCGAGCTCGTCGGTCCAGGCGAGGTGGGCGACCTGGGCGGCGACCGTCCACCCGGACGCCGGCGTCGGCCGTGCCCAGTCCGCGGCGGACAGCCGGACCAGGACGTCCTCCAGGGCCGCGCTCTCGGCCGCCAGGTCGGCGAGGAGCCGCTCCCTCACCGGGTCCCCGCCGCGATCCGGCGGAGCTCCGCGCGCTGCACCTTGGCCGAGGCCGTCATCGGCAGGTCGTCGACGACGCGCCAGCGCCGGGGCACCTTGAACGGCGAGAGCCCCTCCCGGCAGTGCCGGGCGAGGTCCTCCGGGTCCGGGTCCCGGCCGGCCGCGGGGACGACGAACGCGACGACGAGCTCGCCCCACCGCTCGTCGGGCACCCCGACCACGGCCGCGCGCGCCACGTCCGGGTGCTGCACGAGCCACTCCTCCACCTCGACCGGCGACACGTTCTCGCCGCCGGTCTTGATCATGTCCTTGAGGCGCCCGACCACGCGGCAGGCGCCGTCGGCGTCCATCTCCCCCAGGTCGCCGGTGTGCAGCCAGCCGTCGGCGTCGAGGGCCTCGGCCGTGGCGGCAGGGTCGTCGAGGTAGCCGCGCGTGACGCGGGCGCCCCGCACCCACAGCTCGCCGGGCGTCCCGGGCGGGACCGCGTCGCCGTCCGGGCCGGCGATGCGCACGTCCGTGCCGGCCAGCGGCGCGCCGACGGTCTCCCGCCGGATCCGGTCGGGGTCCGTCGGCGCGGTCTGCAGCACGGCGCCGCAGGTCTCGGTCATGCCGAAGGTGATCGAGAGCCGGGCGCCGAACAGCGACTCGACGCGGTCGACGAAGGACGGCGGAACGGTCATGCCGCCGGTGAACAGCACCTGCAGCGCGGAGAGGTCGGTGCCCGGCAGGTCCGGGTGCGCCGCCAGGAGGTCGAGCAGCGTGGGGGCCGCCGACAGCAGGGTGGCCCGGCGGTCGGCCACCGCCCGCAGCACCGGCGCGGGGGCGAAGGGCAGGACGACGTGCTCGGCCTGCGCCCACAGCGCCCCGACGACGCCGAGCACGTTGCCGGCGGTGTGGAACAGCGGCATGGGGTCCACCCACACCCGTCCCGCCCGCGGGCCGAGCCGGTCGGCGAACGCGCGGCCGGTGGTGACCATGGCCGCGTGCGTGATGCGGACGCCCTTCGCGCGGCCCGTGGTGCCGGAGGTGAACTGCACCTGCGCCAGGCTCTCCGGGTCCACCACCGGCAGCTCGCCGGGCTCGGCGAGGTCGATCGAGGAGCGCCGGTCGCCGCACCGGCGGACCTCCCGCAGCGCGGGCAGCCGCTCCGCCGCCGCCTCCGCGAGGTCTGCGACCGGGTTGCCCGCGACGTCCTCGGCCGCGTAGACGCGGACCGCGCCGGACAGCCGGAGCGCGTGCTCGAGCTCGGCCGGGCGGGACCGCGGGTTGACCGGCACCAGCGTCATCCCGGCCAGCGCCACGCCCAGCTGGAGCAGCACCGGCTCGGGGCCGTTGCCCAGGCACGTGGCGACGCGGGCGCCGGGCCCGAGGTCGCGGAGCAGGCCCCCGGCCACCGCGCGGGCGTCGGCGAGCAGCTGCGCCGCCGTCCAGGCCTCCCCCGTCGCCGGCGTGCTCAGCAGGAGGTCGTCCGGCACCTCCCGCGCGGCCCGGTGGAGGACGTCGCCGAGGACGCCCCCCACCGGGCCCGGGACCGGAGCGGCCAGCAGCTCACTGCGCTCCAGGACCATCGGTCAGCCGAAGGTGTAGCTCTGCGCGCTGGGACCCTCGTACGCGTCCTCGAGGACCTCCAGCCCGGCCTCCGCGGTGTCGCTGACCTTGGAGACGAAGACCGTCCGCGTCGGGGACTCGCCCACCTGCGTGAAGTCCAGGCCGTCGGGGAACACGCCGTCGGTGTCCACGTCGGAGGCCTCACCGACGGCGGCGACCACGCCCTCGGGGGTCAGGTCGCCGGCCTCGCAGGCGTCCTCGAGCGCGGTCCGCAGCAGCTGCGCCTGCCCGTAGGCCAGCGGGACCTCCCAGCCGAGGGCGCCGTCGGGGTCGGCCTCGGTGTAGAGGGCGTTGGCCTCCTGCACGCCGGGCGCGTCGCTCGCGTAGGGGGCGACGCTGGTGATGCTGTACGTGTTGGCCAGCAGCGCGTCGGCCGCGGGGGTGTCCAGCAGCGCCGGGTTGAAGGTCGGGTTCATCCCGATGACCGGCACGTCGGCACCCTGGGCGGAGAGGACGCCGACCAGCGACGCCAGCTGCGCGGGCGCCGCGCCCAGGACGACGGCCTGCACGCCCTCCTGCACGAGCGCCGAGGCCTGCGCGGAGAGGTCGGTGACCGCGGGGGTGATCTCCTGCGGCACGATCGTCAGCCCGCGCTCCTCGGCGGCGTGCTCGGCGCCGGCCAGGGCGTCGCTGCCGTAGTCGCCGACGAAGTAGACGACGCCGACGGAGTCGCCCTCGGACAGGCCGAGCTCGTCGACCAGGTAGTCGATGGCGTTGGCGCCCTGGATGCTGTAGCTGGCGCCGGGCAGCTGGTTGTTCTCGTACTCCAGCGCCGTGCTCGCCCAGCCCACGCCGCCCACGTACACGCTGTCCTGCTGCGCCAGCGGCAGGACGGCGGCGCTCGTCGGCCCGCCGAGGACCTGCTGCAGGGCGACGATGTCGGCGGACATGCTGCGGTAGAGCGAGACGGCCTTCTGCGGGTCGTAGGCGTGGTCCTGCACCTGGATCTCGACGTCGCGGTCGCAGACCCCGCCGTCGGCGTTGACCTGGTCCCAGTAGGCCTGGAACTCGGTGACCTGCACGGCCGCTCCGGCGGCGAACGGCCCGGACAGGTCGGTCAGGACGCCGACGGTGATCGCCGAGTCGGTCACCCCGTTGCCGGTCTCGACGTCGCCGGAGCCGCCTCCGGTGGCCGCCTCGGGTTCCGTCGTGGAGCAGGCGCCGACCGCGAACAGGCACGCGGCGGCGGCGACCAGAGCAGGACGGGTCTTCCTCATCGAGCGGTCTCCTTCGACCTCAGAGGGTGGTCCCCGGCCTTCTGGCCAGGGTCGATCGGGCCGGGGCGTCCGGCGTGCCCGCGAGGTCCTGCCGGACCCCGTGTGTCGTCCGGGGCGCCGGACGCCGCCCCGCGCCCGGTGAGCCGGCGGAAGGTCCCGGCGAGACCCCCGCGGAGGAACACGAGGACGGCGATGATGGCGAGCCCGTAGAGCAGCCGGGACGTCGTCGCCGGGTCCAGGCCGCCGGAGCCCGGGGCGGCCAGGAACGGCAGCGCGTCGCTGTACTGGGTGAGCACGAGGGGGAGCGCCGTGACGAACAGGGCACCCACCATGGCGCCGCCCACGGACCCCAGGCCGCCGATGACGATCATGACCAGGAAGTCGACCGAGACGGTGAGCGTGAAGACGTCGGGCGCCAGCCGGCCGTACGCCAGGGCGAGCAGGGCCCCGGCGAGGCCGGCGTAGCCGGAGGACACGACGAACGCCGAGGCCTTGTGCCGGGCCACCCCGATCCCCATGGCGGCGGCCGCCGTCTCGCTGTCGCGGACGTTCGCCCACGCCCGGCCGGTCCGGCTCGACCGCAGGTTGGCCGCCAGCCAGCAGGCCAGCAGGGTGAGGACGAGGAACAGGTACCAGAGCCGGTGCAGCCCCTCGAACTCCACGCCGGCGACGGCGAGGTAGTCCGGGTCGCGGTTGCTGAAGCTGAAGCCGCCGAGCGTGAAGGGTTCCACCGAGCGGCCGTTGAACCCGCCGGTCCAGGAGTCGAGGTTGAGCAGCAGGTGCCGGACCAGGAACACCAGGCCGAGGGTGGCCAGCCCGAGGTAGATGCCGCGCAGCCGGCTCGCGACCGGGGAGAACACGAACCCGACGAGCGCCGCCGCCGCGACGGCGAGCAGGAGCCCCACGACGGCGGGCAGCCCCGCGCCGGAGAGCGCGGGCGTGGACTCCGACGTGGCCCAGACGAAGACGTACGCACCGATCGCGGCGAACGCGGCGTGCCCGAGGGACAGCTGCCCGGCCACCCCGACCAGCAGGGTGAGGCCCACCGCCCCGACCATCGTGGCCATCACGAACAGGCCGAGCTGCAGCCAGAAGTCCTCGAGCACCAGGGGTAGGGCGACGGCTCCCAGGAGGAGGACGAGCCCGGCGATCCGGCGGGTCAGGTCAGACACGGACGGCCTCCCTGCTGCCGAGCAGGCCCTGGGGCCGCACCAGCAGGACCACGATCATCACCACGTAGGGCACGACGTCGCCGAAGCCCCTGCCGAGGAAGTGCAGGTCGTTCTCGTAGCCGACGGTGAGCGCGGTGACCAGGCCGATGACCAGGCCACCGAGCACGGCACCGGGGACCGAGTCGAAGCCACCCAGCACCCAGGCCGGGATGGCGAGGAAGGCCGACAGCGCCACCGGCGGCGCCACCCCGGGCGAGGGGAACGAGGTGAGGAAGATGCCGGCGAGCGCGGCCAGCACCCCCGCCAGCGCCCAGCCGGTCGCCCCGGTGCGGGAGAGCCGGATCCCCATCAGGGAGGCCGTGGGCCCGTCCGCGGCGGCGGCGCGCATCCCGATGCCGAGGCGGGTCCGGGCGAACAGGAACCAGAGCCCGGCGAACACCACGACCGCGACCCCGGCCGCGAGCACCCGGCCCGCGGGCAGGGCGATGCCGCCGAAGCGGACCACGTCGGCCCCCCACGGCGCCCCCAGCGGCAGCACCTGGTTGCCGATCCGGCGGGTCAGCTCGGTGAGCAGCAGGATGTCGACGCCCAGCATGAGGATCGCGGCCGTGCCGGGGTTGGGGTCGGCGAGGTTGCGCACCAGCAGCCCGTTGACGAGGACACCGACGACCGCGGCGCCGGCGATGCCGACGAGCACGGCGGGCCAGAAGCCGATGGTCGGCTGCGAGACGGCCACCAGGTAGGCGCCGAGCAGCACGACCGAGCCGTGGGCGAAGTTGAGCACCCCGGTCGAGGTGAACACGATCGCGAAGCCGGCCGCGATGAGGCTCAGCACCAGCCCGAAGGACAGGCCGTTGAGGACCTGGGTGAGGAAGTAGCTCATACGGCGGCCGCTCCCAGGTAGGCACGCAGCACCTCGGGGTCCTGCTGGACCTCCGCCGGGGTGCCCTCGGCGATCTTCTTGCCGAAGTCGAGGACGGTGACCCGCTCGGCGAGGCCCATGACGAAGGGCATGTCGTGCTCGACGAGCAGGATCGAGAGGCCGAGGTCGCGGCGGACCTGCCGGATCGTCTCGGCCATCTCCTGCGACTCCCCGTGCGTCATGCCGGCGACCGGCTCGTCCAGGAGGAGCAGTGAGGGCCGCGCGGCCAGCGCCCGCCCCATCTCGACGCGCTTGCGGTTGCCGTAGGACAGGCTGTGCACCGGCGCCCGGAGCAGCGGGGTCAGGCCGAGCAGCTCGGCGATGTCGCGGACGGTCCGCCGGTGCTGCCGCTCCTCCCGTCGCGCCCGCGGCGTCCGCAGGGCGCCGGTCAGCACACCGGAGCGCATCAGCCGGTGCCGGCCCACGAGCAGGTTGTCCTCGACGGTGTCCTCGAGGGCCAGGGAGATGTTCTGGAAGGTGCGCGCGACGCCCAGCCCGGCGGTCCGGTGCGCGGGCAGCGAGGTCAGGACGTCGTCGCCGTAGGTCACCCGGCCCTCGGTGGCCCGGTACGCCCCGCCGAGCACGTTGATGCAGGTGGACTTGCCGGCCCCGTTGGGCCCGATGAGGGCGTGCACCGTGCCGGGCTCGACGGTGAACGAGACCCCGGAGAGCGCCGCGATCCCGCCGAAGCGCACCGTCAGGTCCTCGACCGACAGCCGCTCCGGGCGCTCGGCGGTGGGGATCGCGGGCTCGGTCACCACCACGTCGGCCGCCCGGACCGGCACCGCCACGCCGAGGTAGCGCTCGCGGACGTCGTCGCTGGCCGCCAGCTCGTCGGCGCTGCCGGACGCCGTCACGCGCCCCACCTCGAGGACGTAGGCGCGGTCGGCGACCCGCAGACCCATGACCGCGTTCTGCTCGATCAGCAGGACGGCGGTCCCCTGCGCGTTGATCTGGGTGACGATGTCCCCGATCTGGTCGACCAGCAGCGGGGCCAGGCCCAGCGACGGCTCGTCGAGGAGCAGCAGCTCCGGGGAGGTCATCAGCGCCCGCCCCATCGCCAGCATCTGCTGCTGGCCGCCCGACAGCAGCCCGCCGAGCTGGGACCGCCGCTCGGCGAGCACCGGGAAGAGGTCGAAGACGCGGTCCCGGGCCTCGGTGCGGCTCCGGGCGTCGCGGACGGTGAAGCCGCCCGCCTGCAGGTTCTCCTCGACGGTCAGGTCGCGGAACACCCGCCGGCCCTCGGGCACCTGCACGACCCCCCGCCGGACCACCGCGGAGGCGTCCAGCCCGGCGAGGTCGGCGCCCCGGAAGCGGATCGTGCCGCCGGTCACCGCACCCCCGTAGGGGCCCAGCGCCCGGGAGATCGCGCGCAGCAGGGACGACTTGCCGGCGCCGTTGGACCCCAGGACGGCGACGACCTGTCCCGGCGCCACCTCCAGGGACACGTCCTCCAGCGCCGAGACGGCGCCGTCGTAGGACACGTCCAGGTGCTCCACGCTCAGCAGCGGTTGTGACATCGGCGTCCTCGAGGCTCGGCCGGTCGACCCGACGGGGTGATGACACGTGGTGCAGGTCACGGAGAAGCTAGAGGCGGCGTGGACGCACGTCAAGCAAGTGTCTAGCTTCTCCGGCATCCCACCCGCCTGTGCTGCAATCGGTGGCGGCGATCGAGGAGGCACATGAGCGCGCTGGAGGCCCTGGACGACGCGCCGGGACCCGGGCCGGCGTCGCCCGGCACGCACCGGCCGCAGTCGCTGCTGCTGAGCTTCTTCGGCGCCCTCGTCCTCGACGCGGGCCTCCCGCCGCTGCCCTCGGCGACCCTGCTCGACCTGATGGCGGACCTCGGGGTGGCCGAGGCCGCCGGCCGGGCCACCCTCAAGCGCATGACCCAGCGCGGCCTGCTCTCCCGCGGGCAGGTCGGCCGGACGGCGGAGTACACCCTCACGCCGCTCGCCGAGGACGTGCTGCGGGAGGCCACCGGCCGGGTCGACTCCCCCACGCCCTTCGAGCACCCCGAGGGCGAGTGGACGCTGCTGAGCTACTCGGTACCCGAGAGCCGGCGCGACCTGCGCCACCGCGTGCGCGCCCGGCTCACCTGGGCCGGCTTCGGCGGCCTCCGCGACGGGCTGTGGATCGCCCCGGGGAGGGTGGACGTCGCCGCCGTGCTCGGCCGGTCCGACCTCGCCGGGGTGACCGGACTCGCGGACGCCTTCGCCGCGCGCGCCCTCCCCGGCACCGACGTCGACCGCCTGGTGCACCGGGCGTGGGACGTGCCGGCCGTGCGCACGGCCCACCTGCGGTTCGTCGAGACGTGGAGCCGCCCGCCGGCGGTCGCCGGCTCCCTCGCCCAGCTCACCCTGCTCGGCGCCGACTGGCTCTCGCTCCTGCGTACCGACCCCGGGCTCCCGGCCGGGCAACTGGGTCCGGACTGGCCGGCCGCGACCAGCACGGCGACCTACCGGCGCGTCTCCACCGGCCTCGGACCCGCCGCCCGGGCCGCACTCGAGCGCAGCCTCCGCGCCAGCGGCCGCCTCGCCTGAGCCGACCGCCGCCGGCGATCAGCCGCCGGCCGTCCAGATCCGGGTCAGCATGTCCCGCAGCCGGTCGCGCTCCGCCGCGCCCAGCAGGCCCAGCGGGACCTCGACGGCGGCGTCGGCCGCCTCCCCGGCGGCCCCGAGGACGCGGCGGCCCTCCGCGGTCGGGACGACGAGGCGGGTGCGCCGGTCGCCCTCCGGGGACTGCCGCGCGACCAGGCCCGCGGCGACCAGCTCGTCGACCAGCAGCACCACCTGCGACGGGTCCAGCCCGAGCACCGCGGCCACCTCGCGCTGGCTGATCCCGTCCCCCGACTCGCAGGCGAGGGCCAGGACGGAGTACTGCCGCACCCGCAGACCGTGCGCCGCGAGGGCCGCGTTGGTGGCCCGGACGACCTGCCCGCTGGCGCGCGACAGGAGGAAGCCGAGGTCGTCGGCCAGGGGGTGGACCATGCACTCCTCCATCGTTGACAACCTCAATGATACCGACCTACGTTGCCCGCACTGACCCGTCCCAGGAGGAGAGCCCGTGGACCTGACCGGCAAGGTCGCCATCGTCACCGGCAGCGGGCGGGGCCTCGGCCTCGCCTACGCCACCGAGCTCGCCCGCTGCGGCGCCGCCGTCGTGGTCAACGACGTCGACGCCGCGGTCGCCGGGGCGGCCGTCGAGACCATCACCGGGTCCGGCGGCAGCGCCGTCGCCGAGGTCGTGCCCGTGGGCACCTCCGAGGCCGCGCAGGCGCTCGTCGACCGCGCGGTCAGCGAGTTCGGCCGGCTCGACGTGCTGGTCAACAACGCCGGCATCCTGCGCGACACGACGCTGTGGAAGATGACCGACGAGCAGTTCGACGCCGTCGTCACCACCCACCTGCGCGGCACGTTCACCTGCACCCGCGCCGCCGCGGTCCGGCTGCGCGAGCAGGGCGAGGGGGGCCGGGTCATCTGCGTGGGCTCCCCCACCGGGCAGGTCGGCAACTTCGGGCAGACCAACTACGCGGCGGCCAAGGCCGGCATCGTCGGCATGGTCCGCACCTGGGCGATGGAGCTGGCCCGCGCGGAGATCACCGTCAACGCGGTCGTGCCGGTGGCGGCCACCGCCATGACCGAGACCGTGCCCTTCCTGAAGCCCTACGTCGACGCGCTCGCCGCCGGCGAGCCGCTGCCCGCCTTCGCCCGCCAGCAGCTCGGCTTCGGTTCCCCGGAGGACGCCGCCGGCCTGGTCGCCTTCCTCGCCTCCGACGCCGCCGCCGGGATCACCGGGCAGGCCATCGGTATCGGCGGCGACCGCCTCGCCCTGTGGAGCCACCCCAGCGAGGTCGTCGTCGAGTTCGCCGACGGCACCGGCTGGTCCCCCGACGCCATCGCCGGCATCTGGCCGGAGCGGTTCGCCCCCTCCTCGCAGACGGTCGGCCAGCAGCTCCCGGAGCCCCCGAAGTGAACACCCCGACCGGGCTCGACCTCGACGCGCTCGTCGCGATCGACGTGCACACCCACGTGCACGCGGACACGCACGGCCACAAGGCGCTGGACGACGAGCTGGGCGCCGCGGCGGCGCAGTACTTCAAGGGCGACCCCTACGACCCCACCGTGCACGACATCGCCGCCGACTACCGCGAGAAGAAGATGGCGGCGGTCGTCTTCACCGTCGACGCCGAGGCGGCCACCGGCCAGATGACGCTGTCGAACGAGGAGATCGCCGAGGCCGCCGCGCAGCACCCCGACGTGCTCATCCCGTTCGGCTCGGTCGACCCCGCCCGGGGCCGTGCCGGCATCCGGCTGGCCCGCAGGCTGGTCGAGTCGCACGGCGTGCGGGGCTTCAAGTTCCACCCCAGCTTCCAGGACTTCGAGCCGAACGACCGCCGGCACTACCCGCTCTACGAGGAGCTGCAGAGCCTCGGCGTCCCGGCGCTGTTCCACACCGGGCAGACCGGGATCGGTGCCGGCCTGCCCGGCGGGCGCGGCATCAAGCTGCGCTACTCCGACCCGATGCTGCTCGACGACGTCGCCGCCGACTTCCCCGGCCTGACGATCATCATGGCCCACCCGTCGGTGCCCTGGCAGGACGCCGCCATCTCGGTCGCGACGCACAAGGCCAACGTCTACATCGACCTGTCGGGCTGGTCGCCGAAGTACTTCCCGCCGCAGCTGGTGCGGGCGGCCAACGGGCTGCTCAAGCGGAAGGTGCTCTTCGGCTCGGACTACCCGCTCATCCGCCCCGAGCGGTGGATCCGCGACTTCGAGGCCCTCGACGTCAAGGACGAGGTCCGGCCGCTGATCATGAAGGAGAACGCGATCCGCGCGTTGAACCTCGCCCCGGCCGCCCAGCGGTGAGGAACGCGGGCCTGGGCAGCTGGCCGGAGCGCCGGCTGCGCATCTCGCCGCAGAAGCCGGCGATCTGGTTCGAGGGGACCACGACGACCCACGGCGAGTTCGCGCACCGGGTGCGCCGGGCGGCCGCGGCCCTGGACGTCCTCGGCGTGCGGCGGGGCGACCGGGTCGCCTGGTTCGGCGCGAACCACCCCGCCGCGCTCGAGGTGCTCTACGCGTGCGGCCAGCTCGGGGCGATCTGGGTGCCGGTGAACGCCCGGTTCACCGCTCCCGAGGCGCGGTACGTGCTCGAGCACTCCGGCGCCACCGTCGTCGTCCACGGCCGGGAGCACGGGACGACGGCGGACACGCTGCGGGCGCAGGTGCCCGCCGTCCGCCACTGGGCGGCCGCGGAGAGCCCCGTGGAGGGCGGCGCGGACTCCCTCGACTGGCAGCAGCTGGTGGCCGAGGCCGAGCCCGTGCTCCGCGACGAGGCGGTCTCCCTCGACGACCCGTGCCTGATCATGTACACCTCCGGCACCACCGGCCGGCCCAAGGGCGCGACCCTCACGCACGGCAACATGACCTGGTCGTGCATCAACCAGGTCCTGGGGTTCGACTTCACCCCGGACGAGCGCACGCTGGGCCTGGCGCCGCTGTTCCACATCGGCGGGCTCAACGGCACGCTCAACCCCACGCTGCTGCGCGGCGGGTGCGTCGTCCTGGTCCGCGGCTTCGATCCCCCGGCCACGCTCCGGGTGATCGTCGAGCAGCGGGTGACGTCGTTCTTCGCCGTCCCGACCATGCTCGACGCGATCAGCCGGCAGCCGGACTTCGACACCGTCGACCTGTCCGCGCTGCGCACCATCGGCGCGGCCGGCGCCCCCCTGCCGCTGCCCCTCCTGCGCACCTGGCTGGACCGCGGCATCACCGTCCAGCAGGCGTACGGGATGACCGAGTCGGCGCCGGCCGGCACGGCGCTGGACAGCGCGGACGCCGTGGCCAAGGTCGGCTCGGCCGGCAAGTCGCAGTTCTTCGTCGACGTGCGGGTGGTCCGCCCCGACGGGAGCGAGTGCGCCCCCGGCGAGATCGGCGAGGTCGTGCTCTCCGGGCCCAACATCATGGCCGGCTACTGGAACGCCCCCGAGGCGACGGCGGCCGCGATCGTCGACGGCTGGTACCACTCCGGGGACGCCGGCTCGACCGACGAGGACGGCTACCTCTACATCCGCGACCGCTACCGGGACATGATCATCTCCGGTGGGGAGAACGTGTACCCGGCCGAGGTGGAGTCCGCCCTGCTCGAGCTGCCCGAGGTGCTCGAGGCCGCCGTCATCGGCGTCCCGGACCAGCGGTGGGGTGAGGTCGGCCTGGCCGTCGTCGTCCCGGCACCCGGTTCGGCCGAGGACCCCGAGGCGATCCGCACCGCCCTCCGCGCGCGACTGGCCGGCTTCAAGGTGCCGCGCCACGTCGAGTTCGCTCCCGAACTGCCCAAGACCGCCACCGGCAAGATCCGCAAGCCCGACCTGCGCGACCGCTACGTCCCCACCGAGGAGTCCCCCGCATGACCACCACGACGACCACCCTCGCCGAGCTGCCCGGCCTGAAGGGCACCGAGCTCGGCACCAGCGACTGGATCGAGGTCACCCAGGACCGGGTGAACACGTTCGCCGACGCCACCGGCGACCACCAGTGGATCCACGTCGACGTCGAGCGGGCCAACCGGGAGAGCCCCTTCGGCGGCCCCATCGGCCACGGCTACCTCACCCTGTCGCTGCTCATCCCGCTGTGGTCGCAGGTCCTCACGGTCACCGACACGACGATGGCCGTGAACTACGGGCTCGACAAGGTCCGCTTCCCGGCCCCCGTGCCCGTCGGCTCCAAGGTGCGACTCACCGCCACCCTCGCCGACGTCGAGGAGGTCAGGGGCGGTTACCAGCTCACCGTCTCGGCGGTCATCGAGCGCGAGGGCGGCGACAAGCCGGTCTGCATCGCCGAGCCGGTCTTCCGCTTCCTCGGCTGACCGCTCCCCGGGCTGACCGTTCCCCTCGGCCGACCGCCGCCCTCAGGCGCGGCCGGCCGCCCCGCTCCCCGCGCCGGCGGGGACCTCCGGGGCGACCGGCCGCCGGACGAGGACGAGGGCCAGCGCGCAGACGACGCACACGACCGCACCGACGCCCATGGCGACCCGGGCGCTCGTCGCGTCGACCAGCGCCCCCACGAGCAGCGCACCCACGGGGGCCATCCCGACGCTGCCGAGGGTGCGCAGGGCCGTCACCCGACCCAGCAGGGCCGGGAGACGGCAGCGGGTCGGCACCGGGTGCACTGACAGGATCGGTGGGTGACCGAGTACGACCTGCCCGGGATGCGGGTGCGCGAGCACACGGTGCCCGTGCCGCTGCACCGGGACGCCGACGACGGCGCGACGATCGACGTCTTCGTCCGGGAGCTCGTCCGACCGGGCAGGGACGCCGAGGACCTGCCGCTGCTGCTCTTCCTGCAGGGCGGCCCCGGCGGCAAGGGCCCGCGCCCGGTCGGCCGCGGGGACTGGATCGACCGGGCGCTGCGCGACTTCCGGGTGGTGCTGCTCGACCAGCGCGGCACCGGGCGCAGCACCCCCGTCACCGCGCGCCGGATCGGCGCCTTCGGCGACCCGGCCGCGGCCGCCCGCCACCTCATGGCCTTCCGGGCCGACTCGATCGTCGCCGACGCCGAGCACGTGCGGACGGCGCTCTACGGCGGCCGCAGCTGGACGACGCTCGGCCAGAGCTACGGCGGCTTCCTCACCCTGACCTACCTGTCGCGGGCGCCGCAGGGGCTCGACCGCTGCCTGGTCACCGGCGGGCTGCCGGGCCTGTCCGCCGACGCCCGCGAGGTGTACCGGCGCACCGGCCCGCGGGTGGCCGCCAAGACCCGCCGCTTCTACGAGCGGTTCCCCGGCGACGTCGAGCGGGTGGGCGCGGTCGCCGACCTGCTGGCCGCCGGGGACGTCCGGCTCCCCGACGGCGACCGGCTCACCGTCCGCCGGCTGCAGACCCTCGGCCACGCGCTGGGCACCGGGACCGGCGCCACGCAGCTGCACTGGCTGTTCGACGAGGCGCTCGTCGACGGCGAGCTCTCCGCGGGCTTCCTCGACGAGGTCGCGCGGCGCACGTCGTACTGGGACGACCCGCTGTACGCCGTGCTGCACGAGAGCATCTACGGCAGCGGGCCGGGCGCCACCGGCTGGGCCGCCGAGGCCGAGCGCGGGCCCGACCTCTCCCCCGACCTGCGCCCGCTGCCGTTCACCGGCGAGATGATCTACCCCTGGATGTTCGACGAGATCGCCTCGCTGCGGCCGTTCCGGGCAGCCGCGCACGCCCTGGCCGAGCTGCCGGAGCACCCGCCGCTGTACGACCCGGCGCGGCTGGCGGCCAACGAGGTGCCGGTGGACGCCGTCGTCTACTTCGACGACATGTACGTCGACGCCGAGCTGTCGCTGCGGACCGCCGACGCCGTCGGCAACGTGCGCACCTGGGTCACCAACGAGTTCGAGCACGACGGCCTGCGGGCCGGCGACGTGCTCGACCGCCTGCTCGGCCTCCGCGACCGCTGACCGACCGGCGCGGGCACGCGCTCAGGTCTGGCAGCGGGGGCACCACCAGGTGTGCCGGCCCTCCGGGTCCTCGCTCCCCTGCTCGCTGAACAGCAGCGCCGTCCCGCACCGCAGGCACGGCTGGCGGGTGCGGCCGTACACCCAGTACCGGCGGCCGGGCCGGGTGTCGCCGGTGGTCACGCGCCCGGGCCCGCCGGGCGCGATCGCGAACCGCATCGCCCGGATCGCCAGCCGCACGAGCGGCTCGGCATCGACCTCGCCGACGGGCGTGCGCGGCAGGTGCCCCCGCAGGAAGCACAGCTCGTTGACCCAGACGTTGCCCAGTCCGGCCACGGTGCGCTGGTCGAGCAGCGCCGACACCAGGGGCCGGTCCGGCTGGGCCGACAGCCGGCCGACGGCGTCGTCGACCAGGTCGTCGACGGAGCGCGCCGGGTCGAGCAGGTCGGGGCCCAGGTGACCGACGACGGACTCCTCCGCGTCGGTGGGCAGCAGCTCGACCACGGGCATGCGCAGCGCGGCCGCCGTGGGCCCGGTCGTCGTCAGCACCACCCGCGCGTCGGCCTGCAGGCGGCGGGGCAGGGAGCGCCCGGCCGCCAGGACGGTCCACTCGCCGTCCATCCGCAGGTGCGTGTGCAGCGTCAGCGCCACGCCGTCGTGGTCGAAGCGGGTGAGCAGGTGCTTGCCCCGGGCGGTCGTGCCGAGCACCTCCGCGCCGGTCAGGTCGACGGTGGCGTGCCGGGGCACGCGGAAGTCGCTGCCGCGGACGGTGGTGCCCGTCAGGACCCCGAGGCGCCGGGCGAGGCGGTGCACGGTGTCGCCCTCGGGCATCGGCTCCCCCTCGGATCGCGGGCGGCAGGACCGGCCGGACCCGCCAGGGCCGCCCCAGGAGGCGGTCAGGGGCCGCCCCGGATCACTCCGGAACGGCCCCTGACCTGCACTGTCGGGCTGACAGGATTTGAACCTGCGACCCCTTGACCCCCAGTCAAGTGCGCTACCAAGCTGCGCTACAGCCCGAGCGCCGGGCGGCTCGCACCGCCCGATCGCTGCGCCGACGAGGTTACCGCACGCCCTTCCCGACCCTCCGCGGTGGTCGGGTCGGGAATGCGCGACGGCCCCGGGGTGTCACAGTTGCTCGTGACAACCGGTACCCGCGCCGCGGTGGGACTCCGATCCGAGCGCGGTCCCGTGCTCGGGGCGGTCATGCTCAGCACCGCCCTCATCGCGCTCGACAGCACGATCATCGCCACCGCCGTCCCGGCCGTCGTCGACGACCTCGGCGGGTTCAGCCAGTTCCCCTGGCTGTTCAGCGTCTACCTGCTCACGCAGGCGGTGACCGTGCCGGTCTACGGCAAGCTCGCCGACGTCCACGGCCGCAAGCCGGTCCTGCTGTTCGGCATCGCGGTGTTCGTCGCCGCGTCGCTGTTCTGCGGCCTGGCGTGGTCGATGCCGGCGCTCATCGTCGGCCGGGCGCTGCAGGGCATCGGCGCCGGCGCCATCCAGCCGATCGGGATGACCGTCATCGGCGACATCTACACCGTCGAGGAGCGCGCCCGCGTGCAGGGCTACCTCGCCTCGGTGTGGGGCATCTCCTCGGTGCTCGGCCCCGCTCTCGGCGGCCTGTTCAGCGACGCCCTGTCCTGGCGCTGGATCTTCCTCGTCAACCTGCCGCTGGGCGCGCTGGCGTTCTGGGCGCTGTCCCGCCGGTGGACCGAGAAGGTGCAGCGCACCAGCCGCCGCCTCGACGTCGCCGGCGCCCTCCTGCTCTCCGCGGGCGCCGCGCTGCTGGTCCTCGGGCTGCTCGAGGGCGGCAACGCCTGGGCGTGGGCGTCCGCCCCGAGCGTCGCCGTCCTCACGACGGCGGTCGTGCTGCTGGCCGCCTTCGCGCTCGTCGAGCGGCGGGCGGCCGAGCCGGTGCTGCCGCCGTGGGTGCTGCGCCGCCGCATCCTGGCCACCGGCAACATCGCGGCACTCGGCCTCGGCGCGCTGCTCATCGGCCTGAGCTCCTACCTGCCCACCTGGGCGCAGGGCGTGCTGGGCGCGAGCGCGCTCGAGGCCGGCTTCGCGCTCGCCGCCCTCACCCTCGGCTGGCCCGTCGCCGCGAGCCTCGCCGGCCGGGTCTACCTGCGGCTGGGGTTCCGCACCACCGCGCTGCTCGGCGTCGCCCTGGTGCTGGTCGGCACCGGCGGGACGGCGTTCCTCGGCCCCGACGCGCACCTGTGGGAGGTCGGCGCCTGGATGTTCGTCACCGGCCTCGGCCTCGGGCTGTCGTCGTCGCCGCTGATCGTGGCGGTGCAGTCGGTGGTCGGCTGGGACCGGCGCGGCGTCGTCACCGCCACCAACATGTTCTCCCGCTCGATGGGCTCGGCCCTCGGCGCGGCGGTGTTCGGCGCCATCGCCAACACCACGCTGGCCGCCCGCTTCGCCGCGCCGCCGGCCGGGCTCGACGGCGAGGTGCCCACCGACGTCGACAGCACCACGGCGGCGCTCGCCCAGGGCGGCGCCGTCGCCGACTTCGCCCGGGAGAGCCTGCACGCCGCCTCGCACGGCGTGTTCGTGGCCACCGCGGTGACCGCCGTCGTCATCGCCCTCGCGGTGCTGGCCATGCCCCGCCGGACCGAGCCGCTGCGCTTCGACGACGAGGTGGACGACGCCCACGGCCCGGCGGGCGCCCCGGCGCCGGCGGCCTGAGACGGCGGAGGGCCGCCCGCGGACAGCGCACCCGCGGACGGCCCTCGTGCGGCCGGGACCGGCCCAGGGAGCCGGGGCCGGGGCGCCCGCCACCACGAGCGCGCCCGCCGTCGTGATCACTGTCAGCCTGCGGTGCACCACCACCCCCGTCCGCGGGCCGGATCCGCTCCGGATCGGGGTGGTGGACTCCTGCTGTGAGGTGCCTGCGAGGTCCCTGTGAGGATCGTCCGCAGGCCGCGCGCGGCGGCGCGGCCGGTCGCCCCCGGCGGTCGGCGGGCGACGACGCGCCGCGGACCGCCCGGGCCGGCTCAGCCCCGCTTGTCGGTCCCGCGGCCCTCGCGGACCTTCACCGAGATGTCGATCGGCGTGCCGTGGAAGCCGAACCGCTCGCGCAGCTTGCGCTCGAGGAACCGGCGGTAGCCGGCCTCGAGGAAGCCGGTGGAGAAGACGACGAACCGCGGCGGGCGGACGTCGGCCTGCGTCACGTACTTGATCTTCGGGGCGCGGCCGCCGCGGGCCGGCGGCGGCGTCTCCATGACCAGCTGGCGCACGTAGGCGTTGAGCTCCGCCGTCGGCACCCGGGTCTCCCACGACGCCAGCGCGGCCCGCAGGTGGTCGGCGAGCTTGCCGACGCCGCGGCCGCTCGCCGCCGAGATGTTCACCCGGCTGGCCCACTTGATGCGCGACAGGTCGCGCTCGATCTCGCGCTCGAGCTGGGCGTGGCGGTCCTCGTCGATCGCGTCCCACTTGTTGAAGGCGATGACCAGCGCGCGCCCGGCCTCGATCACCTGGGTGATCACCCGCTGGTCCTGCTCGCTGATGACCTCGTCGGCGGCCAGCAGCACGACGGCGACCTCGGCGGCCTGGATCGCGGCCTCGGTGCGCAGGCTGGCGTAGTACTCCATGCCGCTGGCGGTGTTCACCTTGCGGCGCAGGCCTGCGGTGTCGACGAACCGCCACTCCTCGCCGCCGAGGGTGATGATCGAGTCCACCGGGTCGACGGTCGTGCCCGCCACCGAGTCGACGACCGAGCGCTCCTCCTTGGCCAGCCGGTTGAGCAGGCTCGACTTGCCCACGTTCGGCCGCCCGACCAGCGCCACGCGGCGCGGGCCGCCCTCCTCGGGCTGCTCGCGCGGCGCCTCGGGCAGCGCGTCGAGGACCAGGTCGAGCAGGTCGCCGCTCCCCCGCCCGTGCAGCGCGCTCACCGGCTGCGGCTCGCCCAGGCCCAGCGACCACAGCTCGGCGGCGTTGGCCTCGCTGCGCTCGTCGTCGACCTTGTTGGCCACCACGATCACCGGCCGGTCGCTGCGGCGCAGGATGCGCGCGGCGGCCAGGTCGGTGTCGGTGGCGCCCACCTGGCTGTCGACGACGAACACGATCACGTCGGCGGTGCGCATCGCGAACTCCGCCTGCCGGCTGATCGACGCGCCCAGACCCTCGGCCTTGGGGTCCCAGCCGCCGGTGTCGGTGACGGTGAACCGCCGCCCGTTCCACAGCGCCTCGTAGGAGATGCGGTCGCGGGTCACGCCCGGGACGTCCTGCACCACCGCCGCGCGCCGTCCCAGCACGCGGTTCACCAGCGTCGACTTGCCCACGTTCGGCCGACCGACGATCGCCACCACCGGCAGCGGACCGCCGGTGCCCTCCTCGCTCATGCGTCCACTCCTCGTGCACCGGCCGCCGCGAGCGCGAGGTCGACCACCCGGTCGACGACGGCCTCGCGGTCGAGGTCGGTGCTGTCCACGACCACCGCGTCCGCGGCGGGCCGCAGCGGGCTGTCCGCGCGGCTGCTGTCGTACTCGTCCCGGCGGCGCAGGTCGGCCGCGAGCGCGGCGACCTCCTCCGGGGTGGTCAGGCCGAGCTGGGCCGCGCGCCGCTCGGCGCGCGCCTCCGGCGCGGCGGTCAGGTAGATCTTCACGGTGGCGTCGGGCAGCACGACCGTGCCGATGTCGCGCCCCTCGACGACGACGGCGTCGGCCGCGGCCACCAGGCTCCGCTGCTGGTCGACCAGCTGACGGCGCACGGCGGGCACCGCCGACACCGCGGACACGGTGCGGGTGACCTCGGCGCCGCGGATGCGCTCGGCGACATCGGTGCCGTCGACCTCCACCCGCTCGGTCTCCGCCGTCGTCCCCACCTCGATGCGGGCCGCGGCCACCACTCGGGCCACCGCCTCGGCGTCCTCGGGGTCGACCCCGGCGTCGAGCACGGCCACCGTGGCGGCGCGGTACATGGCGCCGGTGTCGAGGTAGGCCGCGCCCAGTCGGGTGGCGGCGGCGCGCGCGACGCTGCTCTTGCCCGTGCCCGAGGGCCCGTCGAGGGTGACCTGGCCGGCGAAGCGTGCGGCGCTCACGGGGCTCCCGCTCACTGGGCGATGTCCCGTCGCAGCGCCACGGCACCCCGCAGGTACACGTGCTGGATGTCGGCGCGCTCCCTCGGCGTCTCGACGTGCGCCATGAGCCGCAGCACCCGCGGCAGCGCGTGCGGCACGGCGATCTCCGTGGCGCACATCAGCGGGACGTCGCCCATGCCCAGCTCCCGCGCGGCCAGCGCCGGGAACTCCGACACGAGGTCGGGGGTGGCGGTGAACAGGATGCTGATGATGTCGGCGTGGTCGAGGCCGTTGCGGTCGACCACCTCGCTCACCAGCTCCCGGGTGGCCTCGAGCACCTGGTCGCGGTCGTCGGCGTCCACCTGTGTCGCGCCCCGGATGGCCCGTACGGCCACGTGCACCCTCCTCGATCGGTACCGGCTCCCGGATCTGGGGTGCCCGGTCGAGTCTAGGTGCGGCGCGCCACCCGCCTCCCCGCCGTCCGCCGGCCCGTACGGGCCGATAGCGCTACGAAGGCCCCTCTTGCCGCCTCCGCGCGCGGAGGGCCGACCTCGGTGGGGCGGCCGAGTTCGGGATAACGGCTCGTGGGACGTGCGGCACCACGAGCTGTGCCGTCGGGGTCAGAGCGGGCGGATGCCCCAGGTGCCGGTGACCGACTCCCCCGGCGCGAGCCGGCGGACCCCGCCGGTGCGCAGCGCGTCGGGCGCGCAGGTCATCGGCTCCACGGCCAGGCCGTACCGGCGCCGCGAGGCCGGCTCGACGACGTCGCCGGTGAAGACCTGCACGTGCGTGTACGAGGCGTCCATCCACACGGCGGCGCCGTGCCCGTCGGGCCCGGTGAACCGCACCTCGGCCGTGCCGTCGGCCTCCCGGGCGAGGTCGGTGAAGCAGTCGTCGATCCGCAGGCCGCCGAGCACCCGGCCGGCGCGCAGGTCGAACGGCGTCTCGTGCACCGACTCGGTGCCCACGGGCAGCAGCCGGTCATCGGTGAGCACCCGCGTGGCGGCCGGGAGGACCAGCGTGCAGTCGTCGACCCGCAGGCCCGCGGGCGCGGCCAGGTAGGGGTGGTGGCCCTCGCCGTAGGGCGCGTCGGCGTCGCCCTCGTTGGTCGCCGTCGTCGTCACGCGGAGCCCGTCGGCCGACAGCTCGTAACCCACCTGCAGGCGCAGCGCGAACGGGTAGCCCGGCTGCGGGTGCAGGAGGTGCTCGAGCACCACGGAGTCCGCCGAGCGGGCGAGCACCCGCCACGCGACGAAGCGCACCAGCCCGTGGATGGCCGTGCCGAGCGCGCGCTCGGTGACCGGGGTGACGTGCTCGGCGCCGTCCCAGGTGTAGACGCCGTCGCGCAGCCGGTTGGGCCAGGGCGCGAGCACGTGCCCGCGCACGTCCGGCGCGACCTCCCGCTCGGAGTACCCGTCGAGGACCGACCGGCCGGCGGCGGTGTAGGTGCGCAGGCCGCCGCCGACCTCGACGACGACGGCCTCCGCGTCCCCGCTGCGCAGGACGTGCTGCTCGCCGCTGGGGAGCACGCTCACCCGAGGCGCTCGCCGTCCACCGTGGAGAACAGGTGCACGTGGCCGACCCGCGGGGTGACCGCGATCCGGTCGCCCTTCATCGGGGGACGGCGGCCGTCGACGCGCACGGTGACCGGGTGGCGCTCCTCGCCGGCGAGCGCGGTGCCGTAGACGTAGGCGTCGGCGCCGAGCTCCTCGACCACCTCGACCTCCACCGGCAGGCCCGACCCGGTGACCTCGAGGTCCTCGGGGCGGACGCCGAGCACGACCGACGGCGCGTGCGCCTCGCCGAGGACGGCGCGCTCCACCGGGTGCACCTCGCCGCCCAGCCGCACGCCGCCGTCGGCGACGGGCAGGGTCAGCAGGTTCATGGCGGGCGAGCCGATGAACCCGGCGACGAAGACGTTGCGCGGCCGGTCGTAGAGGTCGCGGGGCCGGCCCACCTGCATGAGGACGCCGTCCTTGAGCACCGCGACGCGGTCGCCCATGGTCATGGCCTCGGTCTGGTCGTGGGTGACGTAGACCGTGGTGATGCCCAGGCGGCGCTGCAGCGAGGCGATCTGGGTGCGGGTCTGCACGCGCAGCTTGGCGTCGAGGTTGGACAGCGGCTCGTCCATGAGGAAGACCTGCGGCTGGCGGACGATCGCCCGGCCCATGGCCACGCGCTGCCGCTGGCCGCCGGAGAGCGCCTTGGGCCGCCGGTCGAGGTACTGCTCGAGGTCGAGCAGGCGGGCGGCCTCGCGCACCCGCTCGGCCGTCTCGGCCTTGCCGACGCGGGCCATCTTCAGGGCGAAGCCCATGTTCTCCGCGACGGTCATGTGCGGGTAGAGCGCGTAGTTCTGGAAGACCATGGCGATGTCGCGGTCCTTGGCGGCGACGCCGGTGACGTCGCGGTCGCCGATGAGGATGCGCCCGCCGTCGACGTCCTCGAGGCCGGCGAGCATGCGCAGCGACGTGGACTTGCCGCAGCCGGAGGGGCCGACGAGGACGAGGAACTCGCCGTCGGCGACCTCGAGGTCGAGGGCGTCGACCGCCGGGCGGTCCGCGCCGGCGTAGACCCGGGTCGCCGCGTCGTAGGTGACGGTGGCCAAGACGGTTCCTCTCTACTTGCCGAAACCGGCGGTGAGTCCGCTGAGCAGGTAGCGGCGGCCCACGAGGTACAGGACGAAGATGGGGACGACGGACAGTGTGACCGCCGCCAGCAGGCCCGGGACGTTGGTGCCGAACTGGCCCTGGAAGTCCCAGAGGCCCAGCGTCAGCACCCGGGTGTCGCGGGACTGGGTGAGGACGAGCGGGAAGAGGAAGCCGTTCCACGCGTTCAGCGCGGTGAACACCGCCACCGTGGTGATCGCGGGCTTGGCCAGCGGCAGCACCAGGTGGCGCAGCACCGCCAGCGGGCCGGCGCCGTCGAGGGTCTGCGCCTCGTAGAGCTCGGCGGGGATGTCGCGGAGGCTGTTGGTCATCACCAGCAGCGCCACCGGCAGGGCGAAGGCCGCCGTCGGCAGGATGATCGCCAGCAGGGTGTCGTACAGGCGCATCTGGGTGATGAGCAGGTACACCGGGATGATCGTCGCCTGCGCCGGGATGGCCAGACCGATGAGCATGACCGAGAAGATCCGCTGCACGGTGCGGCCGGCGTTGCGGGCCACCGTGTAGGCCGCCGGCACGGTCACCGCGACCACGATGGCGACCGTCGCGACCGTGACGATCACGTTGTTGAGCAGGTACTGCGCGAACCCGCCCTCCAGCACGGTGGAGTAGTTCTCCCCCGTCGGCTCGCCGGTGGGGGTCAGCGGGCTGGTGCTCAGGTAGTCCTGGCGGGTGCGCAGGCTGGCCGAGACCAGGTAGTACAGCGGGACGGCGACGATGACCAGCCAGATCGTGGCCAGGACGCCGGCCAGCCAGTTCGGCTTCTCACGCCGGCCGGCGGGGCGGCCGCGCCGGACGCGCCGCGGGGCGGCCGGGGGCACGGCGCCCGGCTCGGCCAGGGCTGCGGTGGTGGCCACGGTCAGGCCCCTTCCTGCTGGCTCTGCATGCTGCGGAAGCCGGTCGCCCGGGTGACGACGAGCGAGAGGCCCGCGCCCAGGACGAGCAGCAGCGTGGCGATCGCGCTGGCGTAGCCGAACTCGAAGCCGCTGAACCCGCGGATGTACATGTACAGCGGCGCGATGCGGGTGGCGTCCCCGGGACCGCCGCCGGTGAGGATGAGGATCGTGTCGAAGGTCGTGAACGACCCGACCAGCTGCAGCACCGTCGAGGTGACGATCGTGTACTTGAGCAGCGGCAGCGTGATCGTGAAGAACTGCCGGTAGCGGCCGGCGCCGTCGATGGTGGCCGCCTCGTAGAGGCTGGCCGGGATCCCGCGGGCCGCGGCCTGGAACAGCAGCGTGTGGAACGGGATGTACTGCCAGGCGATCACGAAGACCACCGTGTAGACGACGACGTCGGTGTCGCCGAGGAAGTTGAACCGGTCCAGCAGCGGCAGCGACTGGGTGACGCCGAAGTTCGGGTCGAGCACCGAGCGCCACAGCAGCGCGATCGCCGCCGTCGACAGCAGGAGCGGCAGGAAGAACAGCGAGCTGAGGACGGCGCGGTTGCGCTGCCGCCCGGCCGCCCAGACCCCGATCAGGATGGCGATCGGGGTCTGGACGACCCAGGACAGGACCATGAACAGGAGGGTCAGCCCCAGTGCGTCACGCGCCTCGGTGTCCTCCACCAGGCGGCTCCAGTTGCCCGCCCCGGAGAGCTCGGGGAACCCGAAGCCCGACCAGTCGGTGAAGCTGAGGAAAACGACCAGCACCATCGGCACCACGGCGAACAGCCCGAAGAAGGCGACTGCCGGCACCGCGTACCAGGCGGACGGACGCTGCTGCGCCGCCGGCGTGGAGGCCCGCTGCTGTGTCGCCGGCGCGTCCGGACGCTTCTGCGTCGTCACCGCGGACGACCCTCGTGTGGCCACGATCCGTCGTACTCCGTTCCGGTCAGGCAGCCAGGGCGTCGACGAAGCCCTGCGCGTCGATCTCGCCGAGGAAGAAGCGCGACAGCTGCTCGAGCATCACGGTGGCCTCGTCCGCGCTCAGGTCCTGGTCCCAGGAGAGCTGGAAGTTGGCCGCCTCGACCGTCTGGTCGTAGATGAAGGTCGAGTACTCGGCGTTGTCGGTCTCCTGCAGCTGCTCACGGACACCCTGCACCGGCGGGACGTCACCGGCCTCGATGAGGTCGGAGATGTACTCCTCGTCGGTCAGCGCGGTGGTGAGGAACTCCTCGGCCGCCTCGCGGTTCGGGGAGTCGGCGGTCAGCGAGTAGAAGTTCGACACGTTGCCCACCAGGTTCGACGGGTCGCCCGCGCCACCGGTCACGGCCGGGAACGGCGCCCAGCCGAGGCCACCGCCGGTGACGAAGTCGGGGCTCTGGCCGAGCTGGTTGGTGAACTCCCACGAGCCCATCAGGTGGAACCCGGCGTCGCCCTGGGCGAGGATCGTCGAGGCGCCACCGACGTCGTAGCCGACGGAGGCGAAGTCCTCGCCGAACGCGCCGCGCTCGATGAGGTCCTGCAGCAGGCCCATGGCCTCGAGGACCTCGGGCTGCTGCCAGCCGCCGTTCTCGCCGTCGCGGATGTTCTGGAAGACCTCCGGGCCGCCGACGCGGTCGAGCAGGTACTCGGCCCACATGAGCTCGGTCCAGGCCTGGCTGCCGGCCAGCGCGATCGGGGTGACGCCCGCGGCCTTGAGGCCGTCGACGGCGGCCAGCATCTCGTCCCAGGTGGTCGGGACCGAGACGCCCGCGGCGTCGAGGACGTCCTTGTTGTAGAAGAGGACGACCGGCTGCATGCCGCGCATCGGCAGGCCGTAGACGCTGCCGTCGAGCTCGGCGCCGGCCAGCACGCTGGGCAGGAACGCGTCGCGCAGCTCGGGGTTCTCGTCGAGCAGCGGGGTCAGGTCCTCGATCCGGCCCGCGTCGACGTACTCCTTGAGGTTGCCACCGCCCCAGTTGAAGAACAGGTCGGGGGCCTGCGGGGAGTTGATCGCGGTGCGCAGCCGCTGCTTGTACGGGTCGTTGCCGAACGTCGCCAGCTCGAAGTCGCCGGCCTCGGAGGACTCGTTGAAGCGGTCGATCGAGGCCTGCTCGATCGGGTTGAGGACCGTGTCCTGCAGGGCCCAGACCTGGCCGGCGTCGCCGCCGCCACCGCCTCCGCCGGCAGGGCCGGAGGAGCCGCAGGCGACCAGGCTCGCCGCGAGGAGGAGAGCGCCGGCAGTTGCGGTGCCTCGGGTCAGACGACGGGATGTCATCCCATGGCCGCCTTTCTGTTTCGACGTTGAAAACCGAAAGTTTCGGGGTGGTGCGGAAACGTAAGGCAGGTCACCCGGTGTGTCAACGCCGGGGTGGCGAGTCCAGGCGCGTGTCGTGGGTCACGATTCGGCCACACCGGTCCGGCTCGCGGGCTGACCTGCCCGGACGAGACGGGGCTGGCGGTTTCGGAGATGTTTCGATAGCTTCTCGGACCACGATCGTCCGGCACCGACGCCGGGTGGGCGGAGTACCGCCCCCCGTCCCACGGCAGGCTGGACCCCAGCGAACCGACGGAGGACGGACAGTGCCCGAGCAGACGGCCGGCCGCCCCACCCTCGCGAGCATCGCGGCCGCGGCCGGCGTCTCCCTGCCCACCGTCTCCAAGGTCGTCAACGGCAAGACCGACGTCGCCCCCGCCACCCGCCAGCGCGTCCTCGCCCTGCTGGACCAGTACGACTACGTGCCGCAGGCCCGCCGTGCGGTCGCCGAGCCCGAGAGCCCGCTGGTCGACGTCGTCTTCACCGCCCTGGACAGCCCGTGGGCGGTGGAGCTGCTGCGCGGCATCACCGAGAGCGGGCTGGAGATGGTCCTCGACTCCCTCGCCGCCCGGCCGCAGGGCGGGGACTGGGTGCGCTCGCTGATCGCCGGGGGCCGCCGCGGCGCCATCGTCGTCGCCTCCCGGATCACCGCCGCCGACCAGCGCCGGCTGGGCCGCTCGCACCTGCCGGTCGTGGTCATCGACCCCGCCGACATGCCGGGCCCCGACGTGCCCAGCGTCGGGGCCACCAACTGGTCGGGCGGGATGGCCGCCACCGAGCACCTGATCGAGCTCGGCCACCGGCGGATCGCGGTGATCGGCGGCCCCGAGGACTACCTGTGCAGCCGGGCGCGCATCGACGGCTACCGCGCCGCGCTCGACCGCGCGGGCATCCCGGCCGACCCCGCGCTGGTCCGGCACGGCAACTTCCACCACGACGGCGGCTACGAGCGGGCCCGCGAGCTGCTCGAGCTGCCCGACCGGCCGACGGCGGTGTTCGCCGGCAGCGACGAGCAGGCCTTCGGCGTCCTCGAGGCCGCGCGGCAGGCCGGCCTGTCGGTGCCCGACGACCTCTCCGTCGTCGGCTTCGACGACCTGCCGATGGCCCGCTGGTCCTCCCCTCCCCTGACCACCGTCCGCCAGCCGCTGGTCGACATGGGCCGCATGGCCGGCCGGATGCTGCTCGAGCTGATCAACGGCCAGGAGCTCGCCAGCCAGCGCGTCGAACTGGCCACCACCCTCGTGCCGCGCGCCTCCACGGCCCGGCGGCCCTGACCTCCCCTCCCCGGCCGGGCGGCACCAGCCCCGGCCGTCCTCCCCGCACGTCTGGAGTCCCCGCGTGACCGACCGTTCCCTGCTCGACGCACCTCCCGCCGGCGACTGGCGGGACCCGTCCCGGCCGCTGGCCGAGCGGGTGCGCGAGCTGATGGCGCAGATGACCCTCGAGGAGAAGGTCGCCCAGCTCTACGGCGTCTGGACGACGATCGACCAGGGCTCCGACGGCGGCGCCGACGTCGCCCCCAACCAGCACGAGTTCTCCGAGCCGCTGCCGCCGTGGGAGGAGCTCACCCGCCCGGGCCTCGGTCAGCTCACCCGCGTGTTCGGCACCGTGCCGGTCGAGCCGCTCACCGGCGCGAAGGTGCTCGCGGCCACCCAGCGCGGCATCGTCGAGGGCTCGCGCCTGGGCATCCCGGCGCTCGCCCACGAGGAGTGCCTGACCGGCCTAGCCGCCTGGCAGGCCACCGTCTTCCCGACCCCGCTGGCCTGGGGCGCCACCTTCGACCCGGCCACCGTGCAGCGGATGGCCGCCGGCATCGGCGAGCTCATGCGCTCCATCGGCGTGCACCAGGGTCTCGCGCCGGTCCTCGACGTCACCATGGACGCCCGCTGGGGTCGCACCGAGGAGACCATCGGCGAGGACCCGTACCTGGTCGCCGCGCTCGGTACCGCCTACGTGCGCGGCCTCGAGGGCGCCGGGATCGTCGCCACGCTCAAGCACTTCGCCGGGTACGCCGGCTCCGGCGCCGGGCGCAACCACGCGCCGGTGCGCCTCGGCCCGCGCGAGCTCGCCGACGTCGTCCTGCCGCCGTTCGAGACGGCGCTGCGCGAGGGCGGCGCCCGCTCGGTCATGCACTCCTACGCCGCCGTCGACGGCGTGCCGCCCGCGGCCGACCCGGCTCTGCTGACCGACCTGCTGCGCGACACGCTCGGCTTCGACGGCGTCGTGGTCGCGGACTACTTCGGCGTCTCGTTCCTCGAGACCACCCAGCACGTGGCCGGCTCCCCCGGCGAGGCCGCGCAGCTCGCGCTGGCCGCCGGCGTCGACATCGAGCTGCCCACCGTGCGCTGCTACGGCGAGCCGCTGCTCGAGCGGCTGCGCTCGGGCGAGGTGCCGGTGGAGCTCGTGGACCGGGCCGTGGAGCGGGTGCTGCTGCAGAAGGGCGAGCTCGGCCTGCTCGACGCCGGGTGGGACCCCGAGCCGCCGGTGCTGCGCGAGGGCGGCGCGCTGGACTTCGACCCGCCGCACCTGCGCGAGCTGGCCCGGGTGCTCGCCGAGCGGTCGGTGGTGCTGCTCGACAACCCCGCGGGCGTCCTGCCGCTGGCCGCGCCGGGCCGCCTCGCCGTCGTCGGCCCGTGCGCCGACCAGGTGCTGTCCCTGATGGGCTGCTACGCCTTCCCCAACCACGTCGGCGTCCAGCACCCCGACGTGCCGCTGGGCCTGGAGGTGCCCACGCTGCTCGACGCGCTGCGCGCCGAGTTCCCCGACGCGACGGTCGACACCGCCCTCGGCTGCCCGGTGCAGGAGGCCGACCGCAGCGGGATCGACGAGGCCGTGCGCGCCGCGCGAGGGGCCGACGTCTGCGTGGCCGTCGTCGGCGACAGCTCCGGCCTGTTCGGCCGCGGCACCTCCGGCGAGGGCTGCGACGCCGCCGACCTCGCGCTGCCCGGCGTGCAGCAGGAGCTGCTCGACGCGCTGCTGGAGACCGGCACCCCGGTCGTCGTCGTGCTGCTCACCGGCCGGCCCTACGCGCTGGGCGCGGTCGCCGGCCGGGCCGCGGCCGTCGTGCAGGCCTTCTTCCCGGGCGAGGAGGGCGCCGGTGCGGTCGCGGGCGTGCTCAGCGGCCGGGTGTCGCCCTCGGGCCGGCTGCCGGTGTCGGTGCCGCGCGGCCCCGGCGGGTCGCCGGCCACCTACCTCGCCCCGACGCTGGGCCGGGCCGGCGGGATCAGCTCGGCCGACCCGACGCCGCTGTGGCCCTTCGGGCACGGCCTGGGCTACACGACCGTCGAGTACTCGGGCCTGGAGCTCTCGGGCGACACCTGGGCCACCGACGGCGAGCTGACGGTCTCCTGCACGGTCCGCAACACCGGCGCCCGCGACGGCGCCGAGGTGGTCCAGCTGTACCTGTCCGACCCGGTGGCGAGCACCGTGCAGCCGCTGCGCCGGCTCGTCGGGTTCGCCCGGGTGGAGCTGCCGGCCGGGGCGTCGGCGCGGGTGTCGTTCCGGCTGCACGCCGACCGGGCGTCCTTCACCGGCCGCGACCTGCGCCGCGTGGTGGAGGCCGGCGACGTCGTCCTCGCCGTCGGCGCCTCCAGCGAGGACCTGCGGCTGCGGGCGACCGTGCCGCTGACCGGTCCCGACCGCGTCGTCGGCGCCGACCGGGTGCTCAGCACCCCGGTCACGGTGACGACGACGGCCGCGCCGCTGCGGGAGTCCCTGCCCCGCTGAGCGGGCCCTGCTCCCCCGCCCCGGCCGCGCACCGGCCGGGGCGGGGTGCCCTGCTCGGGGCCCGCGACCCCGCGGGCCCGCGGCTCCTAGAGCCCGACGAGCTCCTCGAGCGCCCCGACCTCGGCGCGGCTGAGCCGGCGGATCGAGCCGGTGCGCATGCGCTGCAGCGAGATGGGGCCGACGGCGGTGCGGGTGAGCCGGGAGACCGGCAGGCCGACGGCGGCCAGCAGCCGGCGCACGATGTGCTTGCGGCCCTCGTGCAGCACGACCTCCACGACCGACTGGCCGGCGTGGGTGTCGACCACGCGGAACGAGTCGACCTTCACCGGGCCGTCGTCGAGGTCGATGCCGGCGCGCAGCTTCCGGTGCAGGTCGCGGCCGACCGAGCCCGACACCTGCGCGAGGTAGGTCTTCTTCACGCCGTAGCTCGGGTGGGCCAGCCGGTGGGCGAGCTCGCCGTCGTTGGTGACGATCAGCAGGCCCTCGGTGTCCTGGTCGAGCCGGCCGACGTGCACCAGGCCCGGCGCGAGGTCGCCGATCATGTCGCCCACGGTGGGCCGGTCGCGGTCGTCGCTCATCGCGGTGATGACGCCGAAGGGCTTGTTGAGCGCGTAGGTGACCCGGTCGTCGCGCAGTTCGATGCGCTGCCCGTCGACGGAGATCTTGTCGGTGGCCGGGTCGACCCGCATGCCCTGCACGCGCACGACCGAGCCGTTCACGCTGATGCGGCCGGCGTCGATCATGTCCTCGCAGACGCGGCGGGAGCCGACGCCGGCGCGGGCGAGCACCTTCTGCAGCCGCTCCCCCTCGCGCTCGTCGGGTGCGGCGGCGGGCTCGCGGTCGCCGGGGTGGGCGGGGGCGAGCTCCATGTCCTCCGACCAGCCCTCCCCGCCGGGGGTGGCGGGCAGGTCGTCGGGATGCGGTGCGGTGTCCATCCCCTCCATCCTCCCACCCCGGCCCGCGGCCGCGGCCGGCGCCGGAGGGGTCAGCAGTTCTCCTGGCCGAAGGTGTCGACGGCCTCACCGGCGGACACGAGGTCGCCCTGCAGCCGGGTGGCCTCCTCGGCGAGGTCGGTGTTGGCCGACGGGTCGCTCAGGTCGGCCGACTCGATGAGGTCGGTGAAGGCCCGCCAGGAGCTCACCAGGTCGCCCCAGACCTCCTCGGCGTCGGCCGGCGGCCGGACCTCCTCGAGCTTGCCGACGGCCTCGTTGAGCACGTCGGGCGCGCTCTGCGGGTCGGAGTAGACGGCGTTGACGTCGTCGGTGATGTCCGACAGCAGGTCGGGCACCTGCTCGCAGAAGGCCTCGAGGCGCTGCTCGTCCTCCGAGGCGCCGCAGCCGGTGAGCAGCAGGGCGGGGACGGCGAGGGAGGCGACGAGCGCGCGGGCGGTGCGGCGGGAGCTCATGAGCCGACGGTAACGAGGGCGGCACCCGGTGCCACCGGCGGCCTCAGCCCTCCTGCTGCTCCCGGGCGAGCGCGGTGGCGTCGGGCAGCAGCGGGGCCAGCGGCGGCAGCTCGTGCAGGCCGGTGAGGCCCATCCGCTCGAGGAACAGCGGCGTCGTGCCGTAGAGCCCGCCGCCGCTGTCCGGGTCGGTGCCGACCTCGATGACCAGGCCGCGGGTGAGCAGGGTGCGCATGACGCCGTCGACGCCGACGCCGCGGATCGCCGAGATCCGCGCCCGGGTGACCGGCTGCCGGTAGGCGATGACGGCGAGGGTCTCCAGCGCCGCCTGGGTGAGCCGGCTGCGCCCGCCGCCGGTGAGCGAGCGCTCGACCACGGGCGCGAACTCCTCGCGGGTGTAGAGGCGCCAGCCCTCCCCCGCGCGGCGCAGCGCGATCCCGGCGCGCCGGGCGTCGTAGCCCCCGGCGAGCTCGGCCAGCGCCGCCCGCACCCGGGGCACGCCGACCCGCAGCGTCGCGGCCAGCGCCTCCTCCTCGACCGGGCCCTCGGCGACGAACAGCAGCGCCTCGACGCCGCCGCGCACCTCGTCGTCGTCGAGGTCGGCCTCGGGTTCCGGCTCGGGCTCCGGCGCCGGCGGCTCGGGCATGCCGGGCAGCACGAGCGGCTCGTCGGGGACGGGCGGCACGTCCCCGGCCGGCGGGGCGGGCCGCTCGGCCACCCGCGCGGCCAGCTCGGCGGCGACGGCGTCCCAGACGTCCGGGTCCGCGCCGGCGGCCGCCTCGTCCTCCCGCGTGGCCTCGAGCTCGGCGGCCAGCGCCTCCCAGGAGATCGGCCCGCGCTCGTCCTGCGGCCCGGTCACGAGGCGACCCGCTCGTCGGTGCGGTCGTCCCCCGCTCCCCCGAGGTCGGACACGGCGGAGACGGTGGCCGGGCCGGTCCAGTGCACGCGCAGCTCGCCGAGCGGGGTGGGCTGGTCGAACACGACCCGCTGCTGGCGGTAGAGCTCGAGCAGGGCGAGGAAGCGGGCCACGACCTCCAGCGTGGAGGAGCAGTCGACGGTGAGCGCCCGGAAGCTGACCGGACCGGCGCCGAGCAGGGCCGCGCGGACGGCGAGCAGCTGCTCGGCGACGCTGACCGGCGGGGCGTGCAGGTGGGTCACGCCGACGGTCGGCGGCTCCTTGGGCGCGAGCGCCTCCGCGGCCAGCGCGGCGAAGCGCTCGGGGGTGACGCCGAGCAGCACCTCGGGCAGCAGGCCCGCGAACCGGGGCTCCAGCGGCGCGGAGCGGGGGAAGCGCCGCACGCCCTCGCCCTCGCGCTCGCGCAGCACCGCCGCGGCCTCCTTGTAGGCGCGGTACTGCAGCAGCCGGGCGAACAGCAGGTCGCGGGCCTCGAGCAGCTCGAGGTCCTCCTCGTCGTCCACCTCCGCGGCGGGCAGCAGCCGGGCGGCCTTGAGGTCGAGCAGGGTGGCCGCGACGACGAGGAACTCACTGGCCTGGTCGAGGTCGAGCTCGTCGCCGAGCGCCCGCAGGTGGGCGATGAAGTCGTCGGTGACGACCGACAGCGCGATCTCGGTGACGTCGAGCTGGTGGCGGCCGATGAGCTGCAGCAGCAGGTCGAACGGGCCCTCGAAGTTGGTGAGCCGCACGGTGAACCGGCCGGGGTCGGCGACCTCCGGCGCGGCTGCGACCGCGTGCGTTGCCGTGCTCACGGAACGCAAGGCTATCCGGTGGCACCGACAGTTCCGGTCACCCGCGCGCCTCCAGGACCGCCTGTCGCGCGCGGGAGGCGCACTTCCGGCCCCCGGTCCCGCCTCTCGCGCGCGAGAGCTGACAGAGCGGGCCATCGTCGCGCCATCGGCCCCTCAGGGGCCTCTGTCGCGCTCATGGCCCCTGGCGGGGAGCCACCCCCCGTGTGCGGGACGTCAGCCCTTGAGGCGGCGGACGAGGACCGAGTCCTCGCCGTTGTCGGCCAGGTCGGCCAGCAGCACCGAGATCGCCTCGCGGACGATCCGGCCGCGGTCGGCGGCCACGCCGTGCTCGGCGCGCAGGGACAGCCGGGCGCTCTCCAGCGCCAGCAGGTCCTCGGCCGAGATGTAGACGGTGATCTTCTCGTCGTGCCGGACGCGCCCGGCGCCGGCCGCGCGTGCGGCCTTGCCGCGGGTGCGCGGGCCCGTGGCGGGCAGCGTGGCGGGCGCCGGCGCCCGGTAGGCGGCCAGCGGGTCGGCCGGCGCACCGCCGGGGACCAGCGTCAGCGGCGCCGCGGGCTGCTCGACCTCGGGCTCGGCCTCCGGCTCCGGACGGCGGCGCGTGGAGCGCAGCGCCGGGGACGCCGTGGTCGAGGAGAGGCTGGGCAGCTCGGTGACCTCCGCCGCGGGCGGGGTGTCGGTGCGCCGGAACAGCTCCGCAGCGCCCGGGAGCACGGGACGGCGGGTCACAGGGAGATGACCTCCTTCGCCAGGTCGCGGTAGGCGGCCGCACCCGACGAGGTGGGCGCCCAGGTGGTGATCGGCTGGCCGGCGACGGTGGTCTCCGGGAACCGCACGGTGCGCTGGATGACGGTCTGGAAGACGGTGTCGCCGAACGCCTCGACCACCCGGCTGAACACCTCGCGGCAGTGCACGGTCCGCGAGTCGTACATCGTGGCGAGGATGCCGTCGATCTCCAGCGACGGGTTGAGCCGCTCCTTGACCTTGTCGATCGTGTCCACGAGCAGGGCCACGCCGCGCAGGGAGAAGAACTCGCACTCCAGCGGGATTACCACGCCGTGCGCCGCGGTCAGGGCGTTGACCGTGAGCAGGCCCAGCGAGGGCTGGCAGTCGATGAGGATGTAGTCGTACTCGTCGCGCACGGAGTCCAGGGCGCGCAGCAGGGTCTGCTCGCGGGCGACCTCGCTGACCAGCTGCACCTCGGCGGCCGACAGGTCGATGTTGCTCGGCACCAGGTCCAGGCCGGGCACGTCGGTGCCCACGCGGACGTCGGCCAGCGTGGTGTGCCGCTCCATGAGGGCGTTGTAGATCGTGCGGTCGAGCTGCTGGGCGGGGACGCCGAGGCCCACCGACAGCGCGCCCTGCGGGTCGAGGTCGACCAGCAGCACGCGGCGGCCGTACTCCACCAGCGAGGCGCCCAGGTTGATCGTCGAGGTCGTCTTGCCGACGCCGCCCTTCTGGTTGCACATCGCGATGACGCGCGCCGGGCCGTGCTGCTTCAGCGGCGGGGGCTCGGGCAGCTTGCGCTGACGTGCGCGGGCCGGGTCCAGCCGCGAGGCGGCCGCCCCCATCTCGCCGCCGTCGGCCGGGAGTGCGAGAGCCTGACCGGCCACGTCCCCTCGGATCGCCATGAGTCGCCCTTCCTCCGTGCTCCCCGGCGGTGCCGGCCGCGGTCGGCCGGCCCGGTCCGCTCGGGTCCGGGGACGACGGTAGGGAGATCAACACCCGCGATCCACGGGACACGCCGATCGCTGGCGGATGTCGCCCAGGTTTCCGGATACCGGCGGGTAGCGGTGAGCAGTAACTGCCCAACGACGTGCCCCGTCGTCGTCAGGACAGCGCCCGCGGGTGGCTGCCCGCGTAGACCTCGCGCAGCTTGTCGACCGTCACGAGCGTGTAGACCTGCGTCGTCGTCACCGAGGCGTGGCCGAGCAGCTCCTGCACCACGCGCACGTCCGCGCCGCCGTCGAGCAGGTGGGTGGCGAAGGAGTGCCGCAGCGTGTGCGGGGAGACGTGCTCGGCCAGCGACGCGTCGCCGGTGCGCTCGGCCGCCGAGCGCAGGATCGCCCACGCGCTCTGCCGCGACAGCGGGCCGCCGCGGGCGTTGAGGAACAGCCGCCCGCCCCGGACGCCGCCCTTCCCGGCGGCGGCCAGGGCGGGGCGGGCCCGCACCAGGTACTCCTCGACGGCGCGCAGCGCGTAGCTGCCCACCGGCACGATCCGCTCCTTGCCGCCCTTGCCCGCCAGCCGCACCACCGCCTGGCCGCGGTCGAGGTCGTCGACGGCGAGCCCCACGGCCTCGGAGATGCGCGCCCCGGTGCCGTAGAGCACCTCCAGCAGCGCCCGGTCGCGCAGCCCGCGCGGCCCCTCGACCGAGCCCGCCGCCTCGATGAGCGCCACCACCGCCTCCACCGGCACCGCCTTGGGCAGCCGCCGCGCGGGCGCCGGCGGGCGGACCTCGGCGGCGACGTCGCCGGCGACCAGCCCGTCGAGCAGCGCGAACCGGTGCAGCCCGCGGACGGCGACGACGGCGCGCGCCGCGGAGGTGGCCGACAGCGGCGGGTGCTCGTCGTCCCCGGCGCGCAGCGCGGCGAGGAAGCCGGCGACGTCGCTCCCGGCCACCTCCCCCAGCCCGCGCACGCCGGCGTCGGCGAGGAAACGCGTGTAGCGGCGCAGGTCGCGGCGGTAGGAGGCGATGGTGTTGGCGGCCAGGCCGCGCTCGACGGTGAGGTGGTCGAGGTAGCCGGACACCACCCGCTCGACGTCGGGACCGGGCGACAGGACGGCGGTCAGGACAGCAGCTCCTCCCACGGCACGGCGGTCATGCCGTGCGCCTCCGCGACCTCCGGCAGCACCACCTCGCCGGCCACGACGTTGACCCCGTGGGCCAGCGCCGGGTCGTCGGCGACCGCCGCGCGCGTGCCCTTCCCGGCCAGGGCCATGACGTAGGGCAGCGTCACGTTGGTCAGCGCGTAGGTGGAGGTGTTGGGGACCGCGCCCGGCATGTTCGCCACGCAGTAGAACACCGACCCGTGCACGCGGAAGGTCGGCTCGTCGTGTGTCGTGGGCCGGCTGTCCTCGAAGCAGCCGCCCTGGTCGACGGCGATGTCCACGAGCACCGAGCCCGGCTTCATCCGCGACACCAGCTCGTTGCTCACCAGCGTCGGCGCCTTGGCGCCGGGGACGAGCACGGCGCCGATCACCAGGTCGGCGTCGAGGACGGCCCGCTCGACCTCGTAGGAGTTGGAGGCGACCGTCTGCAGGTGCCCGCGGTAGATGGCGTCGGCCGCGCGCAGCTTGTCGACGTCGCGGTCGAGGACGACGACCTCGGCCTGCATGCCCAGCGCGATCGTGGCGGCGTTCATCCCGGACACCCCGGCGCCGATGACGACGACCTTCGCCGCGTAGACGCCCGACACCCCGCCGAGGAGCACCCCGCGGCCGCCGTGCGCCCGCTCGAGGCTGTGCGCGCCCACCTGCGGGGCCATCCGGCCGGCGACCTCGCTCATCGGCGCGAGCAGCGGCAGCGCACCGTTCGCCGTCTGCACGGTCTCGTAGGCGATCGCGGTCGTGCCGGAGGCCACGAGCGCGTCGGTGCACGCCTTGGACGCCGCGAGGTGCAGGTAGGTGAACAGCGTCTGTCCCGCGCGGAGCCGGCCGTACTCCTCCTCGATCGGCTCCTTGACCTTGAGCAGCAGGTCGGCGTCGGCCCAGACGTCGTCGGCGCTGCCGACGATCCGCGCGCCGGCGGCGGTGAAGTCGGCGTCGGGGATGGAGCTCCCCTCGCCGGCGCCCCGCTCGACGAGCACCGTGTGCCCGGCCCGGGTCAGCTCGGTGACCCCGGCGGGGGTCAGCGCGACCCGGTACTCCCTGTTCTTGACCTCGCGAGGCACCCCGACGTGCATGCGATCCGCTCCCGTTCTGCGACGGCCGGACCGAGGTCGTCGGTCCCGCGCCTGTGACGTGGCTCCCGGTGGGGAACCAGATCGGACCCTAGCCAGCGCCCGGGCTGCCGCCAGTCCGCGCAGCGCCGACGATGGCGCGAGTCCCCGTGCGTCCACCCGGAAGGCTGATCCATGCGCCTGTACGCCGCCCGACCCGACCACCGGCTGCGCCAGCTGCTCGCCGACGCGGGGCTGCTGGCCTGGGTCGTGCTGTGGGTGCTCGTGGCGCGCACGGTGCACGGGGCGGTCCTGGTCCTCGCCGAGCCCGGCCGCGCGGTGGAGGACCTCGGCTCCTCGGTGGCGGACAGCATGGGCTCGGCGGCCGACGCCGCGCAGGACGTGCCGGTGGTCGGCGAGGAGCTGTCGTCGCCGTTCGACGCGCTCGGCGACGCCGCGGGCTCGGTGCGCGGCGCCGGGCAGGCCGCGCAGGACGCCGTCGGCACGCTCGCGTCCGTGCTCGCCGTCGTGCTGGTGGTCCTGCCGGTGGGCTGGCTGCTGCTGCGCTGGCTGCCGTGGCGGGTGGGCTGGGTCCGGGAGGCGACGGCGGTGTCCCGGCTGGCCGGCGGCCCGCAGCCGGACCTGCACCTGCTCGCCGCGCGCGCCGTGGCCACCGCTCCCCTGCCCCGGCTGGCCGCGCTGCCGCCGGGCACCGGGGCGGCGTGGCGGGCCGGCGACCCCGCGGCGGTGCGGGCGCTGGCGGCGCTGGAGGCCGGCCGGCTGGGCCTGCGGCTGCCCGCGCCCGACGGGCCCGGCTCCGGCGCCACCGCTCCCCCGCGCTCGGGTTGACATCGCTCCCGCCGGTGCCGATGTCCCGGGCGGATCGGGAGGTGTCGGTGGGACGAGCGGGACGCACGCGGGGACGACGGCGGGGCCGCCGGGGCGCGTCGGCCGCCGGCATCGCCGGGCGCGTGACCGCCGCCGCGGCCGTCGGGCTGGTGGCGCTGTCGGCGCCGGCCACCGAGATCGCCGCGGAGGTGAGCGCCTCCTGGGCGCCGTTCCGCAACGCCGGCACCGCCGACGGCCCGGAGCCCGCGCCGGTGCTCACCCCGCGGGCCGTCACGGCCCTGCCGGAGCCCGCCGTCGACACCCCGGTGCTCGCCCTGCCGGTGCCGCGCCGCACGGACGTCCAGCTGCCCGCGCCGATGGTCCCGCACGGCGAGCCGCTGGAGCTCACGCCGCCGCCCGCGCAGTGCGGCGGCTACGGCAGCCTGCGGCAGATGGCGCCGGGCGTCGTCCCCGGCCCCGGCTCGGCCACGGTCACCTGGCAGGCCGACGGCCGCGAGACCGTGCAGGGCTACCGGGTGACGGCGGTCAGCCAGCGGCTGGTGGCCGGCGAGCAGCCCGCTCCCCCGCGGGTGGACGCGTCCCAGCGCGCCGGCTGCGGCGAGGTGAGCGCGGTGCTCACCGGCCTGACGCCGGGCGTCCCCTACGTGTTCTGGCTCGAGGAGGCCGTGCTCGACCTCGACACCCAGGTGGTGGAGTACGTGCAGGTCGGCTGGTCGAGCCCCGTCGTCATCGGCTGACCCGGCGCGAGATCTGCACACTCGGGGCTTTCCGGCGCGCGAGAGCCCCGAGTGTGCAGATCTCGCTGGTCAGGTGGCGTCGAGCGGGCGCAGCCGCGGCCGCGCGGCGCGGTGCTGGGCGGCGGCCAGCAGGCCGATGACGGCGGCCGAGTTGCGGATCGCGCCGTCGAACACCCGCTGCACCGCCTCGGCGAGCGGCACGCGCTCGACCGTCATGTCGAGCTCCTCGTGCTCGACGGTGAAGCCGTCGGGCCGGCCGACGTCGGACAGGCCCTCGGCGAGGTAGACCAGCACCTGCTCGTCGCAGAAGCCGGGCGTGCTGAACGTCGTCGTCAGCAGCGACCAGCGCTCGGCCGACAGCAGCGCCTCCTCGGCGAGCTCGCGCTGGCCGGTGACCAGCGGGGCCTCGCCGTCGGCGTCGCGCAGCCCGGCCGGCAGCTCCCACAGGTAGCCGCCCACCGGGTGCCGGTACTGCCGCACCAGGACGACGTTGTCGTCGTCGTCCAGCGCGACGACGGCGACCGCGCCGGGGTGGCGGACCACCTCGCGCACGCTGTCGCCGCCGCCGGGCATCGCGACGGTGTCCTTGACCAGCTGGATCACCCGGCCCTCGTAGACGGTCTCGGTGCCGAGGACGCGGTAGTCGCCCTCGGCGGCCGGCTCCGTCATCAGATGCCCACCTTCTCCGCTTCCTCGACCGGCACGGGGAGCCGCGCGGACTCCTGGCGCTCGATCGCGGCCGCCACGAACGCGGCGAACAGCGGGTGCGGTCGGGTCGGGCGGCTCTTGAGCTCCGGGTGGGCCTGGGTGCCGACGAAGAACGGGTGCACCTCGCGCGGCAGCTCGGCGAACTCGACCAGCAGCCCGTCGGGCGAGGTGCCGCTGAACACCAGGCCCGCCTCGGAGAGCCGGTCGCGGTAGGCGTTGGCCACCTCGTAGCGGTGCCGGTGCCGCTCGGTGATCTCCGTGGAGCCGTAGGCCGCGGCGGCCTGCGAGCCCTTCCGCAGGGACGCCGGGTAGCTGCCCAGGCGCATCGTGCCGCCGAGACCGCGCTCGCCGGCGATGACGTCGACCTGGCTGGCCATGGTCGCGATCACCGGGTCCGGGGTGTCGGGGTCGAACTCGGCGGAGTTGGCCTGCTCGAGGCCGGCGACGTCGCGGGCGTACTCGATGACCATGCACTGCAGGCCCAGGCACAGGCCCAGCGTCGGGATGCCGTTCATGCGGCTGTAGCGGATGGCGCCGAGCTTGCCCTCGATGCCGCGCACGCCGAACCCGCCGGGGATGCACACGCCGTCGACGTCGCCGAGCGCGGCCGCCGCCCCCTCGGGGGTCTGGCACTCGTCGGAGGGCACCCAGCGGATCTGCACGCGGCTGCGGTGGGCGAAGCCGCCGGCCCGCAGCGCCTCGCTCACCGACAGGTAGGCGTCGGGCAGGTCCACGTACTTGCCGACCAGCGCGATGGTCACCGTCTGCCTCGGCCGGTGGACGCGGTCGAGCAGGTCGCCCCAGACGGTCCAGTCGACGTCGCGGAACGGCAGGCCGAGGCGGCGCACGACGTAGGCGTCGAGGCCCTCGCGGTGCAGCACCTTGGGGATGTCGTAGATCGACGGCGCGTCGGGGCAGGCGATGACGCCCTCGGTGTCGACGTCGCACATCAGGCTGATCTTGCGCTTGAGCGCGGTGCCGATCTCGCGGTCGGCGCGGCAGACCAGCGCGTCGGGCTGGATGCCGATGTTGCGCAGCGCCGCCACCGAGTGCTGGGTCGGCTTGGTCTTGAGCTCGCCGGACGGCGCGATGTAGGGCACCAGCGAGATGTGCAGGAAGAAGCAGTTGTCGCGGCCGATCTCGTGCCGCACCTGGCGGGCGGCCTCGAGGAAGGGCAGCGACTCGATGTCGCCGACCGTGCCGCCGATCTCGGTGATGACGACGTCGACGCCCTCGCCGTCCTCGTCCGTGGCGGCGCCGGTCTCGGCCGCGGCGAGGATCCGGGACTTGATCTCGTTGGTGATGTGCGGGATCACCTGCACGGTGTCCCCGAGGTACTCCCCGCGCCGCTCCTTGGCGATGACGTCGGAGTACACCTGCCCGGTGGTGACGTTCGAGCGCGCGCCCAGGTCGGTGTCGAGGAACCGCTCGTAGTGACCGACGTCGAGGTCGGTCTCGGCGCCGTCCTCGGTGACGAAGACCTCGCCGTGCTGGAACGGGTTCATCGTCCCGGGATCGACGTTCAGGTACGGGTCCAGCTTCTGCATGGTCACCCGCAGGCCTCGGGCGGACAGCAGCGCGCCGAGCGAGCTGGCCGTCAGGCCCTTGCCGAGAGAGGAGACAACTCCACCGGTGACGAAGACGAACTTCGTCGGCTGGGAGTTGTGGAGGAGCCCGCGATCACGTGTTCCAGGTCGACCCACGGGAGGCAACCGTAACACCTCCGGCCGGTTCCCCCGCGGTGCCGTCGGCCACGTCCCCCCGGTGGGTGGACGTGGCCGCCAGCGCCACCAACAGGGGCACCAGCAGCGCCGCGGCGGCCGCCGGGAGCGCGACCCCGGAGTCGTTGACCGCGGCGCCCAGGGCGAGGCTCAGGGCGGCGGCGACCAGCCCGGCGCGCAGCACCGCCGCGTCGGGGCGGGCGAGCCCCGAGCCGCCGTCGCGCAGCAGGCCCGGGCCCTGCAGCGGCCCGCGCCGGAGCCGGCCGCGGACCGGCCGGCCGCGGACCAGCCAGAGCGCGGCGACCAGGGCCACCGGCAGCACCCAGGACAGCGCGCTGCCGAACAGGATGTCGACGTTGGCCTGGGCCTTGCGGCTGACCACCGTCCACGCCTCGCCGGTGAGCAGTTGCTCGACGAACCGGCCCAGGTGGCTGCGCTCGTCGGCCGGGCGGGTCCAGTCGAGGACGGCGAGCGCGCCGACGGCGACCACCCCGGCGGCGAGCACCGCGCCGAGGCGCACCACCGTCACCCGCACGCCGGTGAGCAGCATGGCCAGCAGCAGGAAGCCCGGCAGCGCCGCGAGGACGCCGCCGAAGTCGCGGCCGAGCGAGGGCGTGCCGACGAGCACGGTGAGAGCCGCCCCGGCGACGAGCACCACGGCGCCGGTGACCCGCCGCTGCCGCCGCCCGGCGTCGTCCCTCCCCCGCCCGGCCCGGCGGCCGGCGGCGGTGGCCAGCACGGCGGTGGACAGCAGCGCGGCGGCGGCGAGCAGGCCCGAGCTCAGGTTGCCGTACCCGGTGAACCGCCCCGCGACGATCGCGTCGTAGCCGAGCAGCCCGTCGAGCTCCAGCGGCGAGCCGGCCGACACGTCGCCGACCAGCGTGGCGAGCGTGACGCCGAGGACGGCCAGCGGCGGACCGAGCCGCCGGCGCCGCCACGGCCCCAGCAGCGCGAGCGCGGTCACCACCGCGGTGGCCAGCAGCACCGACCCGGCCAGCGCCCAGCGGGGGGCGCCGGTCCGCTCCCAGGGCACCAGCCCGGCCAGGTAGGTGGCCACCGGCAGCGACGCGGCGGCGAGCGCCGCGACCTCCAGCAGCGGCCGCAGCCGGGGCCGGGCCCGCCCGCGGAGGCCCAGCACCAGCAGGCCGAGCGCCACGACGGCGGCGTCGGCGACGACCAGCCCGACGAAGAAGGTGCCGGTGCTGCGGTGGTGGGTGACGGCGGCGGTGTTGGCCCGCTCGAGCTCGGCGACCGCCTCCGCGGTGCCGGGACGCCCCTCGGCGACGGTCAGCGGCTGCCCGTTGACCGACGCCGGCCGCTCGGCGTCGAGGGCGCGCAGCACGGTGGGCGCGACGTCGATGAGCTGGGTGAACGGCGCCCGCCCGGTGCTGGCGGAGGTCAGCCAGCCCGGCCCGGTGAACCCCGGCCCCGACGCGATCACCACGTGCAGCTGCGGGCGGCCGTCGTTGACCTCCGAGACGCCCTGCAGGACCAGCAGCGTCTCGCCGGGCAGCGCGGCGACGGCGGCCCGCAGCCGCGCCACGGCGTCGTCGATGCCCGCGAGCGCCGCCTCGCGGGAGGCCGGCTCGGTGCCGGTCTCGCTGCCCTCGGGCGCCGGGACGCCGGCGTCGACCAGCCCGTCGAGGGACACCAGCGTGAGCGGGCAGGGCTCGAGCAGCGCGGCGACGGCGGCCGGGTCCTCCGGCAGGGCCTCCTCGCGGGTCAGCCCCACCCCGGGCGCGGCCACGGCGAGCGAGGCGGCCCGGCCGACGGTCGTGGCGCAGCCGACGGCGGTGCCCAGCGCGCCGGGCTCGGCGCCGAAGCGGGCGGTCGCCGGGTCCTCGGCGACGGCGCGCACCGCGGTCAGCGGGTCGGCGAGACCCACCTCCGCCAGCCGCTCCTGCAGGCCGCAGTGCGACAGCTGCGGGCTGGCCGGCGGGCCCGCGGGCACCGGCTCCCGCGACGGCGTCGCGCCGGGCCCGGCCCCCGGCTCCCCGGGCAGCGGCACGGTGGGCAGCGGGACCGGCGGCGCCGCCTCGTCGGGCGCGGGGAAACGGGCGCGGTTGCCGGCGCCGAGGGTGGCCCAGCCGTCGAGCAGGCAGGTGGTGGAGCGCGCCGCCCGCACCGAGCTCGCGCCGATCGGCGAGGTGTCGGCCAGCTCCCACAGCGCGGGCGTCGCCTCCGGGTCGACGTCGTCCCACACCAGGCCGGGCACGCCGACGACGAGGACGCGGTCGGCCGACGGGTCGCCGGCCGCCGCCGCGGGGCCGGCGCCCGGCAGCGCGAGCGCCAGCACCCCCAGCACCGCGAGCAGCAGGACGGCGGCCCGCCTCATGCCGCGCCGCTCTCCGGCGGGCCCAGCAGCTCGCGGTAGACGGCGGCCAGCGTGCGGGCGGTGGCCGCCTCGTCGGGCCACCCGGCGGCCCGCTCGCGCCCGGCCCGGGCCAGCGCGGCGGCGCGGGCGGGGTCGGCGAGCAGGCCGGTCACGGCGCCGGCCAGGGCGGCGGCGTCGCCGGGCGGGACCAGCACCGCGGCGTCGCCGAGCAGCTCGGGCAGCCCGCCGGTGCGGGTGGCCACCAGCGGCGTGCCGGTGCGCAGCGCCTCCTGGGCGGTGAGCGAGCGCGCCTCCCAGCGGGAGGGCAGGACGACGAGGTCGGCGGCGGCGAGCAGGTCGGCGACGTCGTCGCGCCGGCCGAGCAGCACGACCGGCAGCGCCTCGGCGGCGATCCGGGCCGACAGCTCCGCCTCCAGCGGCCCGTCGCCGGCGATCGCGACCAGCGGCCGCGGCTCCCCCGTCCACGTGGCGGCGGCGTCGAGGAGGACGTCGTAGCCCTTCTGCGGGTGCAGCCGGCCGACGGCGAGCACCAGCGGGCGCCCGTCGGCGAGGCCGAGGCCGGCGCGGACCTCCGCGCGCGACCGGGCGGGCGGCGGCAGCGCGGGCGCCGAGACGGGCGCCACCCGGACGTCGCGGGCGCCGAGGCGGTGCGCGTTCTCGGCGAGGTCGGTCGAGGCCGCCAGCACGACGTCGGCGGCGCGCACGGTGGACCGCTCGGCCCGGGCGAGCACGCGGCGCAGCGGTCCGGCGCGGTCGGGCAGGGCGTTGTGCAGGGTGACCACCAGCCGGCGCGGCGGCCCGCCGCGCACCGCGGCGGCGGCCACCAGCCCGGCGCGCAGGCCGTGGGCGTGCACCAGGTCGGCGCCGGCCAGGGCGCGGCGCAGGGCGAGGACGGCGCGGGCGTCGGCGAGCGGGTCCAGGCCGGCGGAGATCTCGACCGGGCGGAACCCCGCGGCGGCGGAGAAGCCGAACAGCGCGTCGGTGGCGGCGGGCCCGCAGACGGTGACCGCGGCGCCGGCGCCGGCGAGCGCGGGCAGCACCGAGCGCACGTGGGTGCCCACGCCGCCGGTGCTCGTGGCCAGCACCTCGGCGACGCGGCGGCCGGCCAGCGGTCCCGGCGGCAGCTCCGGCGGCGCTCCCGCGTCAGTCACCGTGCACCTCCGTCCCCCCGGGCGTCCGCAGCCCGCGCACCGCCGCCAGCAGCGGCCGGCGCGCCGTGACCATCATGACCGCCGCCGCCACGGCGGTCACGGCCGCCGCGGCGAGCAGCCCGGCCCCGACGGCGCCGGGCAGGGACCCGCCGGGCACGGGGTCGGCGCCCAGCACGCGGGCCGTGAGCAGGCCGGCGGCGGCCCCGGCCAGCGCGGCGAGCAGGGCGGGCAGGCCGGTGCGGGCCACCCCGGCCAGCCCGCCGGGGGCGACCCGGGCGGTGACGGCGAGCAGCGCGAGCCCGGCCACGGTGACGCCGGCGCTGTGCCCGGCGGCCAGGGCCAGCGCCCGGTCGGCGGGCGGCAGCAGCGCGGACAGGACGACGTCGGCGGCGACGGCGAGCAGCCAGCCGCCGAGCACGCACGCCGTGGGCGCCTTCCACAGCCCGCGGGCGTAGAGCGCGCGGGTCAGCACGGCGACCAGCCCGTAGCCGGCCAGGCCCGGGGCGAAGCCGAGGATCGTGTCGCGCAGGGCGGCGACGTCGGCGTCGGGCCCGCCGACGAGGAAGACCCGCGCCATGGGACCGGCGACGGCGGCGAGCACCGCGGCGGCGCCGAGCGTGGCGACGAGGACCAGCGTGGTCACCGGCGCGAGCGCGCGGCGGTACCCGGCCTCGTCGCCGGTACCGGCCCGCTCGGCGAGCAGCGGGTAGGCCGAGGTGGCCAGCGGGACGGCGACCGCGGCCCACGGCACGAGGAACAGCGTGAGCCCGGCGGTGTAGGCCACCTGGGTGCCGTCGGGGGCGCCGCTGGCCAGCCGGATGGCGACGGCGGCGACCAGCTGCTGCCCGGCCAGGGTGAGCACCCCGGCCAGGGCGAGCCGGCGCACCCGCGGCGCCACGCCCACCGGGAACCGCAGTGAGGGCCGCAGGCCCAGCCGCAGCCGGCGCAGCGGCAGCAGCAGCGGGAGGGTCAGCGCGACCACGCCGAGCGTCGTCCCCACCCCGAGGACCAGCTCGGCCGGCGCCGTCAGGCCCTCCACGTCGCGGGACCCGCCGAGCAGCGCGAACAGCGCGTACGCCCCGGCGACGACGACGCTGGACAGCAGCGGCGCGACCGCGGGCGCGGCGAACCGGCGGTGCGCCTGCAGCACGCCGGTGAGCACGACGGCGAGGCCGTAGAGCACCACCTGCGGCGCGAACACGAGCAGGAACCGGGCGGCCAGCGCCACCTCGGCGTCGGTGCCGCCGCCGAGCAGCAGCCGGGCGATCGGCCCGGCGAGGACGGCGACCAGCGCGGCCAGCGGCACGAGCACCAGCAGCGTCCAGCCGAGCAGGGCGCTCGCGGTGCGGCGGACCTGCTCGCGGTCACCGGTGGCGATGCCGCCGGCGAGCATCGGCACCACGAGGGAGGCCAGCGCTCCCCCGGCCACCACCTCGAAGACGATGTTCGGGACGGTGTTGGCGGCGGTGTAGGTGTCGCCGGTGCTGTCGAGGCCGACGGCGTTGGTGAACACCAGCGTGCGGCCGAAGCCGGCCAGGCGGGCCAGCACGGTGAGGACGGCGATGAGGACCGCCGCGCCGGCCACGCCCTGGGCGACCCGGCGTCCCGTCGTCGCCGGCCCCGCGGTGCTCACGTAGGGCGGCGGCCGAGCCGGTCCAGCTCGCGCAGCCCGGGGGTGGCCTCGATGACCCGGGTGAAGCTGACCCGCTCGCTGGCCAGCGTCAGGGCGGTGACGACGGCGAGCGCACCCGCCCGCGCGGGGCGCGACGGCACCTGCGACAGCCGCAGGCCGAGCAGCGCGCCGAGCGCGTTGGCGCCGGCGTCGCCGAGCATGACCCGCTCGCCGAGGTCGTCGGGCAGCACGGCGAGCGCCGCGCCCAGCGGGCCCGCGACGAGCCCACCGGCCGGCCCGCCGAGGCCGGCCGCGGCGGCGAGCGCCCCGGCCTTGGCCGCGCGGCCGGGACGCAGGTCGAGCAGGTTGACCAGGTTGGCGGTCCCGGCCACCAGGCCGGTGGTGAGGACGGCGTCGGCGAGCCCCCGCTCGCGGCGGCTGAGCAGCGCGGTCACCGCGGCCGCCGCGCCGATGCCGGCGACCTTGACCGCGCCGGCCGAGACCCGGCCGGCGCGCAGCGCGCGCAGGTGCCCGGCCAGGCCCTTGTCCCGGGCCTGCTCGGGCCGCGCGCCGGCGAGGTCGTCGTAGCCGCCGACCAGCCCGGACACCGCCCCCGCCACGACGGCGGCGGCACGCGTGCCGGCCGGCGCGCCGAGGGCGGCCCCGGCGGTCGCGGCGGCGGCGAGCGCCGGCCCGCCGAGCAGGGTCACCGGGCGGCCGGCGTAGTTGGTCCGCCGCCACGGCGCTCCGGCCGGTCGGGCGTCGAGCGCGCGGCCGGCGGCCAGGCCCGCCCTCGCCGCGGCCGCCCCGCCCAGCGCGGCCAGGAGCGGGCGGGTGGTCACGGGGTGGTGGCCGGCACCGGCGGCACCGGCTGGGCGTCCTCCCCGGTGCCGTAGGCGCCGGAGGTGCCCTCGCTCTCGCTGCCCAGCGCCAGCACGGTGCTGACCTGGCCGGAGGGGCTGGTCACGTTGTCCACGGTGGAGACGGCCGAGGCGGTCTCGGGGTCGGCGCGCACGACGCCGACCAGCCCGTCCTCGCCGGCGGAGGCGGCGTCGCCGGCCACCACGGCGCCGGAGCCCGCGGCGTCGAGGGCGGTGACCAGGTCGACCAGCACGTCGTTGCGGTCGGCGGCGTCGTCGCCGGAGAGGGTGCCGGAGGTGAGCACGACGGCGAAGTCGGCCGGGGCGAGCGACGCGGAGTCCTGGGTGAGCACGTCCAGAGCCTGCAGGCCGGCGACCACGGTGGAGATCCCGGCGGCGTCGGGCGCGGGCCCGCCGGCCGGGACCATGAGCACCTCGGCGAGCAGCGCGCCGACCAGCTGGGCGGTGTCGTCGGTCTCGGGCAGCTCGACGCCGGCCGGGCGGCCGGCGGGGGTGGTGACGTAGCTCTGCAGCGCCGGCTCGCTGGCCGGGTCGCTGTACTCGGGGGCCAGCGTGAGCTGCCCGGCCACCGTGCCGCCGGCCTCGGTCACCAGCGCGGTGACCTCCTCGACGGTGTCGGTGGTGACGTCCTCGGAGGCCAGCACGAACAGCACGCTGCGGCCGGTCAGGGCGCCCTGCACGAGGGCGGGGGCGACGGCGGACTCGAAGGCCTGGCTGCCGTCGACCTGGGCCTGCAGACCCTGGGTGGTGTCCTCGAGCTCGCGCTTGTCCTCCTGCAGCGAGGTGACCTGGCCCTGGAGGTTGTCCAGCAGCGGGCCCGACAGCTGGGTCGCGCCGATCACCAGCCCCAGGGCGATCGCGAGGAACACCGCGATCAGGGAGACCAGGTGGTAGCGGAAGTCGATCACGAGAAGAGGTTCTCCAACCAGAACACGAAGCTGTCCCACTGGTCGACCAGCAGGTCGAGGTAGATCCGCCCGGCGGTGGTGACGGCGACGGCGGCGACGATGGCGACCAGCGCGGCGAGCACGAGCACGACGAGCGCGGCGGTCGAGATGCGGCTGCGGTAGAGCCGGCTCACGCCCTTGGCGTCGACGAGCTTGCCGCCCAGGCGCAGCCGGGTGAGGAAGGTCGAGGCCATGCCGCCGCGGCCCTTGTCGAGGAACTCCACGAGCGTGGCGTGGGTGCCGACGGCGACGATGAGCTTGGCGCCCTTCTCGTCGGCCAGCAGCATCGCGATGTCCTCGCTGGTGGCCGCGGCCGGGAAGGTGATGGCGTCCACGCCGAGGTCCTGCACGCGCTGGAGGCCGGGGGCGCGGCCGTCGGCGTAGGCGTGCACGACCACCTCGGCGCCGCTGCGCAGGACGTGGTCGCTGACCGAGTCCATGTCGCCGATGATCATGTCCGGCTGGTAGCCGGCCTCGACGAGCGCGTCCGCGCCGCCGTCGACGCCCACCAGCACCGGCCGGTAGTCGCGGATGTAGGACCGCAGCGCCTGCAGGTCCTCCTTGTAGTCGTACCCGCGGACGACGACGAGGACGTGCCGGCCCTCGATGGCGGTCCGCACGTCGGGGACGCCGACGCCGTCGAGCAGCAGCGCGCGCTCGCGCTTCATGTACTCCATCGTGTTGGTGGCGAACGCCTCCAACTGCGTGGACAGCCCGGCCTTCGCGTCGGCCATGGCGGCGGCGACGGTGTCGGGGGTCTGCTCGGTGCCGGTGGCGACCGGCTGCCCGTCGGGGCCGTAGAGCACGTTGCCCTCGACGCGGACCTGCGCGCCCTCCTTGAGCGCGCCGAAGACCTCCTTGCCGACGCCGTCGACCAGCGGGATCCCCGCCGCGGTGAGGATCTCCGGGCCGAGGTTCGGATAGCGACCGGAGATGCTCGGCGCGGCGTTGACCACGGCACCGACCCGGGCGGCGACGAGGGAGTCGGCGCTCACGCGGTCGATGTCGACGTGGTCGATGACGGCGATGTCGCCGGGCCGCAGGCGCTTGGTGAGGTTCTTCGTGCGACGGTCCAGCCGGACGGTGCCGCTCACCCCGGGTTCGGTCTCCTGGGCCCGGCTCCGTCGCAAGGTGCCGATGCGCATTGACCGATGCTCCCACGCACGCCTGGAGGGGCCGACCTCCGACGCGCATGGGCGACGACCTGCTCACGGAGGGTGTGCGACACCACGGACAGCGCGACACGCCCGGCGCATGCTCCCCACCAGCACCGCCGACAGCACCCCCGACGCTGTCTAGCGTTCGTCGCTGTGACTCGTGGGGCTCCAGCCGTCAGCGTCCCGGCGACCCGTCCCGGGGCCGCGGACGGGGGCGCGGACGGGGGCGCGGACGGGGGCGCGGACGGGAGCGCGGACGGGAGCGCCGCGGTCGTCCGCGCGGTCCCGGGTGCCCGCCCGGTGCCCGCCCCGCCGCGGGGCGCGGCGCCGGCTCCCGCGGCTGCACCGGCGGACCGGACGCCGCCCGCCGCTCACCCGGCGGACCGGACGCCGCCGCCCGGGCAGGCCCCCCGGGGTCCCGGCCAGGCCGCCGCCCCCGCCGCTGCCCTCGTCACTCCCCCTGCCGCTCCGCCCGTCACCGCGCCCGTCACCGCGCCCGTCACCGCGCCGGCCACCGCCCCGGCGGACCGGACGCCGGCTGCCGTCGAGGCCCCCGCCCCCGCCCCGGCTCCCCCGGCCGACCGGCGCGCCCCGGCGCCGGCAGGCGGCGGGCGCGCGGCCCGGCGGCGGGAGCGGCGCGGTCCCGGCGTGCGGGAGCGGCGCCGGCTGGAGACCCACGACCGGATCGTCGAGGCCGCCGCCGCGCTGTTCGCCGAGCGCGGCTTCGACGCGGTGAGCGTCGTGGAGATCGCCCAGCGGGCCGGCGTCGTCGAGAAGACGGTGTTCAACCACTTCCCGGTCAAGGAGGGCCTGGTGCTCGCCACTGACCCGCCGATGCGCCGCGCGCTGCTCGCCGCCGTGGCCGGACGGCCGGCGGGTGAGTCGGCGGCCGCGGCGGCCGGCACGTTCGTCGTCGCGGCGATGACCTCGCTCGGCGACCCGGAGGCCGCGGCCGGGGTGGCCGCGATGGCGCGCATCGTCCGCGGCTCGCGGACCCTGCAGGCGCGCGAGCGGGAGATCCTCGGGGAGATCACCGCGGCGCTGGCCGCGCAGATCCGGGAGGAGACGGGATCGGGCGACGGCTCGGTCGAGCCGGAGCTCACCGCGGCGGCGGTCACCGCGCTGTACGGGCGGCTGCTGGAGCTGGCGCGCGACCGGGTGCTGGCCGGGGTGACCGGGCCGGAGCTGGCCGCGGAGCTGCGCGCCGCCGGCCGCCGCGGGCTGTCGCTGCTGCAGTTCGGCCTGGCCGGGTACGCGAAACGCCGCTGACGGGCGATCCCGGAACGGCGCCGCGTCTGCCAGGGTGCGCGGCGTGCGCCTGCGCCGGACCACCCTCCTCCTGCCCTGCGTCGCGCTGGCCACGTCCGGCTGCGCGCTGCTGACCGCCGTCGCCGCGCCCGACGAGGAGCGCCCGGTCGCGGTGTCCGCCCCGACGCCGTCGCTCCACGTCCCGCCGCCGCCCGCGCCGGTGGGGGTGGGTGCGGCGCGGCTGGCCGACCGCTCCGGCGACCTGGCGTTCACCGCGTCGGTGCGGGTGACCCGCTCGCCGGTGTCCGTCGGCCTCCCGCCGCTGCCGGGCTCCTCCGCCGTCGACTGCGCGCTCCCCGACGACGGCTCGGTGCGCTCCCTCGTCGTCGAGGTCGGGTTCGCCAACGAGACGTTCGCCATGGCCGGGCTGGCGGCGACCGTCGAGCTCACCGCGGCCGACGGCGGCGCCCCGCGGGCGGGCACGGCGGTGTTCGTCGGGTCGTCGGCGCCGGGCACGCGCTGGTGCCAGGACGGGACGACGGCGCCCACCCGCGACGGCTTCGGCCTGTCCGCCGGGGCCGGGGGCGGCGCCTCGGCGAGCGTCCACGTCGTCGCGCGCGACGCGGCGCCGACTAGCGACCTGGTGCTGCGGATCTCGGGGCTGCGCAACGAGGCGGGCTCGAACGCCACCGGACCGTGGGACCGGGTGACCGTGTCCGCCGGGGCCTGCGCCGACGACCCGGCGGCGCTGTGCGTGCCGCTGGGCTGAGACCCCGGCGTCAGGCCGGCAGCTGCAGGGCCCGCAGCAGCTGGTCGGCGCGGTCGCCGGGGAGCTCCGGGTCCCGGGTGAACAAGGCGACGGCGACCATGTACTCGTCCTCGCCGGCCCAGCCGCGGCCCTCGGCGGCGATCCGCCGGATCTGCTCGCGCACCTTCGGCTCGCTGCTGTAGGGCCCGTAGTCCAGGCCCATGGCGAGGAAGTTGACCACCCGGTAGCCGAGGTCGGCGGCGGTGCCCACGGTGGTGACCGGGTCGGCGTAGCTCGCGACCGCGGTGACGACGTGGTCGTAGCCGGCCTTGAGCAACTGCAGCGTGAGGTCGTTGCCGCGCTCCCCGCCCCACAGCTCGGGCATGAGGATGTCGCGGTCGGGCGCCGGGATGTAGGGCGGGTTGGAGATCGCCGTGGTCACCGGCTCGCCGCCGGAGGCGTCGGCCTGGTCGAAGAAGTCGCCGAGCTCGACGGTGTAGCGGTCGGCCACGCCCCGCTCGGCGATGTTGGCCCGCGCCGCCGCGACCGAGTCGGCGCTGATGTCGTAGCTGCGGATGCGCAGGCCGGGCAGTCCCGCGACGACGTCGGCGATGGCGGAGGCGTCACCGGTGCCGAGCTCGACCACCGGCGCGGACTCCCAGCCCAGCTGCTCCCGGTACTGCTGGAGCAGCATGCACACCGAGAACCCGTAGTGCGCCGACTCGTCGGCCGAGCTGAAGCAGCTCATCGGGCACCCCCCGCGGGGCGTCGGGGGGCGGTCCGGGATCGGGCATCGGTGCGCACGGGGAACGCCTACCCGGCGATCTCGATCGACACTCCTGCGTCCCACCACCCGGTGGCACGCGACCGGGCGGCGCGGCGCCTACTCCGCCCGGGCCGCGGCCGCGACGGCGAGCAGCTCGCGGGCGTGCGCCTGGCCGGTGTCGCTGTCGGTGAGGCCGGAGAGCATCCGGGCGAGCTCGCGCACCCGGTCCTCGCCGTCGACGGCGCGGATGTCGGTGGCGGTGACGCCGGCCGCGGTGTCCGGGGACTTGTCGACGACCAGGTGGGTGTCGGCGAACGCGGCCACCTGCGCGAGGTGGGTGACGACGACGACCTGGTGGTCGCGCGCCAGCCGCGCCAGCCGGCGCCCGATCTCGCCGGCCGCCTGCCCGCCGACGCCCGCGTCGACCTCGTCGAACACCATCACCGGCACCGGGTCGGCCCCGGCGAAGACCACCTCGATGGCCAGCATGACGCGGGAGAGCTCACCGCCGGAGGCGCCGCGGTGCACCGGCCGCGGCGGGGCACCGGGGTGGGCGGCCATGAGCAGCGCGACCTCGTCGATGCCGTCGGGGCCGGGCTCGTCGGGGTGGCTGTCGATCGAGAAGGACACCCGGGCGCTCTTCATCGCCAGGCCGGCGAGCTCGCGGCCCACCTCGGCGGCGAACCCGTCGGCGGCGGCGCGGCGGCCGGCGGAGATCCGGGCGGCGAGGTCGTCGACCTCGGCGCGGGCGGTGTCGCGGGCGGCCTCCAGCGCCTCGAGGGCCTCGTCGGAGACGTCGAGCGCCGACAGCTTGGCCCGGGCGTCGTCGGCCCAGGCCAGCACCCCGGCCAGCCCCTCCCCCGGGTCGGCGTACTTGCGCACCAGGGCGGTGAGCGCGGCCCGCCGGTCGAGGACCTCGGCCAGCCGCGCGGGGTCGGCGTCGAGGTCGGCGACGTAGCCGGCGAGCTGCACGCTGACGTCGGAGACGACGGCGACGGCGTCGGCGAGGTCGCGGGCCAGCAGCACCAGCGCCGGGTCGTCGGTGGTGGACAGCGCCCGCTCCGCGGCGGCGAGCGCGGCAGTGGCGTCCTGCGGCAGCCCCTCCGCGCCGAGGTCGCCGGTGACGTCGCCGACCAGGGCCATGCGCGCCTCGTCGACGGCGGCCCGCAGCGCGTCGGCGTCGCCGAGCCGCTTGGCCTGCGCGTCGAGGGCCTCGTCCTCGCCGGGCTCGGGCGCCAGCCCCTCGATCTCCTCGAGGCCGTGGCGCAGCACCTCGGCGGCCTGGGCGAGCTCGCGGGCCTGGCTGCGGCGTCGGTCGAGGTCGGCCGACAGCTCGCGCCAGCCGGCGTAGGCCGTCCGGTAGGACTCCAGCAGCTGCAGGTGCGCGGGGCCGGCGTAGCGGTCGAGGGCGTGCCGCTGCTCGGCGGGGCGGGACAGCCGCAGCTGGTCGCTCTGCCCGTGCACGGCGAGCAGGCCCTCGGCGAGCTCGGCCACGACGCCGACCGGCACGCTGCGCCCGCCCAGGTGCGCCCGGGACCGGCCCTCGGCGCTCACGGTGCGGGCGAGGATGAGCGACCCGTCGTCGTCGGGCTCGGCGCCGGCCTCGGCGGCGCGCTCCCACACCGGGGAGCCCTCGGGCAGTTCCAGGCGCCCCTCGACGCCGGCCCGCCCGGTGGCGCGGACGCGGCCGGGGTCGGCGCGCCCGCCGAACAGCAGCGTCAGGCCCGTCACGACCATCGTCTTGCCGGCACCGGTCTCGCCGGTGACCACGGTGAGGCCGCGGCCGAGCTCGAGGGTGACGTCGTCGATGGCGCCCAGGCCGCGGATGCGCAGCTCGGTCAGGCGCCCGAGGTCGTGCGGCGCGCGGGCCGCCGGGGCGCTGCCGTCTCCGGCGGGCGCGGCCTGCCCGGCCGCCGCCGCGGGGCCGGTGTCCGTGGAGCCGGTGTCCGTGGAGCCGGTGTCCGTGGAGCCGGTGTCCGTGGAGCCGGTGTCCGTGGGCGCGGCGGTACGCCGGGCCCGGGGACCGCGCTCACGCGTCGGGGTCCGCGGAGCCACCGCGCACCTCCTCCCGTGCCGGGCCGCGGCCGGGAGCCGGCGGGAGCGACACCACGTCGCGGGTGAGCACGTTGCGCGACGGCGTGAGCTCGTGGCCCGGGTCGTGCCGGCGCACCTCGCGGAAGCCGCGCACGGGCAGGCCGAACTTGGCCACCAGCCGGTCGCCGAAGGTCGCGGGGTGCACGCGGGCGATGCGCACCGGGCGGGCGGCCCGGCGCACGTCGACGCGGCCGCCGTCGGGGACGTCGAAGGCGCGGCGGCCGTCGGCGGAGACGCGGGCGCGGTTGCCGTCGGGCGGGATGGAGACCGACAGGACGGCGTCCGGTGAGGTCACCAGGGGCCGGGCGAAGAGGGCGTGCGCGTTGGTGGGCACGAGCAGCATCGCCTCGACGTCGGGCCACACGACCGGGCCGCCGGCGGAGAACGCGTAGGCGGTCGAGCCGGTGGGCGTGGCGAACAGGACGCCGTCGCAGCCGAAGCTGGTCAGCGGCCGGCCGTCGATGGAGATGACGACGTCGAGGACGCGCGAGCGCTGCGCCTTCTCCACCGAGACCTCGTTGAGCGCCCAGGTGCCGCCGACGACCGCGCCGGTGGCGTCGATGACGTCGACCTCCACCGCCAGCCGCTTCTCCACCGAGTACTCGCAGCGCTCGATGGCGGTGAGGGTCTCCTCGACGGCCTCGGGCTCGGTCTCGGCGAGGAAGCCGACGCGGCCGAGGTTGACGCCCATGAGCGCGGCGTGGCTGTAGCGGGCGAGCTCGGCGGCGCGCAGGAAGGTGCCGTCGCCGCCGAAGACCATGACGATCTCCGCGCCCCGGGCGGCCTCGGCGTCGGCCGGGACCACCTCGGCGTCCTCGATGCCGAGGTCCTCCGCCTCGTCCTCGAGGACGCGCACGACGATGCCGGCGCGCGCGAGCCGCGCGGCGGAGCTGCGGGCCAGTTCGACGATGTCCTCCCGCCCGGTGTGCACGGCGAGCAGCACGTGCCGCGTACCCCCGGGACGCCATCCGCCCTGGCCGGCCTCGCTCATCGGTCCTCCCCGCTCGTGGCTGTCCTCCTGCGCCTGCTGCACCCGCGTCCCGTCCCAGCGTCCCCGAGGATCGCCGCCCGCGCCCGGCCCGGTCACCGGGGTCCCTCCTCGACGGCCCGGACGACGTCGGCCTCCTCCGGCGGCGGCGCGTCGCGGCGGAGCCAGAGGAAGAACTCGACGTTGCCCGACGGCCCCGGCAGCGGGCTGGCCACCACCCCGGCGGTGCCCCAGCCCAGCTCCGCGGCCGCGCGGGCGACGGTGAGCACGGCGTCGGCGCGGTGCGCCGGGTCGCGCACGACCCCGCCGGCGCCGAGCCGCTCGCGCCCCACCTCGAACTGCGGCTTGACCATGGGCAGCAGGTCGGCCCCCTCCGTCGCGCAGGCGGTGAGCGCCGGCAGCACGAGCCGCAGCGAGATGAACGACAGGTCGGCGACGACCAGCTCGGCCGGCCCGCCGACGTCCTCCGGCGTGAGCGTCCGGACGTTGGTGCGCTCGTGCACCCGCACCCGCTCGTCGGTGCGCAGCGACCAGGCCAGCTCGCCGTAGCCGACGTCCACGGCGACCACCTCGCGCGCGCCACGCGACAGCAGGACCTCGGTGAAGCCGCCGGTGGAGGCGCCGGCGTCGAGTGCCCGGCGGCCGGCGACCTCCACGGGGAACGCCCCGAGGGCGCCGAGGAGCTTGTGCGCGCCGCGGGACACCCAGCGCTGCTCGTCGGGGTCGGTGCGCACGACCACCGGCGTGGCGGCGTCGACGCCGGTGGCCGGCTTGGTGGCGGCCTGCCCGGCGACGGCGACGCGCCCCTCGGTGATCAGCTCGACGGCGTGCTCGCGGGAGCGGGCCAGGCCCCGCCGCACGAGTTCGGCGTCGAGTCGGCTGCGGCGTGGCATCAGAGCTGGTCGATCGTGGCGAGCTCGCGGGCCAGGCGGTCGTGCTCGGCCTCGAAGACGGGCACGTGTTCGGCGACCGGCAGCTCGGCGAGGCCCTCCAGCACCGACGCGGACGCGCGGGCCGGATCCGCGGCGGGACCGGGCCGCGGCGGGCCCGGGACCGGTCGCGGTCGGCTCGGCTCGGTCATCGCGGGGACCTTCCGGGAGGCAGTGGGGAGGCCGGTCGGGCACCCCGGGGCGCGGGGGCCGCGGCGTGGGGGACGCGGTGTCCCCGGCCCGCGCGAGACTACCGGCCGCGGACGACACCGTCGGTCGCCAGCAGGGAACGGCGGGCGCTCCCGCGGGCGCCCGGCGGGAGGTCGCTCGGGCCCCTCGCCCGCTCGTGACGGAGCCCGCCGGGGACGGCCGCGAGGCCCCGCACGACCCGGTCCGGCCGGGCCCACCGCACCGGGCGTCGCTCACCGCGGCGCCAGGTCCCAGCCGGCCAGCGCCGCACGGGCCGGGTCGTCCCCCGCCCGCACCCGGACGCCGGCGTCCTCTCCCCCGCTCTCGCGCGACCAGGCCGCCACGCACAGCGCCCGCAGCCCGTCGAGCCCGTCCGTGTCCGCACCGCTCGCGTCCCGGTCGCTGCCGGCCGAGCGCAGGACCCACGTGCCGTCACCGTCGGCGGCCGCCACCCACGCGCCGCAGCGCCAGCCGCCGTCCGCGGCCGTCACCGCCGGATGGGCGACCAGGACGCCCCGGGCGTCGGGTGCGAGGAGGTCGGGCCGGTGGTCCGGCCGGGCGGCCAGCAGCGTCGCGGGCACCGTGACGCCGCTGAGCACGAGCAGGCTCGCCGCGCCCGCGCGGTGGCTGCCCTCGATGTCGGTGTCGAGCCGGTCGCCGACGACCAGCGGCCGCTGCGCCCCGGTGCGGCGCACGCACTCGGCGTGCATCGCCGGGTCGGGCTTGCCGCTGACCAGCGGCTCGACGCCCGTGACGTCCCGCACCACCCCGACCATCGCCCCGTTGCCCGGCAGCGGCCCGCGCGGCGAGGGGATGGTGGCGTCGGCGTTGGTGGCCACGTGCCGGGCGCCCCGCCGGACGGCCACGACCGCCTCGGCGACCTGCAGCCACCCGACCTCGCGGCCGTAGCCCTGCACCACGGCCACCGGGTCGTCCTCGGCCCGCTCCACCACGGTCAGCCCGGCCGCACGCAGCGCCGCCGCGACCCCGGGACCGCCGACCGGGAGCACGCGGGCGCCGGCCCCGAACAACCCCACGACCACGGACGCGGCGGCCTGCGAGCTGGTGATCACCTCATCGGGGACGGCCGGTACGCCCAGCTCGGTGAGGTGCGCGGCCACCTCCTCCGGCGGGCGGGCCGCGTTGTTGGTGACGAACCCCAGGCGCATCCCGGCCGCGCGCGCGGCCGCCAGGCCCTCCGGGACGCCGGGGACCGCGTCGGGGCCGACGTACACGACGCCGTCGAGGTCGAGCAGCGCCACGTCGAAGAACTCGGCCGGCGGGCGGCTGCTGCCGGCCGCCAGGGCCGGCGGCGCTCCGGCGCTCACGCCGCCCCCGGCCCGGAACCGCGGCGGGCGCGCACGCCGCGCAGCGCGCGGGCGTAGTGCGGCAGGTCCGGCCGCAGCGCGACGGCCAGCGCGAGGTGCTCGGCGGCCAGGTCCAGGTCACCGGACCGGCTCGCGGCCAGGCCGAGCCCGAACTGGGCGTAGTCGTCGGTCGGGTTGACCGCGGCCAGCTCGCCGAAGCTGTCGACGGCCTCGCGGTAGCGGCCGGCGTCGTACTGGGCGCGGGCGAGCGCCTCGAGCACGCTGCGCGAGCCGGGCTCGGCCTCGGCGGCGCGGGTCAGCAGCGTGGCCGCGGCCGCCGGATCGCCGTTGCTCAGCAGGTCGAGCCCCCGGCGGTACCACTCGTAGACCCCGCCCTGGGGCCCCGTGCTGCCGGCCTCCCCCTCGGGCGTGGTCTCCGCCCCCGCGTCCTCCGGCGGTCCTGCTGTCGACACCGATGCCCTCCCGATCTCCCGCGGTCGCCCCCGCCCGCCCCCGGTGACCGGTCGCGTCGGCGGGCCGGGGACGGCGGCTCCTACGATCCGGTGGTGCAGTCGTCGTCGGCGGGTCCCCCGCTCCCCGTCCCGACGGGGCTCGACGTCCGACCCTTCCGGGCCCTCACCTACCGGCAGCAGGACCCCGGGCACCTGGCCCGGGTGAGCTCGCCAGCCTACGACCTGGTGACGCCGGACGGCGCCGAGCGACTGGCGGCCGCCGACCCGCACAACATCGTGCGCCTGATCCTGCCCGGGGGCACGTCCGGTCCGGGGACCGCCGGCGCCCGCGGCCCGGCCGCGGCCGGGGACGTCGCCGCCCGCGCCGCCGCCACCTTGCGGGACTGGGAGCGCGACGGGGTCCTGGTCCGCGACGCGGAGCCCGCCCTGTGGCGCTACGAGATGCGGCCGGTGACGGGGGCGCCGACGGTCGGCTGGCTCGGCGCCGTCGCGGTGGCCGCCGCCGGCGGCCGGGCCGTGCTGCCGCACGAGGACACCTTCCCCGCCGCCGTCGAGGGCCGCCGCGCGCTGCTCGCGGCGACCGCGACCGACCTCGAGCCCATCGTGCTGGCGCACGACCCCGAACCGCAGGTCGCCGCGCTCACCGTGTCCGTCGGCGGCACCGACCCCGACCTCGAGGTCGTCGACGACGACGGCGTCGCGCACCTGCTCTGGCGCGTCACCGACCCCGCGGTCCTGCAGGACCTGACGGGCGCCCTGGGCCGGACCGGCGCCGTGATCGCCGACGGCCACCACCGCTTCGCCGCCGCGCAGGCCCTGCACCGCACCCACCCCGACGGCGACTGCCGCGTCCTGGCCCTGCTGACCCCCATGGGCACCGGCGGCCTGCGGGTCGAGTCGATCCACCGGGTCGTGCCGGACCTGGACCTGGCCGGGGCCGCCGACGAGGCCGCCCGCGGTTTCGAGGTGGCCGACGTGCCCGTCACCGGCGGCCCCGGGGCACTCTCCGCGTTGGCGGCGTCCCTGCTCCCCGACCTCGACGGCTTCCTCGTCACGGACGGGGAGCGCCTGCTGCACCTGACCGGGCCCAGCGCCGAGGTGCGCGCGACGGTGCCCGCCGAGGCACCGCCGGCGTGGCGCGGCCTCGACGTCGTGCTGGCCACCACCGGCCTGGTCGGCGCGCTGTGGGGCCGCAGCGACGAGCCCGGGTCGCTGCTGGTGGCCCACAGCGTGCCCGAGGCGCTCCGCCTGGCCGGTGCGCGGTCCGGGGTGGCCGTACTGCTGCGCCCGCCCTCGCCCGCCGATGTCGCCGCCGTGGCCCGGGCGGGTGCGCGCATGCCGCGCAAGTCCACGCTGTTCGTGCCGAAGCCGCGCACCGGGCTGGTGCTCCGCCCGCACGGCGGCTGACCGCACGTCGGTCACGCCGTGCGGACGCTGCCGCCGGCCGACGAGCGCGGCACCTTCCGCCCGCGCCGGCAGTTGACCTCGACCACCGAGGCGGTGCCGGCACCCGTCCGCCAGAAGCGCCGCTGCAGCGCGCCCTCCACCTCCACCACGTCGCCGGCCTCCCAGGCGGCGATGCGGCGCTGCAGCGCCCGGTCGTAGGTGATGCAGGTGAGGACGTCGACCGAGGAGCCGCGGGCCCGGGGCTCGGGCCGGCGGACGACGAGGCGGAAGGTCACCAGGGGGTCGCCGCTGGGCAGGGTGCGGAGCTCCGCGGGCGCCGAGAGGCGCCCGCGGAGCACGACGTCGTTGCGGTCGATCACGGCCACGCTCATGACCGCAGCGTGGTGCCGTCCTGCCCCCGGCCGAGCGCGGCCGGGACGGCTGTGGACGGGAGTAGCCGGTGTGGACGACGCCGGGGGGATCGTCGGTGGTCAGTGCCCGGGCTGGTCCTCCGCCGGCGGGTCGACCTCACCGAGCAGCTCGGCCACCTCGCGCTCGACGTCGGCGTCGAAGTTCAGCTCGCCCGGGCCGGCCGATTCGGCCTCGTCCTCGTCGTCCGAGAGCTCGTCGTCCGAGAGCTCGTCGTCCGAGAGCTCGTCGTCCGAGAGCTCGTCGTCCGAGGCCTCGTCGTCCGAGGCCTCGTCGTCCGAGGCCTCGTCGTCCGCGTTCTCGGTGTCCGCGTCCGGGTCACCGGAGACAGGCCGCGCGTCCGCGAGGTCGGCACGGTCCAGTCCGGCGAGCGGGAGTTCCTCCTCGCCGAAGGCGATGTCGTCGTCCTCGGGCTCGGTGGCCGCGACGACCTCGCGCCACGCGGCCGCCGACGGGTCCCCGGAGGCGGCGAGCAGGTCGGCGTAGGCGGAGGCGAGCCGCCGGGTGCTCTCGTCGCCCAGGTCGACCCCATCCGGGGTCGGCCGCCCGCCCAGGGCGCCCTCGAGCACCAGACGCGCAGCGGCGACCTCACCGAGGTCCTGGCGTGCACCGGCCTCGACCAGTTGCAGCTCGACGGTCTCCTCGCGGTCCGGGCGATCGGCGAGCGCCTCGCGCACCAGCCGCAGGGCGACCTCGGGCCGGCCCAGGGCGCGCTCGCAGTCGGCCAGGACGGCCCGGTACCCCTCCTCGCCGCTCATCCGGCGGTAGGCCCGCAGCTCGCGCGACGCCTCGGCGTAGTCGCCGGCGTGGTAGGCCGCGACACCAACGGCCTCACGGACGACGGCGAGTCGCGACGCGCGGTCCCGGGCGGCGCGGGCGTGGGCCAGCGCGAGCTCCGGGTCCTCGTCGACCAGGGTGCCGGCGACGACCAGGTGCTTGGCGACCTTCTCCGCGTTGCGCGCGTCGAGACCACGGAGCGCCGCACGGACCGACGGATCGAGATCGCGCGGGTCCGCCCAGTCAGGCAGGTCCGGGCCGGGGGTGGCCGGCGGGGTCCGGTCGCGGTCCGGGCGCGGACGGCGGTCGTCCGTGGGCCGACGGTCGCGCCAGTCCCTGCCGCCGGCACGGTCGGAGCGTCCGCCGCCACGCTGCTCCGGCCGGCCCCTGCCGGCCTCGTGGCCACCGGCTCGCGCGGGACGCTCGCCCTGGGGTCGGCGGTCACGCCACTCGGGGCGGGACCCCTCGTCCTGGCGCCGCTTGCGGTCCTCCGACGACCGGGGGCCGCGCGGCGCGTCGTCCCGTCGGGCAGCGGGACGGCCGCCCTCGACGCGATCACTGCCCGGACGCCGGTCGCGCCAGCCGCCGGTGGAGCGGTCACGGGCCGGACCGACGTCGTTGCGACGCTCCTGCCACGACCCCGACGACCGCTCGCCCTCGGGACGCCGGTCGCGCCAGCCGCCCCCGCCGCCGGACGGCCGCCGGTCCTGCCGGTCACCCGCCGGACGGTCGGCAGCGGGCCTGCGGTCCCGCCAGTCCCCGGAGGAGCGGGCCGGGCGCCGGTCCTGACGGTCGTCGCCGCCGCGGTCGCTGTCGGGGCGACGGTCCCGCCAGTTGCCGCCGGCCCGCTCGGTGCCGGCACGACGGTCGCGCCAGTCCCCGCCACCGCGGGTTCCGGCGACCGGACGGCCGGAGCGGTCACCCTGGGGGCGGTCCGCACGGGCGCCCTGCCCGCCGCGGGAGGACCCGCTCTCACGACCACCCGCCGTTTCGTCACGTCGGGAGCCGTAGCCGCTCGAGTTGCGCCCCGCCCCCGTGGGGCGGCCTCCCGATCGCGGGCCCTGTCGGTCGTCGCGGCCGGACCGGCCCTGACCGCGGGCGTCCTGGCCGTCGGGCCGGCCACGGCCGGCGGAGCCTCGTCGGGGAGATGTCATGGAGTCGTCAGTACCTCGTACGGCGGGGAGCACTCCTGCGAGCGCCCGGTGGAATGGAGTCTGCGGACAACGCACGAAAACGGGGGCCGGAGCCAATGGCTCCGACCCCCGTCTCGAATGGTTGTCCGGCGGCGTCCTACTCTCCCACCCCGTCTCCAGGGCAGTACCATCGGCGCTGAGAGGCTTAGCTTCCGGGTTCGGAATGGATCCGGGCGTTTCCCTCTCGCCATGGCCGCCGTAACACTGT
>NZ_JBJGYL010000018.1:0-99929 GCF_054049975.1 Geodermatophilus sp. SYSU D01119 | reverse complement strand
CCCCCCCCCCCCCCCCCCCCCCCCCCCCCCCCCCCCCCCCCCCCCCCCCCCCCCCCCCCCCCCCCCCCCCCCCCCCCCCCCCCCCCCCCCCCCCCCCCCCCCCCCCCCCCCCCCCCCCCCCCCACGGCGAGGTCGGCGGACCGGGCCGGCGCCACTCCCCTACCGTTATCCCCAACTCAATGCACTGACGTGTCACGCAGCTGTTCACGCCGGCTCGGCGGGGGAGCGGCGCCCGTCACGGTCGGTGACCGGGCGGGTGAGCTGTGACACGCCCGGCGGAACCGGCCGGTTCCGCCTGTGGTTGGCTCCGCGCACCCGTCCCGCCCCTCCCTGGAGGAGAACCCATGACCCGGTTGCGCCGGACCGCCCTCACCCTCGGCGCCGCGGTGGCGCTGGCCCTGACGACCGCCCCGGCGGCCGGCACGGTCGCCGCCCTGCCCGCCGACGCCGCGGCCTGCACCGACGCGCACGGCGCCGACGCGCACGCCGGAGACCTGCACGCCGACGGCGTCTCGCACGGCACCGAGGAGGCGCGGGTCCGCCCCGGCGCCACCCGCGGTGAGCCCAACGCCGTCTCCGCCGACCAGGCCGCCGCCCTGGGCAGGCCGAAGGTCCGCCCGGTCCTCCCGGCCGCGTCGGTGACGATCGAGACCGTCTTCCACGTCATCACCGCCGCGCCGCTCACCGAGGCGCAGCGGGCGCAGCGCCTGCAGCAGATCGCCGCCCAGGTCGAGGTCCTCAACGACGCCTACTCCGGCGAGGGTGCGGCCGCCGAGTCGCCCGACACCCCGTTCCGGTTCGCGTACGACCCCGCCGACACCGACTTCGTCGCGAACCCGGCCTGGGCGGCGCTCGAGCCGGGCAGCCGGGAGGAGCGGGCCGCGAAGTCTGCGCTGCGCGAGGGCGGCCCGGCCACCCTCAACGTCTACGTCGCCCCGATCGGCGGTGGCCTGCTCGGCTACGCGACGTTCCCGCAGTCGGCCAAGGGCGGCCAGCTGTGGCGCGACGGCGTCGTCGTCCTCGACGAGTCGATGCCCGGCGGCACCGCGGCGCCCTACAACGAGGGCGACACCGGCACCCACGAGGTCGGCCACTGGCTCGGGCTGTTCCACACCTTCCAGGGTGGCTGCACCGGCCCCGGCGACCACGTGCCCGACACCCCGGCCGAGGCGGGCCCGGCGTTCGAGTGCGAGGCCGACGCCGGTCGCGACAGCTGCCCCCGCGACCCGGGCCTCGACCCGATCTCCAACTTCATGGACTACACCGAGGACTTCTGCATGGACCGGTTCTCGGCCGGCCAGGTCGCCCGCATGAGCAACGCGTGGGAGGCCTACCGGGTCCCGGTGGTCTGACCCGCCGTCCGTCGTCGCGCCGCCCGCGGGGGACGCCCTCCCCGCGGGCGGCGCGCGCCGTTCCCCTCCTCGTGCAGCCGCGGCGGTCCATGCTGTCGCCCGTGACCGCCCCCTCCGTGCCGCTGCCGTGGTTCCCCGCGGCGCAGGCGCCGGGCGGCCCGCCCGCGCCGCGGCCCGCGGGCACCGGGCTCGGCCGGCTCGTCCTCGACCCCGCCGCCGCGTCCCTGGCCGGGCCCCGGGGTGAGGACCAGGACGCCGGCTACGCCGGCGCCGACCTGCTGGTGGTGGCCGACGGCGTCGGCGGCGGCAACGGCGGGGCCACCGCCGCGCGGCTGGCCGTCGCCGAGGTCACCGCGCACCTGGCCGCCGCCCGGACGGCCGGTGGGGACGCGCTGCCCGACGCCGGCCTCGCCGCCGCGCTCGCCGCGGCCGACGCCGCCGTGCGCGCCGCCGCCGCGGCCGACGCGGCGCTGCGCGGCATGGCCACCACCTGCACCGCCGCGGTGCTCACCCGCGACGGCCGGGTCGTCGTCGCGCACGTCGGCGACAGTCGCGCCCACCTGCACCGCGACGGCGTGCTCACCCGGCTCACCACCGACCACAGCCTCGTGCAGTCGCTGGTGGACTCCGGGGACCTGACGCCGGAGGAGGCCCGGGCCTCGCCGATGCGGTCGATCCTGCTGCGCGCCCTCGGCGGCTCGCAGGACCCCGGCCCCGCCGACCTGATCGCCGTCGCCGCCCGGCCCGGCGACCGGCTGCTGGTGTGCTCCGACGGCCTGTCCGGCGTCGTCCCCGCCGACACGCTCGCCCGCGTGCTGTCGGCCGAGCGGCGCCCGGCGGCCGCCGCGTCCCGCCTCGTGCTCGCCGCCCTGGCCGCCGGCACCCGCGACGACGTCACCGCCGCCGTCGCCGACGTCACCCCCGCCGGCTGGGCCACCACCGCCGGGCCCGTCCTGGTCGGGGCCGCCGGCCGCGGCTGAGCGACGGGGGTCTTGCCCGGCAGCGCCTCGCCGGGGCAGGGTTGTGACCCAGACCACACCCTGTCGACCCCGGGAGGTCACCGTGCCCGACACCGACCAGGACGGCGACCGGCCCGGAGGCCCCCGTGGGTAGGGACGTCCCCGCGGCGCCCGCCCCGCGCGAGGCCGCCCGGGTGCGCAACGTGGCGCTCGTCGGCCACGCAGGCGCCGGCAAGACCACCCTCGCCGAGGCCCTGCTCGCCGCCACCGGCGCGATCCCGCGCGCCGGCCGGATCGAGGACGGGACCACCTGCCTCGACAGCGACGAGGTCGAGGTGCGGCAGCAGCGCTCGGTCACCCTCGGGGTGGCCACCGTCGAGCACGACGGCACCCGCATCACGCTGCTCGACACCCCGGGCAGCCCCGACTTCGTCGGCGAGCTGCGGGCGGGCCTGCGCGCCGCCGACTCCGCCCTGTTCGTCGTCTCCGCCGTCGGCGGCGTGGACGCCACCACCGTGCAGCTGTGGGAGGAGTGCGCCGCCGTCGGCATGCCCCGCGCGGTCGTCATCACCCAGCTCGACCGGGCGCGCGCCGACGTCGAGGAGACCGTCCGGCTGTGCCAGACGCTGCTCGGCGACGGCGTGTACCCCGTGCACCTCGTCGACCGCGGCCCCGACGGCGCCGTGCAGGGCGTGGTCAACCTCCTGCAACCCGGCGCCCAGGCCCCCGACGCCGACCGCCTCCGCGGCGAGCTGATCGAGGGGATCATCGGCGAGAGCGAGGACGAGGCGCTCATGGAGCGCTACCTCGCCGGCGACGAGCTCGTGCAGGGCGACCTGATCAGCGACCTCGAGACCGCCGTCGCCCGCGCCCACTTCCACCCCGTGCTCTGCGCGGCACCCCTGCAGGGCATCGGCCTCGACGCGCTGCTCTACCTGCTGGTCAACGCCTTCCCGTGCCCGTTCGAGCACGGCTGCCCGCCGGTCACCCGGCCCGACGGCTCCCCGGCGCCCGCGCTGGCCTGCGACCCCGGCGGCCCGCTGGTGGCCGAGGTGGTCAAGACGACGACCGACCCCTACCTCGGCCGGGTCTCCCTGCTGCGGGTGTTCTCCGGGACGCTCACCCCCGACACCCCGGTGCACGTCTCCGGTCACGGCGGCGCCGACCGCGGGCACCCCGACCACGACGCCGACGAGCGGGTCGGCGCGATCTCCTCCCCGCTGGGCGCGGCGCTGCGCCCGGTGGCCTCCTGCCCGGCCGGCGACGTCTGCGCGGTCACCCGGCTGGCCTCGGCCGAGACCGGCGACACCTTGTCCTCGCCCGGCGACCCCCGCCTGGTGCCGCCGTGGACGCTGCCGGTGCCGCAGCACCCGGTCGCCGTCGAGGCCGCCTCCCGCGCCGACGAGGACCGGCTCGGCCCGGCGCTGGCCCGGCTGGCCGCCGAGGACCCGACGCTGCGGGTGGAGCGCTCCCGCGACACCGGGCAGCTGCTGCTGTGGTGCGTGGGCGAGGCGCACGGCGAGGTGCTGCTCGAGCGGCTGCGCACCCGGCACGGCGTCGCGGTCACCACCGTCCCGGTGCGCGTGCCGATGGTCGAGACCCTCGCCGGGCCGGCGCGGGCCACCGGGCGGCTGGTCAAGCAGTCCGGCGGGCACGGGCAGTACGCCGTCGTCGTGGTCGAGGCCGAGCCGGGGGAGCCCGGCTCCGGCATCTCCTTCGAGCAGCGCGTCGTCGGCGGGGCGGTGCCGAACCAGTACCACGGCAGCGTGGAGAAGGGCATCCGCGCGCAGTGCGCCAAGGGCATCGAGGGCGACCGGCCGCTGGTCGACGTCCGGTTCGTGCTCGTCGACGGGAAGGCGCACTCGGTCGACTCCTCCGACGCGGCGTTCCAGTCCGCCGGCGCGCTGGCCGTGCGCGAGCTCGCCGCCGCGGCCGGCACCCGGGTGCTCGAGCCGTGGTGCGAGGTGGCCGTCGTCGTCCCCGGCGAGCACGTCGGCGCGGTGATGAGCGACCTGTCCTCCCGGCGGGCCCGGGTCACCGGCAGCGACGCCGACCCCGACCGGGACCGCACCACCGTCCGCGCCGAGGTCCCCGAGATCGAGCTGCTCGGCTACGCCGGCGCCCTGCGCTCGGTCAGCCACGGCACGGGCTCGTTCACCCGACGGCCGCTGGGCCACGAGCCCGCCCCGGCCTCGCTGCTCGTCCCGGCATGACCCCTCCCCGCGCGGGGGCGGGCCGTGCCAGGATCGGCCGCGGACCCGGTCCCGCACGGAGGAGACGGTGCATGCCCCACGACGCCGAGCTGGCCCAGCGCGTCCGCCGGGCCCTCCCCGGGGGACGGGAGGTCCGGGAAGTGGCGATGTTCGGCGGGCTCGCGTTCATGGTCGACGGGGCGATGGCCGTCTGCGTCTCGACCGGCGGGGGCGCTCTGCTCGCCCGGGTGTCCCCGGAGCGCGACGCCGACTACCTGGCGCGGCCGGGAGCCCGGCGGGCGGAGATGGGGGAGGGGCGGTCGATGGGCGCGGGCTGGATCGCCGTCGACGACGCCGCCCTCGCCCGGGACGCGGACCTGCGCTCCTGGCTCGACGCCGCCCTGCAGCGCGACGCCGGGCGGAGCCGGCGCCGCTGACCCGGGGCGTCGACCGGGGCCGCGACCGCGACCGCCGCGCTGCCCGGGGACGGCCCGGGCGGCGGGGCCGCCGGTGCGCCGCGCCCGGGGATGTCGCCGCGGGACACTAGCCTCGGCAACGGTGTGCAGCGGGGTGGAGGAGCAGTGACGTCGTCGCAGGGTCCGTCGGCCGCCGTCCCGGCGTCCGCGGGCCGTCCCGTCCCGGACGCCGGGGCGGGCTCCACCGTGTCCGACCGCAACGAGCTGCCCGACCGGGTGTGGACCGTCCCGAACGCGCTGTCGGTGCTGCGGCTGCTCGGCGTGCCGCTGTTCCTGTGGCTGCTGCTCGGGCCGGAGGAGGACGGCTGGGCGGTCGTCGTCCTCATGGTCTCGGGCGTCACCGACTGGGCCGACGGCAAGCTCGCCCGGCTGCTCGGCCAGTCCAGCCGGCTCGGCGCGCTGCTCGACCCGGCCGCCGACCGCCTCTACATCGTCGCCACGCTGGTCGCCTTCGTGCTGCGCGACGTCGTCCCGCTGTGGCTGGTCGCGGTGCTCGTGGGCCGCGAGTTCGTCCTCGGGCTGATGCTGCTGCTCCTGCGCCGCGCCGGCTACCCGCCGCTGCAGGTGCACTACCTCGGCAAGGCGGCCACCTTCCTGCTGCTCTACGCCTTCCCGCTGCTGCTGCTCGCCAGCGGCGGCGGCGGGTGGTCGTGGGTGGCGCCGTTCGCCTGGGCCCTGACGATCTGGGGCAGCGCCCTGTACGTGCTCGCGGGGCTGCTCTACGTCGTCCAGGTCCTCGGCCTGCTGCGCGCCGAGCGCGCCGGCGCGGCCCCCGCGGGCACCGGACCCCGCCCGGGGCCGTGACCGCGCCCGGGCCCCGGCCCCGCGGGAGCGGGCCGCGGTCGATGGGCGCCTCGCTGCTCGACCAGGTCCTCGCCGAGACCCTCGACCCCGCGTACGCGCAGGCCGCCGCGGCGCGGGCCGCCCGCGCCGCCGAGGGCGCGCCCGGGTCGCCGCCGTGGCGGCGCCGGCTCGGGCCGGTCGCCGTCGCCGCGACCATGGCCGCGGCCGGCCTGCTGTTCGCCGTCACCTACGACCAGGCCGCCTCCGGCGCCGAGGGCCGGGAGGAGCGGCGGGCCGTGCTCATCGAGGACATCCAGGCCCGCTCGGCGACCACCGACGACCTCGCCGCCGAGCTCGAGCGCCTGCGCCGGGAGGTCACCGGCGCCCGCGACGACGCGCTGGCCGCCAGCGCCGTCGGCCAGCGGGCCCTCGACGACCTCGACGCCGCCGAGCTCGCCGCCGGCCTGGACGCGGTCAGCGGGCCGGGCCTGGTGGTCACCCTGGCCAACGCCGAGCCCGACGCCGACGCCGACCCGGTCGGCGGCTCGGCCACCGAGGACGAGCGCGGCCGCGTCCAGGACGGCGACCTGCAGCTGGTGGTCAACGCCCTGTGGGCCGCCGGCGCGGAGGCGGTCAGCATCAACGGCCAGCGGCTCGGCCCCACCACCGCGATCCGCTTCGCCGGGGAGGCGGTCCTCGTCGACTTCCGCCCCGTCACCAACCCCTACCTCGTCAGCGCGATCGGCGACCCGGACGAGCTCCGGTCCCGGTTCCTGGCCAGCCCGGAGGTGAACGCCCTGGCGGTCATCTCCGAGTCGTTCGGCCTGCGTTTCGAGTTCGCCCAGGAGGACGAGCTGTCCGTGCCCGCCGGGGGAGTCCCCGAACTGCGATCCGCCGAGCCCTACTCCGGGGTGCCGGCCGAGGCCGCCGCCGGCGGCGCGGGGGGCTGAGCCGTGATCCCCGTGATCGGCCTGGCCGTCGGCATCGCGCTCGGCCTCGTCCTCGACCCGACCGTCCCGCTGTGGCTGCAGCCCTACCTGCCGATCGCCGTCGTCGCGGCGCTCGACGCGGTGTTCGGCGGCGCCCGCGCCCGGCTCGACGGCGTCTTCGACGCGAAGGTCTTCGTGATCTCGTTCGTGTCCAACGTCGTCGTCGCCGGGCTGATCGTCTTCCTGGGCGACCAGCTCGGCGTCGGCGCGCAGCTGTCCACGGCCGTCGTCGTGGTGCTCGGCATCCGCATCTTCGGCAACGCCGCGGCCATCCGCCGGCACCTGTTCCGGGCATGACCGGCGACGGGCGTCCCGAGCGCGAGCCGGAGGGCGCGGTGCCGGAGGGCGCGGTGCCGGAGGGCGCGGTGCCGGAGGAGACCGTGCCGGAGGAGACGGCGGTGGAGCCCGTGGGGCCACCGCCGGACGACGCCCGCGACGGGACGACGGAGCGGCCCGCCGGCGCGGCGGAGGAGGAGGCGGTGGCGCACCCGTCCCCGGAGTCCACCCCGGAGCCTGCTGAGGAGCCCACCGCGGCACCGGCGGCCCCGCCCCGGCGACGGCGGCAATCACTGGTCGCCGCCTCCCTCATCGCCGTCCTCACCGTGCTGCTCGGCTTCGCCATCGCCGTGCAGGTGCGCAGCACCGACACCGGCGAGGCGCTCGAGGGCGTGCGCGAAGAGGACCTCATCGGCATCCTCGACGACCTCGACGCGCAGGAGGAGCGGCTGCGCGCCCAGATCGCCGACCAGCGCGCCGCCCTGCGCGAGCTGTCCGACAGCGACAGCCAGGCCGCCGCCGCGCTCGAGGACGCCACCTCCCGCGCCGACGCGCTCGCCATCCTCAACGGCACCGTCGCCGCCGAGGGCCCCGGGCTGGTGATCACCATCCGCGACCCCGAGAGCCAGGTGCGCGTCGCGGACCTGCTCGACGCGGTCCAGGAGCTGCGCGGCGCCGGCGCGGAGACCATGCAGATCGACGGCGTCCGGATCGGCGTGTCCACCGCCGTCACCGGCACCCCGGGCGCCCTGCGCGTCGACGGGCGGCCCGTGGAGGCCCCCTACGAGGTCGTCGTGATCGGCTCCGCGCAGGACCTGCGGACGGCGATGAGCATCCCCGGCGGCGTCGTCGACCGGGTCGGCCGGCAGGGCGGCAGCGTCGACATCGAGCAGCGCGACCGGGTCGTGGTGGACGCGTTGCGGCCGCTCGACGAGCCTCAATACGCTCAGCCGGACCCCGGCGACTGATGAAGGACCTCCCTGCCTCCCACCGCTCGCAGGCTCGCGGCGGGCCCCTGCAGGCAGGCCGAGCGACCCCCTGGAGACTTGCCGCATGACGACCACCCCGGACGACCGCCGCTACACCGACCAGCACGAGTGGGCGCTGGTCCAGGACGGCAGCGTCGTCCGCGTGGGCATCACCGACCACGCCCAGGACGCGCTCGGCGACATCGTGTTCGTCCAGCTGCCCGAGGTGGGGGAGGAGGTCGGCCCCGGCAACCCGATCGGCGAGGTGGAGTCGACCAAGTCGGTCTCCGACGTCTACTCGCCGGTCCCGGGCACCGTCTCCGCGGTCAACGAGGCGCTCGGCGACGCGCCCGAGACCATCAACGCCGACCCCTACGGGGACGGCTGGCTGGTCGAGATCACCGTGTCCGGCGACGCCGCCGAGGCGACCGCCGGCCTGCTCGACGCGGCCGCCTACCAGGCCCTGGTCGACGCGTCCTGACCGCCCCCGCCGAGGCCGGCCCCCCCGGGACGATCACTATGCTGCCCCCGGGAACCGGCCCTCGGCCGGGCCGCTGGGACAGGTGTGACGTCGCCCCGACGTCCGGTTGACCCTCGGTCCGACCGCTGGTTCCATGACCAACGGCCCGCCGTGCGCCGCACGGCAGCCGACCCACGACGGCACCGACCGGACCGTCGTCCGCCGGCCGCCCGCGGACTCGCTCGCGGCGGTGCCCCCTGCACCGGAGGAGAACAGACGTGCACTGCACTCGCTGTGGCCACGACAACCCCGAGGGCAGTCGCTTCTGCGCGCAGTGCGGCGCCGCCCTCTCCCAGGAGCGCGTGGGCGAGTCGACCAGCGTGATCCCGAAGGTCGGCGGCGAGGACACCACCGACGTGCCCGAGGTGAGCGAGCCCGCCGCGGACGCCCACGCCGGCGCCGTCGAGTCGCTGCCCGCCGGGTCGGCCCTGTTGGTCGTCAAGCGCGGCCCCAACGCCGGCAGCCGGTTCCTGCTCGACCAGGACGTCACCACCGCCGGCCGGCACCCCGACAGCGACATCTTCCTCGACGACGTGACCGTCAGCCGCCGGCACGTGGAGTTCCACCGCGAGGGCGGCGGCTTCTCGGTGCACGACGTCGGCAGCCTCAACGGCACCTACGTCAACCGCGAGCCGGTCGACGTCGCGACCCTGGCCGGGGGTGACGAGGTGCAGATCGGCAAGTTCCGCCTCGTCTACCTCACCGGCCCGCGCACCGGCGAGCCCGCGGCCCGCTGACCCGCGTGCCCGGAGCGCCCGCCGGTGCGTCCGGGGACGGCGCCGACGCGCGCACGCCGCGCCTGGCCATCGGGGCGGTGCTGACCGCGCTGCGCGACGACTTCCCCGACGTCACCATCAGCAAGATCCGGTTCCTCGAGGCGGAGGGCCTGGTGTCCCCGGAGCGCACCGCCTCGGGGTACCGGAAGTTCTCCCGGGCCGACGTCGAGCGGCTGCGGTACGTGCTCACCGCCCAGCGGGACCACTACCTGCCGCTCAAGGTCATCAAGGAGCACCTCGAGGCGCTCGACCGCGGGCTGCCGGCACCCGGTGCCGGCAGCCCGCCGCCGGCCGCCCCGGAGGTGGCGGCCGCGCCCGCGGGGCCGCGGACGGGGGAGCCGGCGGGGATGCCGACCGGGATGCCGACCGGCGGCGCCGCGTCGGGCCCCATGGACGCCGCGGAGTTCGCCGCCGCGGCCGGCCTGGACCCCGGCCAGCTGGCCGACTGCGTCCAGTACGGCCTGCTGGTCCCCGACGCCGACGGCCGCCACCCGGCGGCCGACCTGCCGGTCGCGCGCGCCGCCGCGGGCCTGGCCCGGCACGGCATCGAGGCCCGGCACCTGCGCTTCTTCCGCACCGCCGCAGAGCGCGAGGCCGACCTCGTCGAGCAGCTGCTCGCGCCGGTGCTGCGGTCGCGCGCGGAGGGCGCGCGGGACCGCGCGGCGGAGAAGCTGGCGGAGCTCTCGGCGCTGTCGGTGCAGCTGCACCGGGGGCTGCTGGAGGCACGCCTCCGGGGTCTCCTGCGCCCCTGAGTCCGGCGTACGGTGGACAGGCCCGGGAGGCCCGCCGTCCGTGCCGCACCGGTGACCACCCGTACCGCCGCAGCTGAGGGAGCCCCACCGTGCAGGAACTCAGAGTCGTCGGGGTCCGGGTCGAGCTGCCCGGCAACCAGCCGATCCTGCTGCTCAAGGAGACGCAGGGCGAGCGTTACCTGCCCATCTGGATCGGCGCCGTCGAGGCCGCCGCGATCGCGTTCGAGCAGCAGGGTGTCCGCCCGGCACGGCCGATGACCCACGACCTGCTCCGCGAGGTCGTCCGCACGCTCGGCGCCACCCTGGAGGCCGTGAACATCACCGAGATGCGCGACGGCATCTACATCGCCGAGCTCGTCTTCGGCGACGACCGGGTCGTCAGCGCCCGCCCGTCGGACGCGGTCGCCCTCGCCGTCCGCACCGGCGCGCCCATCTACGGGGCCGAGGACCTGCTCGACGAGGTGGGGATCGAGATCCCCGACGAGCAGGAGGACGAGGTCGAGAAGTTCCGCGAGTTCCTCGACCAGATCTCGCCGGAGGACTTCGGCGCCGGCTCCGGCTCGGCCTGAGCCCGCGGGACGGGTGGGACCCCGTCCGCCTCGTCCGTCACACGAGCCCCACCCGGCACGCGCCGGCTACAGCAGCCGCACGGAGCTGCCGATACCCCCCGACCGGGGTGAGTGCGGCGACACGCCGCTCCCGTCAGTTGACCGCCCTGGTGGCCCGGCTTACGGTCGCGGACGACACCGGTGTGATCCGAGGGGAAGCGGATCGGACCGGAGTGGCCGTCGCGCCCGCGACGGCACGCGAAGGAGGACCGCTGTCGTGAGCGACCAGAGCGAGGGCTCCCAGGGTCAGCTCTTCAGCGACGCCGCCGTGGGGGCGACGGACTACGACGAGGTCGACACCGACCTCGTCGGGTACCGCGGCCCGACGGCGTGTGCCGCCGCCGGGATCACCTACCGCCAGCTGGACTACTGGGCCCGTACCGGCCTGGTCGCCCCGTCGGTCCGCAGTGCGACCGGCTCGGGGACGCAGCGGCTGTACTCGTTCCGGGACATCCTGGTGCTGAAGGTGGTCAAGCGGCTGCTCGACACCGGGGTGTCGCTGCAGAACATCCGCAAGGCCGTCGACCACCTGCGCAACCGCGGCATCAAGGACCTCGCCAACGTCACGCTGTTCAGCGACGGGGCCACGGTCTACGAGTGCACCTCGGCCGAGGAGGTCGTCGACCTGCTCGCCGGCGGGCAGGGCGTGTTCGGCATCGCCGTGTCCGGCGCGCTGCGCGAGCTGTCGGGCGAGCTCGCCGAGCTCCCGGCCGAGCGGCTCGACGGCGCCCCGCTGGTGGCCGCCGACGACGAGCTGGCGATGCGTCGCCGGCGTCGCGCCCAGCCCGCGTAGTCCCGCGCGGTCCTCCGGACCCGCACCGCGCTGACATCGCGGTCCTGCCGGACCGCACCGCGGCCACGTGCCGTGCCCCGGGTGCCCGGAGCCCGTCCGCGACCGCTCCTCGGGGGACCCTCCGGGCCCCGCTCGTCGAGTCACCCCCGCAGGGCGGCTCACGTTCCGGCGTCCCCGTCCTGCGTCCCGTCCCTCCTCGGGGGACCCTCCGGGCCCCCGCTCGGCGGGGCGGGCGCATCCGGCATGCGACATGCGTCCCGTCCGGGCCGGGACGGGTGCCGGGGAGCCGCTGGTAGCGTCGTGACAATGGCGGACGCTGTCGCTGGCCCCCTCCCGTCACTCCGGTCGCTGAGCCCCGCGGGCTCGTTCGCGGCCCGTCACATCGGCCCACGGGCCGACGAGACCGCCGCGATGCTCGAGGTGGTCGGGTACGACTCGCTGCAGTCGCTGGTCGACGCGACCGTGCCCGAGGCCGTCCGCGACCGCGACGCGCTGAGCCTCCCCGCCGCCGCCGACGAGGCCGCCGTCCTCGCCGAGCTGCGCGAGCGGGCGGCGGCCAACCGGGTGACCGTCCCGATGATCGGCCTCGGCTACTCCGGCACCGTCACCCCGGCGGTCATCCAGCGGAACGTCCTCGAGAACCCCGCCTGGTACACCGCCTACACGCCCTACCAGCCCGAGATCAGCCAGGGCCGGCTCGAGGCCCTGCTGAACTTCCAGACGATGGTCGCCGACCTCACCGGCCTGCCCGTCGCCGGCGCCTCCATGCTCGACGAGGCGACCGCTGCCGCCGAGGCCATGACGCTGGTCCGCCGGGCCGGGCGGGCCAGGCCCGGCGCGGTGTTCGTCGTCGACGCCGACACGCTGCCGCAGACCCTCGCGGTGCTGCACACCCGCGCCGAGCCGCTGGGCATCCCCCTGCACGTCGCCGACCTGAGCGGCGGCTGGCCCACCGACCTGCCCGAGGCCGGCGCGTTCGGCGTGCTGCTGTCCTACCCCGGCGCGAGCGGCGCCGTCCGCGACCACCGCGCCCTCGCCGAGGCCGCGCACGCCGCCGGTGCGTCGGTCGTCGTCGCCGCCGACGTCCTGGCCCTCACCCTGCTCGAGGCACCCGGCGAGTGGGGCGCCGACGTCGCCTGCGGCAGCACCCAGCGCTTCGGCGTCCCCCTCGGCTACGGCGGCCCGCACGCCGGCTACCTGTCGGTCCGCGAGGGCCTGGCCCGCCAGCTGCCGGGCCGGCTGGTCGGCGTCTCGGTCGACGCCGACGGCGACGTCGCCTACCGGCTGGCCCTGCAGACCCGCGAGCAGCACATCCGCCGCGAGAAGGCGACCAGCAACATCTGCACCGCCCAGGTGCTGCTCGCCGTGATGGCCGGCGCCTACGCCGTCTACCACGGTCCCGAGGGGCTCACCGCGATCGCCGCCCGCGTGCACCGCAGCGCCCTGGCGCTGGCCGGGTGGCTGCGCGCCGGCGGCGTCGAGGTCGTGCACGACTCGTTCTTCGACACCGTGCAGGCCCGCGTCCCCGGGCGGGCGGCCGAGGTGGTCGCCGCGGCCGCCGAACGGGACGTGGACCTGCGGCTGGTCGACGCCGACACCGTCGCGGTCGCCTGCGACGAGACGACGACCCCGGCCGTGCTGCGGCTGGTCGCCGACGCCTTCGGGGTGGCGGTGGACCTCGTCGACGTGCATGCCGCGCTCGACGACGACGGCCCCGACGCGCTGCCCGACGAGCTGCGCCGGCGCACCCCGTTCCTCACCCACCCGGTCTTCTCCGCGCACCGCTCGGAGACGGCGATGATGCGCTACCTGCGCTCGCTGTCGGACAAGGACCTGGCGCTGGACCGCACGATGATCCCGCTGGGCTCGTGCACCATGAAGCTCAACTCCGCGGTCGAGATGGCCGCCATCACCTGGCCGGAGTTCGCCGGGCTGCACCCCTTCGCCCCAGCCGACCGGGCCCGCGGCTACCGGCAGCTGATCGACGAGCTGTGCACCTGGCTCGCCGAGATCACCGGCTACGCCGCGGTGAGCGTGCAGCCCAACGCCGGCTCGCAGGGCGAGTTCGCCGGGCTGCTGGCCATCCGCGGTTACCACGCCTCCCGCGGCGAGTCGCACCGCGACGTCTGCCTCATCCCGAGCTCGGCGCACGGCACGAACGCCGCCAGCGCCGTCATGGCCGGCATGCGGGTGGTCGTGGTGGCCTGCGACGAGGCCGGCAACGTCGACGTCGCCGACCTGCGCGCCAAGATCGACCAGCACGCCGAGCGGCTCGCGGCGATCATGATCACCTACCCGTCGACGCACGGGGTGTTCGAGACCGAGATCCGCGAGATCTGCGCCGCGGTGCACGACGCCGGCGGTCAGGTCTACGTCGACGGCGCGAACCTCAACGCGATGGTGGGGCTGGCGCGGCCGGGCCGGTTCGGCTCCGACGTCAGCCACCTCAACCTCCACAAGACGTTCTGCATCCCGCACGGCGGCGGCGGCCCCGGCGTGGGCCCGATCGGCGTCCGCGAGCACCTGGTGCCGTTCCTGCCGGGGCACCCGCTGGTCGACACCGGCGGGCAGGGCCCGGCGGTGTCGGGGGCGCCGTTCGGCTCGGCCGGCATCCTGCCGATCTCCTGGGCCTACCTGCGGCTCATGGGCCCCGACGGGCTGCAGCGGGCCACCGAGCACGCGGTGCTGGGTGCCAACTACCTCGCCGCCCGGCTGCGCGAGCACTTCCCGGTGCTCTACGCGGGGGAGCACGGGCTGGTCGCCCACGAGTGCATCCTCGACATCCGGCCGCTCACCCGGGCCACCGGCATCACCAACGACGACATCGCCAAGCGGCTCGTCGACTTCGGGTTCCACGCCCCGACGATGAGCTTCCCGGTGGCCGGCACGCTGATGGTCGAGCCGACCGAGAGCGAGGACAGGGACGAGCTCGACCGGTTCGTCGAGGCGATGGTGGCGATCCGCGGCGAGATCGAGAAGGTCGCGTCGGGCGAGTACGACCGCGAGGACAACCCGCTGCGCAACGCCCCGCACACGCTCAAGATGCTCGCCGGCGAGTGGGAGCGGCCCTACCCGCGGTCGGCGGCGGTGTTCCCGGTGTCCTCGCTGACCACCCGCGGCTACCTGTCGCCGGTGCGCCGGATCGACCAGGCCTTCGGCGACCGCAACCTGGTGTGCTCCTGCCCGCCGCCGGAGGCCTTCGCCGAGCCGGAGCCCGCGCACGCGCCGCAGACCCACGTCCCCGGCCGCGGCGAGGGCGCCCCCGACGACCTCGGCACCACCGCCGACGTGGTGGGGGCCTCCGCCTGACGTCCCGCGAGACGTCCCGCGAGATCTGCACACTCGGGGGTATCCGCCCCTGGACCGCCCCGAGTGTGCAGATCTCGCGCGGTCAGGACAACGGGAGCCGGCCGGACGCCGAGGCGATGCCGAGCCAGGTGTGCCGGTTCCCTGCCCAGCACCAGCCGACCTTGGGCGCGTTGCGGCGCTCCCGGCCGTCGCGTCCGGTGCCGTTGCTGATCCACAGCGCCGGGGTGCGCGCGTCCAGCGACCCGTTCGCCCGCCACAGCCGCGAGCCGACGGTCATCGTGCAGGCGTTGCGCTCCAGCACCTCCGGGCACTGCAGCAGCCAGGTGAGCCCCTCGGCCAGCGTCAGCGGGACGCGGCCGGCCGCCCGGATCCGCGGTAGCGCCTCGTCCGGCGTCGCGTTCAGGTACTCGTCGCCGCGGTCGGGGCCGCACAGCAGGTAGGCCCGGCCCGGCGGTGGTTCGGCGCCCGGGACGGGTGCGAAGTCGTCGAGGTCGGTCATGTCGACGACGACGAACGCCGGCCGGTCCTGCCACCGGACGAACGGCACCAGCGCCGACGGCGGCACGAGCGCCGGGTCGAGCACCAGCAGCCCGTCGTCGCCGGCCGCCCCGGCCGCGGACCGCAGCTCCGCGGCCGCGAGCCCGGCCCGCTCGTGCAGGCCGAGGGAGACCAGCCGGTCGGCCTGGACGGCGGCCGGGGGGAGGGTGAGCGAGGTGGTCGGCACGGGGACCTCCGGGAGGGAGCGACGGCGGACCGTCCGGCAACGACCAGAGGAGCGGTCCGGTTCCGACCTGTGGCCGGTGACGCGGATCACTGCCCGGAGGACCATCGGGGCCATGGGAGTGTCGCGGTCGAGCAGCAGGCGGCGGGTCCGGACGGCGGGAGCGGCGCTGGCCGCGGGCGCCCTGCTGACGGCGGGCTGCGCCGGCGTCGGCGCGCAGGACCCCGGCCCGCTGGCGCCTGCCGCGGCCACCGAGGAGCCGACGACGTCCGCGACCACGCCGGCCCCGACGCCGTCCCCCTCGACGACGGCGCCCCCGCCGCCGTCCCCCTCGGGCCCGGCGCCCGACCCGGCCGAGGAGCCGGCCGGCGGCGGGGACCTGCGCGACCGGCTGCTCCCGGCCGAGGCGTTCGGCCCCGACGCCACCGTCGTCACCGTCACCACCGAGCAGCTCGGCAGCGCCGGCGGCGGCTGGGGCTGGGGTGGCTGGGGCTGGGGCGGCCACTGGCACGACCACGACGGGGACGGGGACGGCGACCACGACCGCTGGGACGAGTGGTCCGACGCGGTGACCGTGGAGCCCCCGGAGTGCGCCGCCGCCCTCGACGCGCTGCCCGACCTCGAGGGGCTGGAGGACTCCCTGAGCGTGGCCGCCCAGGTCGCCCGGACGCCCTCGACGCAGACGGTGGAGGCGGTCGGGGAGTCCCCGGCGCTGGCGGACCTGCAGCTGCCCCTGGACCAGCTGCTGGCCGACTGCGCGTCGGTGACCACCAGCGGGCCGTGGGGCTGGAGCGCGACGGCGGAGGTGACGGCGCTCGACGCGCCCGCGCTGGGGGAGCAGAGCGCGGCCGTCCGGGTGACGGTCGACGCCGAGGGCCGGGACCCGCGCAGCGTGCTCGTCGGCGTCGTCCTCGACGGCACGCGGTCGCTGCTGCTGGCGCAGTCGGCGGCGCCGGACGCGGCCGACCCCGACCCGGCGGCGTTCACCGCCCTGCTGACCGACGCGGCCGGCGCGGCGTTCGACTGACCTCCCGCGCCGGCCCGGGGGAGCGGCTAGGCGCTGACGAGGCCCGCCGTCCGCCACTGGTGGTGGTCGGCCACGGCGCGGCCGTCGGGCAGCAGCTCGCCGTCGTCGTCGAAGAGGACGACGCCGTTGCACAGCAGGTTCCAGCCCTGCTCGGGGTGGCTGCGCACGACGGCCGCGAGGTCACGGGCGTCGCTGCTCGCGTCGGGGCAGGGGGTGGGGTGTACGCACATCGGAGGCTCCCGGTCTGTCCGCCGCGGACGGCGGCGGTGTGACGGTTCGTGGTCGTCCGGTGACCGGACGTCTCCGAGTGTGCGCCCGGACTCCCCGCCCGTCAGGTGACGGAACTCACGACGTCACCCGCCCGGGTCGTCACACCTCGCCATGCCGGCACGCCGCGCCGTTCCGCCCGTCCAGCCGTTATCCCCAACTCAGCCGCGCAACCGACGGGGAAGGGGGACAGCGACGAGGGGGAGGGGTCAGAGCTTGCGGAGCAGGATCCGGCGCACCGAGTGGTCAGCGGACTTCTGCAGCACCAGCCGCGCCCGCGACCGGGTGGGGGCGATGTTCTGCCGCAGGTTCGGCCCGTTCACCGCCGCCCAGATCGACAGCGCGGTGGCGCGGGCGTCGTCGTCGCTCAGGTCGGCGTAGCGGTGGAAGTAGGCGGAGGTGTCGGCGAAGGCGGTGCGCCGCAGGGCGAGGAAGCGCTCGACGTACCACTGCTGGATGTCGGACTCGCCGGCGTCGACGTAGACGGAGAAGTCGAAGAAGTCCGAGAGGAACACCTCGGGCACCCGGCCGTCGTCGCGGCGGCCCGCCTGCAGCACGTTGAGGCCCTCGAGCACGAGGATGTCGGGGCGGTCGACCACCTGCCGCTGGCCGGGCAGCACGTCGTAGGACTGGTGGCTGTACACCGGGGCGCTCACCTCGCCGCGTCCGGACTTGAGGTCGGCGAGGAAGCGGATGAGCGCCCGCCGGTCGTAGCTCTCCGGGAAGCCCTTGCGCGACATGAGCCCGCGCTGCTCGAGGACGGCGTTGGGCCACAGGAACCCGTCGGTGGTGACCAGGTCCACTCGGGGGGAGTCCGGTCCGGCGGCGAGCAGGGTCTGCAGCAGCCGGGCGGTGGTGGACTTGCCGACGGCGACGCTGCCGGCGACGGCGATGACGTAGGGGACCTTGGCCGTGGTGTCGCCGAGGAAGCGGCTCTGCGCGGCCCACAGCCGCTGGCTAGCGGTGACGTGCAGGCGCAGCAGCTCGGCCAGCGGCAGGTAGACGGTGGCGACCTCGTCGAGGTCGATGCGGTCGCCGAGGCTGCGCAGCGCGCGTAGGTCGGCCTCGTCGAGCGGGAGGGTGCCGGAGCCGGCGAGGGCGCGCCACGCGTCGCGGTCGAACGCCGCGTAGGGCGAGATCTGGGGCCGGGTCCCTGCCGTCACGCCGCCCATCGTGCCGCCCGGGTCCCGGCGCCCTCCCCGGCGGGTCACCCGGGCGGGGGCACCGGGCCCGGTCCCGGGGTCCGCCGGGGGCCGGCGGGGACGGCCGCGTCTAGGGTGCCGGTGTGCCGACCCGCCGAGGGCTGCTCGACTGCGTCGAGCGGTACGCCGCCGCCGCGCCGCTGCCCGACACGCGGGTCGTCCCGGTCGGCGGGCTCGACGTGCCGCTGGGCTCGGCGGCCTGGCCCTACCCGGCCCGTCCGCGCCCCGGCGCCGACCGGGTGACCGCCGCCGACGTGCGCGCCGCCGTCGAGCTGCAGGAGGAGGCCGGGCTGCCGGCCGCCGTCGAGTGGGTGACGCAGCGGACGCCGTCGCTGGGGGCCGCCGCCCGCGAGGCCGGCCTGGTGGTGTCGGAGTTCCCCCTGCTGGTGGTCGACGACCCGGTGGAGCTGCTGCTGCCCGCCGGGGTGCGGCTGTACCTCGTGGGGTCGGAGGACCCGGCCCTGCCGCACTACTGGCACCTGCTGGAGACCGGCTTCGCCCCGCACGCCGACGACGCGCACCCCGACGACCTCGAGGGCCCCTCGGCCGCGCGCGCGGAGGTGCTGCGCGAGCGGGTGGCCACCGGCCGCACCGTGGTGATGGTGGCGCTGGAGGACGGGCAGCCGGTGGGCGTGGGGTCGCACTCGCCGGTCGACGTCGACGGCGCCGAGATCACCGAGATCGTCGGGGTGGCCAGCTCCCCGCGCCGCCGCGGCCGGGGCGTGGGGGCCGCGCTCGCCTCCGCGCTGGTCGCGCAGGCCCGGGAGACCGCCGAGCTGGTGTTCCTCACCGCGGGGGACGACGACGTCGCGCGGGTCTACGAGCGGGTCGGCTTCGCCTGGCTCGGCGCCACCGGCGTCGCGGCCCGCCCGCCGGCCTGAGCCGCGGCAGGGCGCCCCGGGTGCGGCTCGGGTGCGGCTCAGGTGCGCGGCGGCGGGAGGGCGGCCGCCGCGGCCGACAGCGCGGCGCGGGCCTGGTCGTAGGACACCGAGCGCGGCACCTCGCTGAGCAGCACCACCACCCGGTCGCCGGCCACCGCCACCGAGTGCAGGTGCCGGTTGCCGCCCACGCAGCACATCCAGCCCTGCTTGACCGCCGGCATGCCGGGCAGGGTGCCGAAGGCGCCGAAGCGCTGGTCGAAGCCGTCGGCGGCCAGCGGCGTCGCGGTGCGCATCCAGGCGAGCAGGGTGGCGGCGTCGGCGGGGGCGGCCACCCGCGGGAGCTCGGCGAGGAACCGGGCGAGGTCGCGGGCGTTGGTCGTCGTCTCGCCCCACTGCGACGGGTCGGCCGGGGGCGCGGTGCCGGTCAGCCCGTAGCGGGCGGCGACGTCGCGGACCATCCGCGGGCCGTCGAAGCGCACCCACAGCTCGGAGGCGGCGGGGTCGTCGGAGCTGCGGATCATCGCCTGCAGCAGCCGCCAGTCGCGGCCGTCGAGCGCGACGGTGCCGGCCCGGGCGCGGTGCAGCAGGTCCTCGGCGAGGAACAGCTTGACCATCGAGGCGGTGGGGAAGGGGCGGGTCGCGGCCGCGCCGTTGTCGGCGGTGCGCCGGCCGATCCGGGCGTCGCCGGCGTCCAGGGCCCGCCGGGTCAGTCCCGCCGTCGGCTCGGACCGCGCGGTCAGCGCGACCGCCAGCGTGCCCGGCACTTTCCACGCGCCGGCGACCGCCGGGACGACCTCGGCCGCCGGCGGCCCGGCCACCGCCCGCCCCGGCACCCCCAGGAGGCAGCCGAGGAGCAGCAGCAGGACGGCCGCCGCGCCCGGCCGGGCGTGCGCCGGCCGGCCGGCGCGGGGTGGCGCCACTGCTTGAGCGCTCATGCACCGGGGGTACCCGGCGCCGGGCCCCGGCGCACGCGCCGGCCGGGACGGTGTCGTTCCGCGTCCTCCGCGGCTACTCCTGCGTGTAGGTGACCACCAGCGTCGCCCGGGCGAGGGTGTGCCCGAAGAGGTTGAAGCCGTGGAAGGCGGGGCTGGCGTCGGCCGGCACGCCCATGTCCTCGGTGTCGAGGGCGTGCACCACGACGAAGTAGCGGTGCGGGCCGTGCCCGGCGGGGGGTGCGGCGCCGACGTAGCCGGGGAAGCCGGCGTCGTTGCGCAGCTGGCGGGCGCCCTCGGGCAGGCCCGACCCCGACCGGTCGCCGGCGCCCGCGGGCAGCTCGGTGACCGAGGCGGGGACGCCCGTGACGACCCAGTGCCAGAAGCCGCTCACGGTGGGGGCGTCGGGGTCGTAGACGGTGACGGCGTAGCCCTTGGTCCCCTCGGGGGCGCCCGACCACGACAGCTGCGGCGAGCGGTCCTCGCCGCCGGCGCCCAGGACACCGCTGACGTGCGGCATCGGCATGACCTCGCCGTCGGTGAGGTCGGTGCTCGTCACCGTGAACGACGGCACGGGCGGCAGGAAGTCGTACGGGTTCGGCGGGACGGGCCGGTCGGCCATGGCGGTCCTCTCCTCGGGCGCTCGGGCTGGTGAGGCGCGCCGTCGGCCGCCCCGGGCCGACCCTAGGCAGCCGCGGTCCGGTGCGCGCTGCGACCACCGGACGGGGGACGGCGGCGGTGATCTCGACGCGCCGGTCCGCCGCTGCCGTGGGTAGCGTCGTCGCGTGCTCGGACTCCCGGACCGCATCCGCGCCTGCCTCTTCGACATGGACGGCGTCCTCACCCGGACGGCGACGGTCCACATGGCCGCCTGGAAGCGCACCTTCGACGAGTACCTGCGCGCCACCGACCCGCGGGCGGTCGAGTTCACCCAGCTCGACTACAACCGCTACGTCGACGGCAAGCCCCGGGCCGACGGCGTCCGCGACTTCCTCGCCAGCCGCGGCATCACGCTGCCCGAGGGCACGCCGGACGACCCACCCGACGCGCGGACCGTGCACGGCATCGGCAGCCGCAAGAACGAGCTGCTGCTCGCCGAGCTGGCCGAGCACGGCGTCGAGGTCTACCCGGCGTCGATGACCTACCTGCGCGCGGTGAAGGAGGCGGGCCTGGCCACCGCCGTCGTCACCGCCTCGGCCAACGGCGAGCAGGTGATCGCCGCCGGCGGGTTCGCCGACCTCATCGACGCCCGCGTCGACGGCGTGGTCACCGCGCGGGAGGGGCTGCGCGGCAAGCCCGCGCCCGACACCTTCCTCGCCGGCGCCCGCGCGCTCGGCGTGGAGCCGGGCGAGGCCGCCGTCTTCGAGGACGCGCTGGCCGGGGTCGCGGCCGGCCGGGCGGGCGCCTTCGGCCTGGTCGTCGGCGTGGACCGGGTGGGACAGGCCGACGCGCTGCGCGAGAACGGCGCCGACGTCGTGGTCACCGAGCTCGACCAGCTGCTCGGGGGACCCCGGTGACCGAGGGCCGGCCGGACTTCCCGGTCGAGCCGTGGGCGCTCACCGAGATCGGCATGGACCACGCCTCCCTGGGCGTGCACGAGTCGGTGTTCGCCCTGGCCAACGGGCACATCGGCATGCGCGGCTCGTTCGAGGAGGGCGAGCCGATCGTCGTCCCGGGCACCTACCTCAACGGCTTCTTCGAGGAGCGGCCGCTGCCCTACGCCGAGGCCGGCTACGGGTTCCCCGAGCAGGGGCAGACGGTCGTCAACGTCACCGACGGCAAGCTGGTGCGGCTGCTGGTCGGCGACACCCCCCTCGACCTCGACTACGGCGAGATCGTCGAGCACCGGCGCACCCTCGACCTGCGCCGCGGGGTGCTGCGGCGGGTCACCGAGTGGCGCTCGCCCAACGGCCGCACGGTGAAGGTGACCAGCACCCGGCTGGTGTCGCTGCGCCGCCGCTCGATCGCCGCGATCGAGTACTCGGTGGAGTGCACCGACAACCGCGGCGACCTCTACGTGGCGCTGCAGTCGGACCTGCTGGCCAACGAGCCGGTCGACAGCGGCAGCGAGAGCGACGACCCCCGCGCCGCCGCCGCGCTGCGCCGCCCGCTGGTCAACGAGCTCGCCGTCGGCCGGGGCCAGCGCGCGGTGCTGGTGCACCGCACCCGCCGCAGCAGGCTGCTCATGGCCGCCGGCATGGACCACGTCGTCGACGTGCCCGACAGCGCCACCGAGGACATGGAGGCCGGCGAGGACCTCGCCCGCTTCACCCTCGCCGCCCGCCTGCCGCAGGGCTCCTCCCTGAAGCTGGTCAAGTACCTCGCCTACGGGTGGAGCTCCCGCCGCTCGGCCGCGGCGCTGCGCGACCAGGTGGAGGGGGCCCTGGCGACGGCGAAGCTCGCGGGCTTCGAGCGGCTCATGCGCGAGCAGAAGGAGGTCCTGGACGCGCACTGGGCGCTGGCCGACGTCGAGATCGAGGGCGACGACGAGCTGCAGCAGGCCGTGCGGGTCGGGGTCTTCCACGTGCTGCAGGCCTCGCTGCGCGCCGAGCGCCAGCCGATCCCGGCCAAGGGGCTCACCGGCCCGGGCTACGACGGGCACACCTTCTGGGACACCGAGACCTACGTGCTGCCCGTGCTCACCTACATCGCGCCCGACGCGGTGCGCGACGCGCTGCGCTGGCGGCACTCCACGCTCGACCTGGCCCGCTCGCGCGCCCGCGAGCTCGGCCGCCAGGGCGCGGCGTTCCCGTGGCGGACCATCCGCGGCGAGGAGACCAGCGGCTACTGGCCGGCGGGCACGGCGGCCTTCCACATCAACGCCGACATCGCCGACGCCGTCGTCCGCTACTGGCACGCCACCGGCGACGACGAGTTCGACCGCGACTTCGGCACCGAGCTGCTCATCGAGACCGCCCGGCTGTGGGCCTCGCTCGGGCACTTCGACGCCGAGGACGGCTTCCGCATCGACGGGGTGACCGGCCCCGACGAGTACACGGCGGTGGTCGACAACAACGTCTACACGAACCTCATGGCGCAGCGGAACCTGCGCGAGGCGGCGCGGGCGGTCGAGCGGCAGCCCGACGTCGCCGGGCGGCTGCAGGTCACCGAGGAGGAGGTCGCGTACTGGCACCGCGCCGCGCGGCTCATGCGGGTGCCGTGGGACTCCCGGCTCGGCGTGCACATGCAGTCGGAGGCGTTCACCCACCACGAGGAGTGGGACTTCGCGGCCACCCCGCCGTCGCACTACCCGCTGCTGCTGCACTACCCGTACTTCGAAATCTACCGCAAGCAGGTGGTCAAGCAGGCCGACCTGGTGATGGCGCTGCACCTGCGCGGCGACGCCTTCACCCACGAGGAGAAGGTCGCCGACTTCGCCTACTACGAGGCCCGCACGGTGCGGGACTCCTCGCTGTCGGCGGCGCAGCAGGCCGTCGTCGCCGCCGAGACCGGGCACCTCGAGCTCGCCTACGACTACTGGGGCGAGGCCGCGCTCACCGACCTGCAGAACCTGCACGGCAACGCCGGCCACGGGCTGCACATCGCCTCGCTGGCCGGCGGGTGGACCGTCGCCGTCGCCGGGTTCGGCGGCATGCGCGACCACGACGGCCGGCTGCTGTTCGCCCCGCGGCTGCCCTCGCGGATCACCCTCCTGCGGTTCCGGCTCGCCTACCAGGGGCGCACCGTGGAGGTGGGCATCGAGAAGGAGCGGACCACCTACCGGCTGCTCGACGGCGAGCCGCTCGACGTGCACCACCACGGCCGCCGGGTCACCGTCGACGAGACGGAGCTGACCCTGGACAACCCGCCGGCGCCGCAGGTGGAGCCGGTGAGCCAGCCCCCGGGCGCCGCGCCGCGCCGCCGCGGCAACGGCCGGCGCGACTAGCGGAAGGACCCCTCTGCCCCCCACGCCTCGCAGGCTCGGCGCGGGACCCCGCGGAGGGGCCGTCCACGGCGTCGTCCCGGTTCAGCCCACCACCCGGGCGAGGCGGGCGACCGCCTCCTGCAGCCGGCCGGGTGGGGAGGCGGCGTAGCCGAGCACCAGCCCGGCCGGGCCGGGGCGCACCCGGTGCCAGGACAGGGGGTGCACCAGCACCCCCGCCTCCCGCGCCCGCCGGGCCAGCACGGTGTCGTCGAGCCCCGGCAGCCCGGGGAAGGTGAGCAGCAGGTGCAGGCCGGCCGCCACCCCCTCGACCCGGGCGCCGGGCAGGTGCGCGCGCACGGCGGCGACGACGGCGTCGCGGCGGGCCCGCTGGCGGGTGCGCACCCGCCGCAGGTGCCGGTCGTGCGCGCCGGAGGCCAGCAGCTCGGCCAGCACCAGCTGGGGCAGCACCGCGCCGCCGAGGTCTGCGGCGTGGCGGGCGGCGACCAGCTCGGCGTGCAGGTGCGGCGGCGGCACCGCCCACCCCAGCCGCAGGCCGGGCGCCAGGCTCTTGGAGACGCTGCCGGTGTGCAGCACCGACCCGGGCGCGGCGGACTGCAGCGCGGCCACCGGCGGCCGGTCGTACCGGTGCTCGGCGTCGTAGTCGTCCTCCACCACCAGCCCACCGGTGTCCCGCGCCCAGGCCAGCACCGCGCGGCGGCGGGCGGGGGAGAGGACGACACCGGTGGGGAACTGGTGCGCCGGGGTGAGCAGCACCGCCCCGGCGTCCGTGGCGGCGAGCGCGCCGGCCACCAGGCCCTCGCCGTCGACCGGGACCGCGACGGTCGGCACGCCCCGGTACGCCAGCGCCTCCCGTGCCCCGCGCGAGCCGGGGTCCTCGACGGCGACCGCGGTGCCGGCGCCGGCAGCGCCCAGCAGCGGCCCGAGCAGCGCCAGCGTCTGGGCCACCCCCGCCACGACCACCAGGGCGTCGGCGTCGGCGCGCAACCCGCGGGTGCGCGCCAGCCACGCCGCGAGCACCGCCCGCAGCCTCGGGTGGCCGCGCGGGTCGCCGTAGCCGAGGTCGGCGTCGCTCGCGCCGGCCAGCACCGCCCGCTCGGCCCGCAGCCACCCCGACCGCGGGAACGCCGCGAGGTCGGGCACGCCGGGGGACAGGTCGAGGTCGACGCCCTCGGGCGCCGGTGCGGGGAGCCGGGGGACGTCGGCCGGCGGGAGGGGGCCCGCCGCCACCGGCGGTGCCGGGCGCGCGGCGGGGGCGGCCACCCCGGGGCCGGCGACCACCGTGCCCGCGCCGGTGCGGGCCACCACCAGCCCCTCGTCGGCCAGCCGGCGCCACGCCTCGACGACGACACCCCGCGAGGCGCCGAGGTCGCGGGCCAGTACCCGGGTCGGGGGCAGCGCCGCCCCGGGCGCCAGGCGGCCGTCGGCCACCGCCGCGCGCACCCGCTCCACCAGCCAGGTGGTCAGGCCCTGCGGCGGCGCCTCGTCGCGGCGCAGCTGCAGGAAGTCGGCTCCCGCGGATCGGTCCACTCCATCTGCTCCTCATCGGACCTGTCCACCGGTCCGCTCGCCGGTCAGGGTCGCACCGTGACCGCCGGACCCGACACCCCCGTCCACCGTGCCGCGCCGCCTCCCGGGCTCCGGGCCGCGCTGCCCGGAGCCCTCGCGATGGCCTTCGTCGGCGGGAGCGTCGCCGTCTCCGGCCTGCTCCCCGGCGACGCGGACGCGACGGCACAGGCGCTGCGCTACGCCGCCGCCTGCGCCGTCCTGGTGCTGCTGGCGCGGGCCGGCGGACGGCCGGTGCACCGCCCCCGCGGCGCCGAGTGGGGCTGGCTCGCCGGGGTGGCCGGCGCCGGGCTGGTGCTGTTCAACGTGGCCCTGGTGGAGGGCGCCGCGCACGCCGAGCCCGCCGTCCTGGGCGTCGCCGTGGCCGGCGTGCCGCTGCTGCTCGCCACCGCCGGCCCGCTGCTGCAGGGGCAGCGGCCTGCGCCGCGGCTGCTGCTGGCGGCGGCCGTGGTCACCGCGGGCGCCGTGGCGGTGCAGGGCCTCGGGCGCACCGACGGCACCGGGCTGCTGTGGGCGCTCGTGGTCCTGCTCGGCGAGGCGGCGTTCACCCTGCTCGCCGTCCCCGTGCTGGGCCGGCACGGGGCGTGGGGCGTCTCGGTGCACGCCACCTGGCTGGCCGCCGCCGGCTTCGCCGTCCTCGGGGTCACCACCGAGGGAGGGGGCGCGGCGCTGCGCCTGGACGCCGGCGACCTGCTCGCCGTCGCCTACCTGGCCCTGGCGGTCACCGCCGCCGCGTTCGTGCTCTGGTACGCCACCGTGGGCCGGCTGGGGCCCGGGCGGGCCGGCCTGCTCACCGGCCTCGCGCCGGTGGCGGCGGCCGTGGCCGGCGTCGCGCTGGGCGGCCCGCCGCCGGCAGCCGGGGTCTGGGCCGGCATCGCGCTGGTGGCCGCGGGCCTGGCGTGCGGGAAGGGCGGTGCCGCGCTCAGGGGAGCAGCAGCCAGGACGCGGCGAGGACCAGCGCGCCGGCGTCGAGCAGCAGGAACAGCCCGACCCAGCCGAGCGCCGGCAGGCCGGTGAGCCGGGCGAGCTGGTCGGCGTCGGAGTCCGGTGCCGCGCGCCGGCGGCGGGCCCGCTGGAGCTCGAGCGCCGTCCGCGGGGCGGCGAGCAGCAGGAACCAGGTGACCGTGGCGGCGAACGCGGCCTGCCCGGCCGGCGGGAGCCAGGCGGTTCCCCCGGCGACCAGCGCGCCGGTGACCAGCACCGCCCACAGGCCGTAGAAGTTGCGGATCTGCAGCAGCAGGAGCGCGAGCAGGGCGAGCACCGCCCACAGCACCCCGGCGGCGTGCCCGGTGGCCAGCAGCGCCGCCGCGCCCAGCCCGAACAGCGCGGGTCCGGGGTAGCCGGCCGCGCAGGTGAGGACCATCCCGGGCCCGGTCGGGCGGCCCCGGGAGACCGTCAGGCCGGAGGTGTCCGAGTGCAGCCGGATCCCCGACAGCCGGCGTCCCGCGGCGAGTGCGGCGAGGCCGTGGGCCCCCTCGTGGGCGATGGTCACCACCGTGCGGGCCGGGCGCCAGAGCGCGGGGGTGGCCACCACGAGCAGGGCGACGGCGGCGGCGCCGGCGACGACGCCCGGCGGCAGCGGGGCCTCGGCGGTGGCCCGGGTCCACAGGCGCTCGACGACGTCCATCGCGCCGAGTCAACCGCACGCGCCTGGGAGCCGCCCGGACGTGCCGTCGGACGCCGTGTCGCCCGTTATCCCCAACTTTCAGCGGATCGGGCCGCTGGTGACGTCCGGGGGAAGGGGGCAGCGAGAGCGGAAGAGATCACGCTCCCCGCGGCTGCGGCGAGCCGGGTGGCCTGCTCATCCTGGACGGCGTGACGACGACGCCCGCCGTCGACGCCCGGGAGCTGCCGGTCACGGTCTCCTTCACCCGGCGCGCCGACCCCGCGCACACCCGCGAGATGACCGCCTGGATCCGCGCCGGCCTGACGATGGCCGAGTCGTTCCCCGGCTTCCTCGGCGCCGGGTGGGTGCGCCCGCGCGGCGGCTCCGACGAGTGGCACATGCTCTGCCGGTTCACCGACCAGCGGGCGCTCGAGGCGTGGGAGGCCTCGGCGGAGCGGGCCTGGTGGCTGCGCTCGGCCGAGGGCCTGGCGGAGGTGACCCGCACCGAGCGGCGCACCGGGATCGAGGGCTGGTTCGACCAGCCGGCCGCGACCGAGGTGGTCACCCCGGCGGGCCCGGCGGCGCCGCCGCGGTGGAAGCAGGCGACGACGATCTGGCTGGTCTTCTACCCGCTCAACCTGCTGGCCACGGTGACGCTGGGCGTCTGGCTGGCCGACCTGCCCGTGGCCCTGCGGGTGGCGGTGGTGACCCTCACCCTCACGCCGCTGATGACCTACCTGTTGCTGCCCTGGATCACCCGCCGCCTGCAGTGGTGGCTGGCCGGCCGGTCCTGGCGCGACCGTCGCCGGCCGTGACCCGGGTGGGCCGGAGGGACGCCCCCGGCCCACCCGGCCTGCTCAGGCGGACGTGCGCTCGAGCGCGGCGAGCTCCCGCGCCACCATCTCCTCGTGTGCCCGCTCGTCCTCGCGGGCCCGGCGGGGCTCCACCGGCCGGCCATCACGAACCCGGTCATGACGTCACCGGCCAACCCGTTATCCCGAACAAACGTGCGAACAACAACCCAACGACAAGAACCACGGCAACGAGGAGCCGGCCCCGGTCAGGGGTGCCGACGGTGGACGCGGACGGCGGCCGCCGCGGCCACGAGCAGCAGGCCCACGCTCCACACCGCGGCCTGCCAGGCGCCGGAGCCGATCGGGGTCCCGGTGAGCAGCCCGCGCACCGTCTCGATGACCGGCGTGATCGGCTGGTGCTCGGCCACCGCGCGCAGCCCGGCCGGCAGCGTCTCCGGCGGCACGAAGGCGCTGCTCAGGTAGGGCACGAAGAGCATGACGAAGCTCATCGCGCCCGCCGACTCGACGCCGGACGCCAGCACGCCGAGGAACGCCGCCAGCCACGACAGCGCCAGCACGTACAGCAGCACGACGCCTGCGGCGGCGACCCACTCGACGGCCGTCGCGTCGGGGCGGAACCCCATCAGCACCGCGGCGAGGACCACCACGGCGGTGGAGACGGCGTTGCGCGCCACGCTGGCGACGACGTGTCCGCTGAGCACCGCCGAGCTGCGCACCGGCATGGACCGGAGGCGGTCGACCATGCCGCTGGTGGCGTCGGCGGCGACCGCCACCGCGGTGGTCGCCGCGCCGTAGCCGGCGCACAGCAGGACGATGCCCGGCACGACGTAGTCGACGTAGGCGGCCCGGCCGCTGATGGCGCCGCCGAAGACGTAGACGAACAGGGCCATCTGCAGCACCGGCAGCACGACGGCCATCACCAGGGTGTCGACGTTCCGGCGGGTCAGCCGCAGGCTCCGGCCGGCCATGACCGCGTGGTCGGTGACGGCGGCGCGCAGGCCCGCGTGCACGGGGGTGGTGGCGAGGGTGGTCACGGGGTCCTCCTCGGGGACGACGCGATCAGGCAGGGACGGGGACGCGGTCCGGCGAGGGAGCCGGCGCTGTGGCGGGCGAGCCGGTCAGGGACAGGAAGACGTCGTCGAGCGTCGGCCGGGCCGCGGCCACCCGTTCGGCCGCCAGGCCGGCGTCCCGCAGCCGGTCGAGCACGGCGTGCAGGTGAGCCGCCCCGCCGTCGGAGGGGAGGGTGAGCAGCCCGCGAGCGGGGTCGACGACGGCGCCGGGCAGCACGGCGGCCGCGCGCGGGAGGCCCGCCGGGTCGGCGAGACGCACCTCGAGCCGGTCCCCGCCGACGAGCGCCTTGAGCTGGTCGGGCGTGCCGGACGCCGCGACCCGGCCGCCGTCGACCAGCACGACCGTGGAGGCGAGCCGGTCGGCCTCCTCCAGGTACTGCGTGGTGAGCACGACCGTCGTCCCCGCGGCGACCAGGTCCCCGATCGCGGCCCACATGGTCGCCCGGCTGGCCGGGTCGAGCCCGGTCGTGGGCTCGTCGAGGAACAGCACCCTCGGCCGGCTCACGAGGCTCATCGCGAGGTCGAGCCGGCGGCGCATCCCTCCGGAGTACGTGGCGACGAAGCGGTCGGCTGCGTCGTCCAGGCCGAACGTGCCGAGCAGGCCATCCGCGCGGCGACGGGCCTCGCGGCGGCCGAGGTGGGCCAGCCGGCCGAGCATCACCAGGTTCTCCCGGCCGGTCTGCCGCTCGTCGACGGCCACGGCCTGGCCGGTGAGGCTGAGCTGCGCCCGTGCCCGTGCCGGCTCGCGGACGACGTCGTGCCCGGCGATCCGCACGGTGCCGGCGTCGGGCCGCAGCAGCGTGGTGAGGATGCGGACGGTGGTGGTCTTGCCCGCGCCGTTCGGCCCGAGGAGGGCGAGGACCTCGCCCTCGGCGGCCGCGAGGTGCACCCCGTCGAGCACGAGGGTGGGTCCGAAGGACTTGCGCAGGCCGGTGGCCTCGACGATCACGGCTGCCTCCCAGGGATGAGACGCTGATTGCGTATGGCGTACGCGTCCCAGCGTATGGCCTACGCTGAGGTGGTGACAAGGGCCCGGATACGCTGGGCGCCCCGCGGGGGAGGGGAGGACATGGAGCAGCCCGACGGGCCCGGCCTGCCCCGGCAGGTCGCCCTGCTGTGGGGACGCCGCCCACCCGCCCGCCGCGGCTCGGCGCTGAGCATCGACGCGATCACCGCGGCGGCGATCCGCGTGGCGGACGCCGACGGGCTCGCCGCCGTCTCCATGGCCCGGGTGGCCGCCGAGCTCGGCAGCGCCCCCATGTCGCTCTACCGGCACGTCGACAGCAAGGACGACCTGCTGCAGCTGATGGGCGACGCCGCCCTGGGGTCGCCGCCGGAGCTCGCCGGCGCGACGTGGCGGGAGCGGCTGAGCTCCTGGGCGTTCGCCGTCCTCGGCGTGTTCCGCGCCCACCCCTGGTACCGCGAGATCCCGCTGGTCGGGCCGCCCATCGGCCCGCGCAACCTCGAGTGGTTCGACCGGGCGCTCGGCGCGCTGGAGGGCTCCGGCCTGGCCGAGGAGGACGAGGTGCTCGTCGTCCTCGGGCTCATGCCCGTCGTGCACGGGCAGGCCCGGCTGTCGATGGACCTCTCCGCCGGGTACGCCGCCGACCCCGACGCCTTCGGCGAGGGCTTCGCGCGCTCGCTGGCCTCGGTGGTCGACCCGGCCCGCTACCCGTCCCTGAGTCGGGTGATGGCGTCGGGCGCCTTCGGCCCGGCCGGCGGGCCGGAGGAGGTGCCGGAGGGCTACGACGACTTCGGCCCCGAGTTCGCCTTCGCGCTGGGCTGCTACCTCGACGGCGTGGCGGCCTTCATCCAGCGTGGCGGGCACGGTACGAACTGACCCCGGGTGGCCCGGAGCCGCCGCCGCACGTGACCTCCTGTGTCCGTTATCCCCAACGAATCTGGGGCCAGCGCCGTGACCGGCTCCCGCGGTCGAGAGCAGTTACCGGGTACGGGTCAGGTTCACCGCGTTGCCGTCCGGGTCCTGGACGTGGGCCACCCGCTGACCCCAGGGCATGTCGGCCGGCGGGCCGGCCACCGCGCCGCCCAGCTCTCCGACCCGGGGGAGGGCGACGTCGACGTCGTCCACCTCGATGCTCACCAGTACGCGGCCGGGGGAGCCGGGTGCGACGCCGTCGTCGGCGACGATGCCGAGGTCGGAGTCGCCGATCCGCAGTCCCTGGTAGAAGACGGGACCGTCGTCGGGCACCCGCACGGTCGGGACGGCGCCCGCGACGCCCGCGTAGAAGCGCACCAGGCGCGCGACGTCGCGGGTGGCCAGGATCGGCTGGACGGTGCTCGGCACGGGGACCTCCGGGGTTCGACGCGGCTCACTGCTGACCGGCCCGGCGGCCGGGACTCATCGGCGCCCGTCGTCGCGGCCGGTGGCGCGCAGGCCCTCGCCGAGGAGGACGAAGGCGGCCACGGCCACGACCAGCACGACGCTCGGCGCCACCAGTGCGTGCGGCGCCCGCGACGCCGCCTCGCCGCCCTGCTCGAGCAGGATGCCCCAGGAGTCGGTGGGCCGCTGCAGGCCGACGCCGGCGAAGGTCAGGATCGCCTCGGCGGACACGAGGAAGCCCGCGTAGGCGCTGGTGAACACGAGCAGCGGCCGCACCGCGGACGGCAGCACGTGCCGCCACAGCAGCCGCACGGGGCCGGCGCCGAGGGCGCGGGCCGCCGTCACGTGGTCGAGCGCCAGCACCTGGCGGGTGCTCGCCCGCACGATCCGCACCATGGGCGGCCAGCTGAACGCGGCCAGGACGACGACCACCTGCGCGACGCCGCGTCGGTCGGTGGCGCTGAGCAGGATGACCCCGCCCAGGACCAGCGGGATGCCCGACCAGACGTCGGTGACCCGGGTGACCAGCGCGTCCACCCAGCCGCCGGCGTAGGCCGCCAGCGTGCCGAGCAGCAGCGCGGCCGGCCCGGCGATCGCCACGACGGCCACCACCAGCAGCAGCGACGTCCGGGCGCCGTACACCACCTTCGCGGCCAGGTCGCAGCCGAAGAGGTCGAAGCCCAGGGGGTGCGCCCACGACGGCGGGACGAGCGAGTCGGCCAGGTCGCAGGACCGGGGGTCGGCCGGGGCGAGGGCCGCCGGCGCCAGCGCCATCGCCGCGAACACGGTGAGCAGCAGCGTGGCCACCACCAGCGGGGCGTTCCACCGGCGCCGACCGGTCGGGGTGTCCGCGGACGGCAGGGACGGCGGCACGCGCGGAGTCTGCCCGAGGCGGAGCGGCGCCGTCGACCGTGGTGATCACCGTCCTGCCACGATGGGCGGCGTGCTCGCCTTCGCCGTCCGCCGGTCCGGGCAGGCACTGGTCAGCCTCTGGGCGGCGGTGACCCTCGTCTTCGTCGCCGTGACGCAACTGCCGGGGGACCCGGTGCGCGCACTGTTCGGCTTCCGCCCGCCGCCGCCCGAGCTCTACGCCCGCATCCGCAGCGACTACTCCCTCGACGAGCCCGTGGCCGTCCAGTACGGGCGGTACCTGCGCGACCTGCTCAGCGGCGACTGGGGGCGTGGCCTGCCGAGCCTGCGCGGCGACGCGGTGGTGCCCGGCCCGGCCGTGCTGGACGTCGTCGCGGTCACCGCACCGGTCAGCGCGGTCCTGCTGGGCGGTGCGGTGCTGGTGCAGCTCGTCGTCGGTGTGGTGGCCGGCGCGCTGGCCACGGGCGGGCGGTGGACCGGCACGGGTGTGTACGCCGTCGCGACGCTGCTCGTGGGCACCCCGGTCGTGGTGGCCGCCTACCTGCTGCGGTTCGTCTTCGTCTCCGAGCTCGGGTGGGCGCCGGTGAACGGGCGCACCGGCGACCCGGCGGCCTACCTGCTGCCCGTGCTCGCCCTGGCGGCGCTGTCGACCGGGTACGTCGCACTCATCTCGCGGGTCGAGGTGGGGGAGACGCTGCGCTCGCCGTTCGTGCTGGCCGCCCGGGGCCGCGGCCTGCCTCCGTGGCGGGTGGTCGGCGTGCACGCGCTGCGGCCGGCGCTGACGCCGGTGGTGACCTACGTGGCGGCGAATCTGGGGCAGCTGTTCGTCGGGCTGATCGTCGTCGAGGGTGTGTTCGGCATGCCGGGGGTCGGCGGTGCGATCCTCGTGGCGATCCAGGGACGGGACCGGGCGATGCTCGTCGGCCTGACGACGGTCGTGATCGCGGCGGTCATCGTGGCCAACGCACTGGCCGACGTCGCCGCAGCGGCGGTCGACCCGCGGGTCCGGGTGCGGGCATGACGGTGCGGTCAGGGGTGTGGGGAGCGGGTCCCCTCCGGACTAGTTGACATAATGTGCATTATCGGCGTGAAGGGCACAGGCTCCGAGGGGGGGCTGATCCGGCTCGCCACCGGGCCCCTCGGGTCGACACCCGAGGACCGACCACCGACGACCGGGCCAGCCCGGTGCACGCCCTCCCGTCGACGTCGGGTCGCTGCGGCCGGGCGCCGCCGTCGGGCCCGGTCCGGGTCCCGCCGGTCGAGGTGCCGACCCGGACTCCGGACACCGCGCCGCGGCCGCCGGTCCGGTGCGCCCGGCGGCCGGCCGTCGGCCGACCGACTCCTGAGCTCCTGGGCGCCCGGTCGGCACCCCGGCCACCTCACTCCCGACCCGGGCCGGTCGCCGGCTCGCGTGCCGACCGCTCACTGCGGCCCCGTCCGACGGCCCCCGCACCGCCCGGTGATCATCTCGACGGCGACATCCCGCTCCTGCCGCCGTCCACCAGCCCCTCCCCGGGTCCCGCGACATCACCGTCCTTCCGTCACTGTGACGCAAGGACGGTGATGTCGGTGCTTCGACGGGCGGCCCGCCCGCTGCCTGCCTAGGGTCGACGCATGGAACTCCGACGTCCGATCGCAGCACTCATGACCGCGCTGGCGCTGTTCGGAGGCGGCGCCACGCTCACGGCCTGCAACGCGGCCGGCGACACCCAGAACGACGGCACCACCGACGACAGCGAGAACACCAGCGGCGACGACCCCTCGGAGGAGTCGCAGGACAACCTGCCGGACAACAGCAACCCGGACCCGGGCGCGCCCGAGGACCAGGACGACGACACGCAGGACCCGGACTGACGTCCCGTCCCGGGGCCGGACAGTACGAGCCGGACGCCGGGACCCGGTACGGCGACCGGGCCCGGCGCACGCGTCAGCCGGCGCGCTCGGTGACCCAGAGCCGGTCGAGCCGCCCCGTCGAGCGCACCACGTCGGCCAGCGACTGCTCGAGTTCGGCCTTGGTGTGCCGCTCGCCCAGGAGCGTCTGCACGTCCTCGAGGGCGCAGCGCAGCTGGAACAGCCGGTCCTGCAGGCCGTCGAGCTCGGCGCGCTTGACGAGCACCACGTCGTCGGACAGGCCGGCCTTGGCCGTCGCCGACCGTTGCTCGTAGGCACGCTGCCGGCACGCCTGCCCGCAGTACAGGCGCGGCCGGCCGACGGACCCGGCCTGCGGGAGCACCCGCCGGCACCAGCCGCACCGGCGCTCGGTGCCGCTCCCCTGCTCGCCGGTGTCCCGCTCCGCCGACGTCCTGACCGCCTTCCCGACCGTTCCCGCGGCGGCGCCGCGGACCTGCTGCTCTGCCACGGCCGCGACGCTAGACGGCCCCACCGACAGTCCGGCGTGACACGCCCGGGAGGCACCTCGTGATGGGGCCGGTCGGCGTGTCGGGGGCCCGCACTAGCGTGTCGCCCGTGCCTCCCGCCCGGTTCGCCTTCCTCGAGGGGCCGACCCCCCTGGCGATGGCCCACCGGGGTGGCGCGATCGAGCACCTGGAGAACACCATGCCGGCCTTCGCGGCCTGCGTGGCGATGGGCTACCGGTACCTGGAGACCGACGTGCGGGTGACCTCCGACGGCGTGCCGGTCGTCTTCCACGACCCCGCGCTCGACCGGGTCACCGACCGCTCGGGCCGCGTCGAGCAGCTGCCGTGGGCGGAGGTCGGCGAGGCCCGCATCGGCGGCCGGGAGCCGATCCTGCGGCTGGAGGAGCTGCTCGGCGCCTGGCCCGACGTCCGGTTCAACCTGGACATCAAGGCCGCCGGGGTCCTGGCGCCGCTGGTGCGGGTGCTGCGCCGCATGGACGTGCTCGACCGGGTCTGCCTCGGCTCGTTCTCCGACGCCCGGGTGGCGGCCGCCCGCCGGCTGCTCGGCCCGACGGTGTGCACGTCACTGGGTCCGCGCGGGGTGGCCGCGCTGCGCCTGTCGTCGTACTCGCCGCGCGCGGCCGGGCTGGTCCGGATGCAGGCCGGCTGCGCGCAGGTGCCGCTGCAGTTGGGCGGGCGGGCGCTGGTGGACGAGCGGTTCGTCGCCGCCGCGCACGCCCGCGGCCTGCAGGTGCACGTGTGGACCGTCGACACGGTCGAGGAGGCCACGGCGATGCTCGACCTCGGCGTCGACGGCATCATGACCGACCGCCCGGCGATGCTGAAGGAGCTGCTGGAGGCGCGGGGGCAGTGGGTGGGCCGGTGAGCGGCTCGCGCGAGCGGCCGCCGGCGGGGTGGCGGCAGTGGCGGCAGTGGCGGCCGGCTCCCCCGCCGCTGCCCGACCACCTCGAGGGCATCCTGCGCGACGGCGACCCCGAGTGGTTCGCCCGCGAGCTGGCGATCGCCGCGGCGCCGCCGTGGTGGTTCTGGCTGTTCCTGCTGCGGCGGTTCTCGTGGCTGGTCGACCTGTTCGGGCGGGTGGAGGTCACCGGGGGGATCCCCGAGGAGCTGCGCCGCGGGCCCCTGCTGCTCGCGGCCAACCACGTCGGCGACTTCGACCCGTTCCTGATCGCCGTCGCCCTGCACCGCCTCGGCGTCGTCCCGCGGATCATGGCCACCGGCGGGATCATCTCCGCGCCGGTCGCCGGGCCGCTGCTCGAGCGCGCCGGCGGCATCCGCGTCGACCGCGGCACCGAGGACGCCCGGCACGCGGCCCGGGTCACCGAGGTGGCGCTGGTGCACGGCGGGCACGTCGTCGCCTATCCCGAGGGCCGGGTGGGTCTCGACCCCGACGGCTGGCCCGAGCGCGGGCGCACCGGCATGGCCCGGCTGGCCCTCGGGGTGCGTGTGCCCGTCCTGCCGGTGAGCCAGTGGGGCGCCCAGGAGGTGCTGCAGTACGGCAACGACTGGGGGAAGCTGCGCACGCTGGCCCGGTCGCTGGTGCGGCGGCCGGTGCTGCGGGTGCACGTCGGCCCGCCGGTCTTCATGGAGGACCTCGAGGTGGGCCGCGTGGGCGACGCCAACCGGGCGCGGATGCGCATCGCCGCGGCGATCACCCGCGGCCTGGTGCCGCTGCGCGCGGCGAGCCGGCCGCTGCGCCCGGACCCGACCCGGCCCACGACGGGGAGGGCGGCCTTCCCGGGCGGCGTGGTGCCCGAGGACATCCCGTGACGGGCCGGTGCTGGAAGTGCCGTCCCGCGGCTGGCACCCTGCGGCCGTGACCGCGCCCGACCTCCAGGCCGCTCCCGGCCCCGCCGACCGCGCGCTGCGCCGCGAGCGCTTCGGCTGGTACTCCTACGACTGGGCGATGTCGGTGTTCAACACCAGCGTCACCACGGTCTTCCTCGGGCCCTACCTGACCGGCGTGGCCGAGCAGGCCGCCGGCGCCGACGGCCGGCTGCCGTTCCTCGGCCTGTCCATCCCGCCGGGCAGCTGGTTCTCCTACGTGCTGTCGTTCTCCGTCGTCCTGCAGGTCGTGGTGCTGCCGCTCACCGGCGCCGTCGCCGACCGCAGCGGGCGCAAGCGGCAGCTGCTCGGCGCGCTCGCGCTGCTCGGCGCGCTGGCCGCCACCTGCCTGTTCTTCGTCGCCGACGGCCGGTACCTGCTGGGCGCGGCGCTGTTCGTCGTCGCCAACGTCGCCTTCGGCGCGGCCACCGTCGTGTACTACTCGTGGCTGCCCGACCTCGCCGGGCCCGACGAGCGCGACGCCGTCTCCAGCCGCGGGTGGGCGTTCGGCTACGTCGGCGGCGCGCTGCTGCTCGCCGTCCACCTCGGGCTGTTCCTCGGGGCGGGGTCGCTCGGGCTCACCGAGGGCGAGGCGGTGCGCATCTGCCTGGCGACGGCGGGCCTGTGGTGGGGCCTGTTCACCCTCGTCACGGTCACGCTGCTGCGCGACCGGCCGCCGGTCGCGGCGCACGGCGGCGTCGGCAGCAGCGGCTTCCGGCAGCTGTGGGCGACGCTCAAGGGGATGCGGGCGTTCCCGCTGACGCTGTGGTTCCTCGGCGCGTACCTGCTGTTCAACGACGGCGTGCAGACCGTCATCTCGCTGTCGGCCACGTACGCCAGCGAGGAGCTGGGGTTGTCGCAGTCGGTGCTCACCGGGGCGATCCTCATGGTCCAGGTGGTCGCCGTCTTCGGGGCGCTGGGCCTGGGCCGGGTGGCCGCCCGCTACGGAGCCAAGCGCACCGTGCTCGGCTGCCTGGTGGCATGGACGGCGGTGCTCGTGGCGGCCTACTGGCTGCAGGAGGGCGCGGTGGCGCAGTTCTACGCGCTGGCCGCCGTCATCGGGCTGGTGCAGGGCGGCACCCAGGCGCTGTCCCGGTCGCTGTTCAGCCACCTCATCCCGGCCGGCCGGGAGGCGGAGTACTACAGCTTCTACGAGATCAGCGACCGCGGGACCAGCTGGCTCGGGCCGCTGGCCTTCGGCCTGACCTACCAGCTCACCGGCTCCTACCGGTACGCGATCATCAGCCTGGTCGTGTTCTTCGTCGCCGGGTTCCTGCTGCTGCTGCGCCTGCCCGTGCGGCGGGCGGTGGTCGCGGCCGGCAACACCCCGCCGGAGCGGCTGTGAGCGACCCGGAGGCGTCGCCGGCGGTGTCGCCGGCGGTGTCGCCGGCGGTGGTGCCCGCGGCCGGGAACCGGCGCCGCGCCCCGGCCCCGGCGCACCTGCGCTTCTTCCACGGCCCGATGGACTGCGGCAAGTCCACGCTGGCGCTGCAGGTCGACCACAACCAGAGCCGGCAGGGCCGCTCGGGGCTGCTGCTCACCCAGGGCGACCGCTCGGCCCGGCCGCGGATCACCTCCCGCGTCGGGCTGGCGCGCGAGGCGGTCGAGGTGGACGCCGGGACCGACCTGCTGCTGCTGGTGCGCAGCCGGTGGGCCGACGGCACCCGGGTGGACTACCTGATCGTCGACGAGGCGCAGTTCCTCACCCCGGGGCAGGTCGACCAGCTCGCCGAGCTCGTCGACGCCTCGCACGTCGACGTCTACGCCTTCGGCCTGACCACCGACTTCCGCGCCCGGCTGTTCCCCGGCACCCAGCGGCTGCTCGAGGTGGCCGACGACGTGCAGCGGATCCAGGTCGAGGTGCTGTGCTGGTGCGGCGCGCCGGGGCTGCTCAACGCCCGCGTCGTCGACGGGCAGATGGTGCGCGAGGGCGCCACCGTCGTCGTCGCCGACACCGCGCCCACCCCGGCCCCGGAGGCGTCGGCGTCGGAGCCGGAGGTGCACTACCAGGTGCTGTGCCGCCGGCACCACGTGCTGGGTCTGCTGGGCCCCGGGGCGGCCGGGCCGGGGCAGCTCGCCCTGCCCTGATCCCCCGGCGGGGTGCCCTCGCTCACCCCTCGGAGGGGCGGTGGGTGCCCCGATACCACTCCATGCGATGATGGGGAACCGACTCAGCGGAATCTCTCCGCGAAATCCGCCGTTGGTCTCCTTGACTCCCTCCTGCAGTGGGTACCCCCTGCAGCGAGGAGTCCTGACCGACACCACCAGCACGAGAGGACGGTGTGCCATGGGCGAGCGTTCCCTGCGCGGCAGCCGACTGGGCAGCGTGAGCTACGAGACCGAGCGGAACACCGCGCCGATCGAGCGGCAGTACGTCGAGTACAAGTGCCCCTCGGGTCACCAGTTCACCGTGCCGTTCGCGGACGACGCCGAGGTGCCCGACACCTGGGAGTGCAAGTTCGACGGCTCGGCGGCCAAGCTGGTCGGCGGCGCGGAGCCGGCTCCCAAGAAGGTCAAGCCGCCGCGGACGCACTGGGACATGCTCCTGGAGCGCCGCTCCGTCGAGGACCTCGAGGAGGTCCTGGCCGAGCGTCTCGAGGTACTGCGCGGCCGGCGGACCCGCGCCAGCTGACCCCAGCACGCAGCGGAACGGCCCCGGTGGGACTCCCCACCGGGGCCGTTCCGCGTCCCGGGCCGGTGGCGGCCGGCGGGCCCGCGGCCTCAGGGCCGGTGGCCGGCGTCGACCACGTCGCCGGCCACCTCGCCCTCGATCACCCGCACCCGGGCCCCCGAGGCGGTCGCACCGGACGCGCCGGGCACCCGGGTGCTGCGCACCCGCACGGGGCCGGCGGCCGACAGCCCCAGCCGGGCGGCCAGCCCGCGGCCCACGGCGGCGCGCACCAGCGGGCGGGTGGGCGGCAGCAGGCACAGCAGCCCGACGACGTCGGACAGGAACCCCGGCAGCACCATCAGCCCGCCGCCGACGGCGACCAGGCCCGCGTCGGAGGCGGCACGCCCCGGCGGCCGGTGCGCCACGGCCCGCTCGCGCAGCGCCTCCAGCGCGCGGGTGCCCTGGCGCGCCAGCAGCGCCCAGCCCAGCACGGTGGTGGCCAGCGCCGCGAGCACGGTGGCGCCCACCCCGATCCAGCTGGCGATCAGCACGAAGACGGCGACCTCGGCGAGGGCCCACAGCCCCGCCAGCACCCGTACGCGTCGTCCCACAGCCCGTCCCACAGCCCGTCCCACGGCTCTCCTCGGTCCGGCCTCGCGGGCGGCCCGGGTCCGCCTACCGGACCTCGCTGGACCGCCCGCCGTCGCGGACCCGTCCTGGCACGGCGCGGGGGACCCGGCCCGGCAGGCGGTCGGCCAGCCGGTCCTGCAGGCCCCACCACGTGACCCGCACCAACGCCTCTTCAACGATCGAGGCGGTCATCTTGCTCCTGCCGAACTCGCGTTCGCTGAAGGTGATCGGCACCTCGGCCACCCGGGCGCCGGCGCGGACCGCCCGCCACGCCCAGTCGACCTGGAAGCAGTAGCCCTGGCTGGCCACCTCGTCGAAGGGCAGCCGGTCCACCAGCTCCCCGCGGACGGCGCGGAACCCGCCGGTGGCGTCGGCCAGGGGCAGGCGCAGCGCCCAGCGGGTGTAGCGGTTGCCCAGGCGGGACAGCAGCAGCCGACGCCGCGGCCAGTCCTCCACCCGCCCGCCGGGCACCCACCGCGACCCGAGCACCAGGTCGGCGTCCGCCAGCCGCGCCAGCAGCAGCGGCAGCTGCTCGGGGTGGTGCGAGCCGTCGGCGTCCATCTCCACCAGCACGTCGTAGCCGTGCGCGCGGCCCCAGCGGAACCCGGCCACGTAGGCCGGGCCCAGGCCCGACTTCTCCGTGCGCCGCAGCACGTGCACCCGCGGGTCCTGCGCGGCGATCTTCTCGGCCAGCTCGCCGGTGCCGTCCGGGGAGCCGTCGTCGACCACCAGGGCGTGCGCGTCGGGGACGGCGGCGTGCAGCCGGTCGAGGATCGGCTCGAGGTTCTCCACCTCGTCGTAGGTGGGGATGACGACGAGGACCCGCTGCCCCGCGCTCACCGCCGGCTCCGGCGGGCGCGCAGGGCCGGGACGGCGACGGCGAGCACCGCGCCGGCGCCCAGGGCGCTCAGGGCCCACTCGGGGGCGGCGCCCAGCCGCTGGGCCAGGGTGGCGCCGTCGCGGCGGGCGATCTCCTCGACGAACACCGCGGAGGTGAACAGCTGCGAGGAGCGCACCAGCGAGCCGTCGGGCGCGATGACGGCGGAGATGCCGCTGGTGGAGGCGAGCGCCACCGACCGGCCGAACTCGACCGCGCGCACCTGGGCGGCGGCCACCTGCTGGGCGCTCTCGTCGGTGTAGCCGAAGGTGGCGTTGTTGGTCTGCACCACGAGCAGCTCGGCACCGGCGTCGACGGTGTCGGCCACCAGGGAGTCGTAGACCACCTCGAAGCAGATGACGTCGCCCACCCGGGCGCCGCCCATGTCGAGGACGCCGACCTCGGTGCCCTTGGTGAAGTCCCGGCGGACCAGGTCGACCTTGTCGCTGAAGAACCGGAAGAACGCGCGCGCCGGGACGTACTCGGCCAGCGGCACCGGGTGGCGCTTGACGTAGGTGTCACCAGGCCCGTCCTCGGGCTCCCAGACGATGCCGGTGTTGCTCAGGTACTCCCCCGGGCCCTCGACGACGGCGCCGACCAGGATCGGCGCGCCGACCGCCCCGGCGGCCCGGCTGATCGCCCGGGCGGCGTCGTCGTTGGTGTAGGGGTCGATGTCGGAGCTGTTCTCCGGCCACACCACCAGGTCCGGCTGCGCCTCGTCGCCGGCCGCCACCCGGGTGGCGAGGTCCATCGTCTGCTGCACGTGGTTGTCCAGGACCGCCCGGCGGCGGGCGTTGAACTCCAGGCCCGCCTCGGGGACGTCGCCCTGCACGACGGCGACGGTCACGGTCGGCCCGCCGTCGGTGAGCGAGCGCCCCGGCAGCGGCAACCACGCCACCGCACCCACCAGGGGGACGGCGAGCACGCCGGCGACCAGCGCGGCCGCGGCCCGCACCGCAGGCGCCCGCCCGGCCGGGTCCCCGCCGGCCGCCCGCCACGCCCGCGCGAGCGCCAGGACGGCGGCGGCCAGCAGCGCCCCGGTGAGGGCGACGGCGAAGCCGACCAGCGGCACCCCGCCGTAGGCGGCCAGGGACAGGAACGGCCCGTCGGTCTGGCTGAACCCCAGCCGTCCCCACGGGAAGCCGCCCAGGGGCAGCCGGCCGCGCAGCGCCTCGTCGAGCACCCACAGCGCCGCGGTCCACAGCGGCCACAGCCGGGAGCGCGAGACCGCCGCGGTGGCCGCGCCGAGCGCGGCGAGGAACAGCGCCTGGGAGACCGCCAGCGCCAGCCAGGGGAACGCCCCGACGTAGGTGCCGCTCCACGACAGCAGGGGCACGAAGAACGCCAGGCCGGACACCAGGCCCAGCCACGCGCCGGCGCGGGCCCGCTGCCCGTGGACGGCCAGGGCCAGGGCGGCGGGGCCCAGCACGGCCAGCCCGGTCAGCGACCAGCCGGGGAAGGCGAACAGCAGCGCGACCCCGCCCGCTGCGGCCAGCGCCGTCCGCCAGGGCCACCGCCGTGCGGGCCGGCGCCCCGCCGGCTGCCCGGACGCGCCGGGAGCCGCGTCGAGCGTGTCCGTCGCGGCTGCTGGTGGCACCGCCGGCCTCCCCGCGACATCGCGCCGCGGACCGGGTCCGGGCTGCACCGTGCGCCCGCCGCTGCGCGGGCGCGGACCACGGCGTGGCCCGCCGGACAGTCTCCCACCCCGGCGGGCGGGACCGGCCGCCCCGCCTGCGGTGTCCCCCGCCGGTGCGGCGACCGCACCCGCGCGGGCGTCGCCCCGTTACAGCGGCGGCACCCGCCCGGCCACCACCAGGCCGGAGCAGCGGGGGCGGGCGCGCCCGGCCAGCACGGCGGAGAGGGTGCCCTCGGTGGCCCACAGGGCGAGGTCGGCCGGGGCGCCGACCGCCAGCGGACCGGCCGGGTGCTCGGCCCGGACGGCGTGCCAGCCGCCGTGGGTGGCCGCGTCGAAGGCGTCGAACGGGCGCAGGCCCGAGGCGCGCTCGTGGTGGTCGACGGCGGCGTGCACCCCGCCCCACGGGTCCATCGGCGTCACCGGGGCGTCGCTGCCCAGCGCCAGGGCCACCCCGGCGTCGGCGAGGTCGGCGAACGGGTTGGTGCCCAGCGCCCGCTCGACGCCGAGGCGCTCGGCGTACATCCCGGCGTCCCCGCCCCACGCGGCGTCGAAGGCCGGCTGCACGCTGGCCACCATCCCCCAGGCGCGCATCCGCTCGACCGCCTCGGGTGAGGTCATCTCCACGTGCTCCAGGCGGTGCCGGCAGGCCCGCACGGTGGCGAGGCCGAGCTCGTCGACGACCGCGCCGACGGCGTCGAGCACCTGGTCGACGGCGGCGTCGCCGATGACGTGGAACCCGGCCTGGACGCCGGCGGCGGTGCAGGCGCGCACGTGGTCGACCAGCTGCGCGGTCTCGAAGCGCAGGACCCCGGTCGTGTCGGGCCGGTCGCGGTAGGGCGCCGACAGGGCGGCGGTGTGCGAGCCGAGGGCGCCGTCGCAGAACAGGTCCCCGCCGGCGCCGGCCAGCCCGAGCTCGCGCACCAGGTCCAGCCCGCCCCGCTCGGCGAGTTCCCCCCAGTAGCCGAGCACCCGGGGACCGGGCCGCCCGGCGGCCAGCGCCAGCAGCGCGCGCAGGTCGTCGGCGCCGGACACCTCGGGCCCGGCCATCTCGTGCACCGTGCCGATGCCCAGGCGGGAGGCCGCGTCCAGGGTGGCGGCCTGCGCGACCTCCCGCTGCGCCGCCGTGACCGCCCCGTAGGCGGCCTGCCGGGCGGCGTGGTGGGCGTCGAGGCGCAGCTGCCCGTCGGCGGAGAACCCGGGCAGCTCGCGGATCCCGGGCACCCGGTCGAGCAGCGCCGTGGAGACGGTCGCCGAGTGGACGTCGACCCGCGCCAGGTAGACCGGGCGGTCCCCGACGACGGCGTCCAGGTCGGCGCGCGTGAGCCCCCGGCCCTCCGGCCAGCCGGTCTCGTCCCACCCGGTGCCCAGCAGCACCCCGGCCGGAGCGGTGCGGTGCGCGGCGGCGACGGCGTCCACCGCCTCGGCGACGCTCGACCTCGAGTGGAGGTCGAGACCGGTCAGCGCCAGGCCCGTCGCCGTCGCGTGCACGTGCGCGTCGACGAACGCCGGGGTCAGCAGCGCGCCGTCCCCCGCGACCGTGCGGCCGGCCCGCGGCGCGTCGCCCGCGTCGCCGAGCCAGGCGATCGCGCCGTCGGCGACGGCCACCGCGCGGCCGGGGCGGTCGCCGACGGTGACGTCGGTGATCAGCAGGTCCACGGCAGCAGCATGGCAACGGCCTCCGGCCGGCCTCCCCCCGGCCCGCTCCCGGGTGGCCGCGGGCCGACCGCGGCGGTAGGCAGGAGCGGTGCCGGACGGGGAGCTGCTCACCCCGCGCCTGCGGCTGCGTGCCTGGACCACCCGCCGCGACGACCTGGCCCGGCTCACCGACATCTACGGCCGGCCCGAGGTCACCCGGTGGCTCGGCGGCAGCCCGTCGGTGGGGCCGGTGGAGCTCGTCGCCCGATGGGCGGAGGTCAGCCGCGCCGACCCGCGCTTCGGGTGCTGGGCGGTGGAGGTGCGCGCCGATCCGCCGGTCGTGGCCGGCACGGTGCTGCTCAAGCCGCTGCCCGACGGCGTCGGCGAGGTGGAGGTCGGCTGGCACCTGCACCCCGACTGCTGGGGCCGCGGCTACGCCACAGAGGCCGCGCGCGCCGTCGTCGAACGGGCCTTCGGCGCCGGGCTGCCGGAGGTCTACGCCGTCGTCCGGCCCGGCAACGAGCCGTCGCTGGCGGTGTGCCGCCGGCTCGGCATGGAGCCGCTGGGCCGGATGCGCCGCTGGTACGACGTCGAGCTCGAGGCGTTCCGGCTCATGGCCCCGCCGGTGGTCGAGTAGCCGCCGCTCAGGCGGCGGCCGTCGGCGGACGGCGCCGCCCGGAGAGGCGGGCCCGCAGCCGCGCCCGGCGCGACGTGCGCGCCCGCACCCGGGCGCCCGCGGCGTCGGCGCTGTCGCGCTGGGCGGCCTCCTGCGGCGTGGGGGCGGTGCCGCCCAGGTGCGCCGGCACCCACCACGTGTCGCCGGGCCCCTCGGGCTGCTGCGGGTAGGTGCGCTGCGCCTCGTCCAGCAGCGCCTCCATGGCGACCTTCGTGCGGGCCAGCAGCGCCGGCGGCGTCTCGCCGGGCTCGGGCACGATCGGATCGCCGAACACGACGGTCACCGCGCGGCCGCGGGTGAGGTCGACCGGCCGCTTCTTGGTGGCCACCCGGTGCCCGCCCCACACCGCGGCCGGGAGGATCGGCACCTGCGCGTCGATGGCCATGCGGGCGGCACCGGCCTTGAGCTCCTTGACGGTGAAGCTCTGGCTGATCGTGGCCTCGGGGAACACGCCGACCACCTGGCCGTCCTTGAGCGCCCGGACGGCGGCGTCGAAGGCCGCGGCGCCGGCCTTGCGGTCGACCGGGATGTGCCGCATCGCCCGCATGAACGGCCCGGCGAACCAGTGGCCGAACACCGACGCCTTGGCCATGAAGCGCACCAGCCGGTGCCGCGGCAGCGCGCCGAGGCCGAGGAAGGTGAAGTCGAGGTAGCTGACGTGGTTGCTGCAGATCACCGCGCCGCCGGACGCCGGCACGTGCTCCGACCCCCGGACGTCGAAGCGCAGTCGCAGCAGCCGGAAGATGACCAGGGTGACGCGGACGACCAGCCGGTAGGGCCAGTCGCCGCGCTCCGGCCGGGGGCCGAACAGGTCGCGCCGGACGACGTCACGCCAGCTCGCGGTGTACATGGCGGGACGATAACCGGCGCGCCTGGGCGCCACCTGCCCACCACCTGGGGGGTCAGCGGACGACGGTGAGGTCCGCCGCCGCCCGCACCACCGCCGCCAGGTCCCCGGTCTCCCGGTACACCCGGCGCTGCAGGTCCGCGCCGGTGCCGCGGTCCAGCACGGCCCGCACGCCGTCCTCGACCCGCCGCCGGTCCCCGGAGGCGTCCAGCGCCGGGCCCACGTGCGCCAGCAGCGCCGCGACGACGTCCGCCGCGGGCTCCGGACGCCCGGTGAGCGGGTGGACGAGCTCCCCGCCGGTCCCCGAGCGGCCGGCGCGCCAGGCCGCCACCCGCAGCACCTCGCCGCGCACCGCCGGGGCCGGCCGGCCCTCCCGCCACTCGCGCGCCGCGGTGTCCACCAGCGCACGCACCAGCCCGGCGTGCGTGACGGCGTCCTCCACCCGCAGCGCCACGTCGGCGACCCGCACCTCCACCGTGGGCCAGCTTCGGGAGAGGCGGGCGGCGAAGTAGACCTGGCCGGCGTCGACGATCGTCCGGGTGGCCACGAGGTCGTCGACCACCCGGGCGTAGGTGGCGGCGTCGCCGAACACCTCCGTGGGGCCCGAGGAGGGCCAGCGGTCCCAGGCCTGCGAGCGGTAGCTGGCGTAGCCGCTGTCGCGCCCCAGCCAGAACGGGGAGTTGGCGGTCAGCGCCGTCAGCACCGGCAGCCAGACCCGGATCCGGTCGAGGACGGCCACGCCCTCCTCGTCGCCGTCGACCGACACGTGCACGTGGCAGCCGCAGGTGAGCTGGTCGGTGGCGATCAGCCCGAAGCGTTCCTCCATCTCGGCGTAGCGCGCCCCGGGCGTCGGCTCGGGGTCCACGGCGACCGGCGAGCTCGCCAGCGCCGCCACCCGGGCGCCCACCGCGCGCGCCGCCGCGTCGGCCCGGCCCCGCCAGAACCGCAGCTCCCGCGTCACCTCGTCGAGGCCGGTGCACACCCGGGTGCCGAGCTCCACCTGCTCCTGCTTGAGCTCGGGCACCAGGTGGCCGGGCCGCTCCCCCGCGCCGTCGTCGCGCTCGTGCTCCTCGGGCGTCTCCCCCTCCCCCCGGCGGGAGGCCACCGCGAGCGCCTCCGGGCCGCGGGGCACCGGCGTGCCCGACGGGTCGACGACCAGCAGCTCCTCCTCGACCCCGACCGTGCGCACCGGGACATCCTTCCCGGGCCCGGTCGCGTCTGCTCCCCGGCGGGGTCACTGCTTCCGGCGCCGGAGGCGCCGCCTGCGGTCCCACCACCTGAGGTGGTGCACATTTGTTGGGCATAACGGCGTAGGATGGGACTCGTGAGCCGCACCTGGCAGGGCCCGCTCCCGGAGATGCCGTCGGTCCCGGCGGCCCGCGCCTGGCAGCGGCTGGTGCCTCCCGAGGGCTACGCCGTCCAGTGGCGCCGACTGGTCGACGCCGCCCTGGAGCTGGGACTGGGCCCGGAGGAGCTTGCCACCGGCGGCATGGACGACGTGGCCGCGGCGCGCGGGTGGAAGCCCGCGACCGTCACGCTGTACAGCAAGGTGGCCCGCTACGGCGGCGTCCCCCTGCCCACCCCGCCGACGCCGGAGCCCGATCCCCGCACGCTCGACCTGAGGCCCCTGTGCGAGGTGCGCAGCGAGCAGCCCGAGCACCTGCGCACGGTCGTCTGGTGCGCGATCGCCCTGCACTGGCCGGCCCCGGTGGGCACCTTCCGCGACCTGCGCCGCGAGCAGGTGCACCCGACCGCCCGCCGGCTGCTGGTGCGCACCGAGGACGGCGAGTGGTCGGTGCCCGGCGCGCTGCGGGCCTGGCACGCCTGGGAGGACGTCCGCAACCGGTTCCCGGCCCTGGAGCGCAGCCCGTGGGTGCTGCCGGCGCTGCGCCGCGGCCCCGGCTTCTCCTCCGAGGTGGGCGGCCGGCTGTCCAGCCAGGCGCTGCAGGTGACCTTCGCCAAGCACGCCGTCCGCACCGCGCTGCACCTGCGCGGGACGACGACGGGCGGCGGGCGGGCGCGGGCCGACGCGCTGGCCGCCGTCTACGAGACGCTGTCCTACGACTCCTTCCGCCGCCTCGCGCTGGCCGGCGGCGCCGAGCCGGTCGCCGCCCGCGGCGCGGTGCGCGCCGAGCGGGCCGCGCGGGCCAACAAGGCCGCCGCCCCGCCGGCGCCCGGGCGCTGAGCCGCGCCCGGCCTCAGATCAGGGCGAGCTGCCCCGGGACGGCGTCGTCGCGCACGGCCGCCCGTCCCCTCCCCCGCCGGGCGGGAGCGGGCGCCGCGGGACGCACGGCGGGCAGGCTGCCCGCCGGGAAGCCCGCCTCGTCGTCGCCGGGCACCCCCGACGGCGCCTCGCCCGGCACGCCGCGCGCCTGGCCGCCGGGGTGCCCGTCGAGGCCGTGCCGGCGCAGCAGCGGCGCCACGCGCCGGGCCAGCCACGCCCGGTACTCCGCGGGCACGTAAGCGCCGCCGCGGTAGAGCTGCCGGTAGCGCGGGACGAGGGCGGGGTGCTCGCGGGCCAGCCAGGCGGAGAACCACTCGCGGGCGCCGGGGCGCAGGTGCAGCGGCACGACCGTCACCCCGGTGGCGCCGGCGGCGGCGACCTCCCCGAGGGCGGCGTCGAGGTCGGCCAGCCGGTCGGTGAGCCCGGGCAGCACCGGCGCGAGGAACACCCCGCACGGCAGTCCCGCGTCGGTGACGGCGCGGACCAGGTCGAGCCGGGCGCGCGGCGAGGGGACGCCGGGCTCGAGGCTCGCGTGCAGGTCGTCGTCCCAGATGGCCAGCGAGACGCCGAAGCCGACGGGCACGTCGCGGGCGGCGGAGGCCAGCAGCGGGACGTCGCGGCGGGCCAGTGTGCCCTTGGTGAGGATCGAGAACGGCGTCCCCGAGTCGGCGAGCGCCCGGATGACGCCGGGCATGAGTCGGTAGCGGCCCTCGGCCCGCTGGTAGGGGTCGGTGTTGGTACCCAGGGCCACGTGCTCGCGTCGCCACGACGGCTTGGCCAGCTCCCGGCGCAGCACCTCGACGAGGTTGGTCTTGACGACGATCTGGGTGTCGAAGTCGCGGCCGCTGTCCAGGTCCAACCACTCGTGCGTCTTCCGAGCGAAGCAGTTGTGGCTGATGACCCCGTTGGCGACGAAGTCACCGGTGCCCGTGGTGATGTCGAACATGGGCATCTCGACGCCCAGGTCGCGGAGCCCGGTGACCCGTAGGTCCGCGTCGCTCCTGACGGCCGCGCCGACGGTCACTGCGGTGTCCGACCGACCCACGCCCAGGAGCACGTCGTCGGTGCTCAGGTTCCGGCGACCGGCCATCGTGTCCGCGACGTGGGCCCAGCCTCCCGTGGTGAGGAAGCGGTGGTCGCCGCTCGCGACGATCTGGGTCCCGTCGCCGAGGGTGACGCGGTGTGCCGGCTTCACCGTGCTCCAGTGCGCGAGCACCTCGGTCTCGACGTAATGGCGGTACGTGCCGCGCCGCTCGGTGCCGATGATGCGGTCCCCCACCCGGAGGTCGGCGATGGGACGCTGGCTGCCGTCGGCCATCAGGACCAGGGTGTCGCCGGCCAGGCAGTACACACACTGGTGGAGGCAGCCCCGGTACGGGTTGATCGTGTAGCCGAAGGGCACCCGCGAACCGTCGGGCACCTTGTTCAGCGCCGACCGGGACAGCACCTCGTGCAACGTCACACCGGGGAACTCCGGCACCTGGACGCTGCGCAGCAGGCCCCGCGCGCTCGGCATCCCCGGGAGGAGGCCGCCCTCCTCGGCGTCGAGCCGCTGCCCCTCCCACCGCACGGGGTCCATGCGAACACACGTTCGACGGCGGTGTCCACCCGCCGCGCCCCTTCCCCGGCAACTGTGCTTTCCGTCAAGCGTCGGCTGACGCGGTAGTTGGGGATAACGGTCGTGGGGAGATGGGACGTCGCCCCCGGACGTGCGCCGGCGTCTCAGACCGGCGGGCGGTCCTCGTAGAAGGTGGAGAGCACGACGGTGGTGCGGGTGCTGACGTTCGCCGTCGTGCGGATGTCGCGCAGCAGCTGCTCGAGCGCCTCCGGCGAGGCCACCCGCACCTTGAGCAGGTAGCTCTCCACCCCCGCCACCGAGTAGCAGGCCTCGATCGCGTCGAGGTGCACCAGCTTCCCCGGGGCGTCGTCGGCCTGGGCCTGGTCCAGCGGGGTGATGGCCACGAACGCCGTCAGCCCCCGCCCGAGCAGCCGCGCGTCGACGGTGGCGCGGTAGCCGGTGATCAGCCCCCGCTGCTCCAGGCGGCGCACGCGCTGGTGCACCGCGGACACCGACAGGCCCACCCGCTCGGCCAGCTCGGTGTAGCTGGCGCGCCCGTCGCGGGCGAGGGCGGCGAGCAGCTTCCGGTCGACGTCGGAGGCCGGCTCCCCGCCCGCCTCAGCCGGGGAGGACGACGAGCCCACGGGGACCGTTGTTCAGGACGCGGACGCCCTCGTCGGTGCAGACCACGATGTCCTCGATGCGCGCGCCCGCGCGCCCGGCGAGGTAGATGCCCGGCTCGACGGAGAACGCCATGCCGGCCTCCAGCGGCAGGTCGTTGCCCGCGACGATGTAGGGCGCCTCGTGGGTGTCCAGGCCGATGCCGTGCCCGGTGCGGTGGATGAAGTGCTCGCCCCAGCCCGCGGCGGCGATCCGGTCGCGGGCGACGGCGTCGACCTGCTCGGCGGTCACCCCGGGGTGGACGGCGGCCACGGCGGCCTCCTGCGCGTCCTGCAACACGGCGTACCACTCGGCGGTCCCGGCGTCGGGCTCGCCGCCGACGGCGTAGGTGCGGGTGCAGTCCGACCGGTAGCCGGTGGGGGTCTCCCCGCCGATGTCGACGACGACGACGTCGCCGGCCTGCACCACCCGGTCGGAGAGCTCGTGGTGCGGGCTCGCGCCGTTGGGGCCCGAGCCGACGATGGTGAAGTCGACGCCCACGTGGCCCTCGGCGAGGATCGCCGCCGCGATGTCGGCGCCCACCTCGGCCTCGGTGCGGCCCACCCGCAGCCACTCCCCCATCCGCGCGTGCACCCGGTCGATGGCGGCGCCCGCGACGGCGAGCTCCTCCACCTCGGCCGGCGTCTTGACCACGCGCAGCCGGTCGAGCACCGGCGTCGCGAGCTCCAGCGCCGAGCCGGGCAGCGCCCGGTGCACCCCGAGGGCGTGCTCGGCCCAGGTGCGCGCGCCGACGGCGACCCGCGTGGGCGCCGTCCCCAGCCGGGCGGTGACCTCCCGGGCGACGACGGCGAACGGGTCGTCGGTCTCGTCCCAGGCGTGCAGCTCCAGCCCCAGCGCGCCGGCGGGCGACGCGTCGACCATCGGCGCCTCCAGCCGCGGCACCACCAGCAGCGGCTCCCCGGTGCGGGGCACGACGAGCGCCGTCAGCCGCTCCATGGCGTGGGCGGAGTAGCCGGACAGGTAGCGCAGGTCCGACCCCGGGGTGAGCACCACGACGTCGATGCCGAGCTCCTCGGCGACGGCGCGTGCGGCGTGCACGCGGTCGATGCTGACGAGGGCCCCCGTGCTGTCTCCCACGCCGGGACACTAACCCCGGGCACCGGCAGGACCGGACGGGGTTTCCCGGACCGTTACCGTCCCGGCCGTGACGACGATGCTGCTCGACGCCGCGAGTCTCTACTTCCGCGCGTTCTACGGCGTCCCGACCAGCGTGACCGCGCCCGACGGGCGGCCGGTCAACGCCGTCCGCGGGTTCCTGGACATGACCGCCCGGCTGCTCACCGCCCACTCCCCCACCCGGCTGGTCGCCTGCTGGGACGACGACTGGCGGCCGGCGTTCCGCGTGGAGGCCCTGCCGTCCTACAAGGCGCACCGGCTGTCCGCCGACGGCGGGGAGGAGACGCCCGACGAGCTCGGCCCGCAGGTGCCGGTGCTCGTCGACGTGCTGGCCGCCGCCGGGATCGCCCGGGTCGGGGCGCCGGGCTACGAGGCCGACGACGTGATCGGCACGCTGGCCACCCGCGCCCGGGGGCCGGTCGACGTCGTCACCGGGGACCGCGACCTGTTCCAGCTCGTCGACGACACCCGCGGCGTGCGGGTGCTCTACACCGCCCGGGGCATCGCCGACATCGAGGTGGTCGACGAGGCGGCGGTGACGGCGAAGTACGGCATCCCGGGCCGGGCCTACGCCGACTTCGCGGTGCTGCGCGGCGACCCCAGCGACGGGCTGCCCGGGGTCGCCGGGATCGGCGCGAAGACGGCGGCCGCGCTGGTGACCGAGTTCGGCGACCTGGCCGGCATCCGCGCGGCCGCGGCCCGCACCGTGGTGGCGAAGGCGCCGCTGACGGCGGCCGTGCTCAAGCGGCTGGCCGCGGGCGCCGACTACCTCGACGCGGCACCCGTGGTGGTGGCCGTGGCCCGCGACATCGACCTGCCCGCGGTCGAGGGGTCGCTGCCCTCCCGGCCCGCCGACCCGGCCGCGCTGGCGTCGCTGGCCGACGCGCACGGGCTGCGCTCGTCGCTGGGCCGGCTGGGCGCGGCCCTGGGCTGGCCGGCCGACGTCCTCGACTGAGCCCGCCGGCCGGCCCTCAGCGGGTCAGGACGTGACGTCCCACGTGTAGGCGGCGGAGTCGGCGTCGGTGATCGCGATCTGCAGCGTCACGTCCTCGTCGTCCTCGGTGACGCCCGAGCACTCGTAGGTGGCGCCGTTCTCCACGACCATCTCCTGGTCGCAGGTGACCTCGATGCCGACGCCGAAGGTCTCGGTGAACTGCTCGGCGATGTCCTGTTCGGCGCGGGCGGCGTCGAGGACGTCCTTGCCGAGCACGAGCGGCAGGATGATCGCCGCGGCGATGACGACGACGGCGAGGGCGACCAGGCCGATGACCAGCCCGGTGCGCGACTTCTTCGCCGGCGGCTGGCCGAACCCGCCGGGCTGCCCGTAGGGGCCGGGCTGGCCGTACTGGCCGGGCTGCCCGTACTGCTGGCCGTAGGGCTGCTGCCCGTACTGCCCGCCGTACTGCCCCGGCTGCCCGTACTGGCCCGGCTGCCCACCCGGCTGGCCGTACTGGCCGGGCTGGCCTTGCCCCGGCTGGCCCTGCTGGGGGTACCCGCCGTACTGGCCCGGCTGCCCGTACTGCCCACCCGGCTGGCCGTACTGGCCGGGCTGCCCGTACTGGCCCGGCTGGCCGGGCTGCTGGCCGCCGTACTGCCCCGGCTGCCCGTACTGGCCCGGCTGGCCACCCTGCGGTGGGTTGGTCATGGTCGCTCCTGGTCGATCCCTCGCCCCCGGCGGGGGCCGTTCCCATGACACTGCGTCACGGGAGCGGGGCGATTGTGCACCACCGCGCCCCGGCGGCGGCCCGTCCGCGCCGTGCGCGCGCCCCGACCGGGTCAGCGGCTGACCGCGTCGGGTCAGCCGCTGACAGCGACGGCCACCACGCCGCGGCGGATCCGGCCCACCGCCGCCCGGGCCACCCCGGCCACCGCCTCGTCGGCCACCTTGGCCAGCTGGTCGAGCACGTCGACGAGCTGCCGCGCCCAGCGGACGAAGTCGCCGCCGGAGAGCTCCGTGCCGGCCTGCTCGGCGCCGGCGAGCACCCGGTCGAGGGTCTGCCCGTCGGCCCAGCGGTAGGCCGCCCAGGCGAACCCGAGGTCGAGGTCGCGGGTGGCGGGCAGCCCGTGGTCGAGCTCGGTGTCCTGCAGGCGGGCGCGGATGCGGCGCATCTCGCCGATGGCGCCGGCGACCTTGCCGGCCGGCACCGCGGGCTGCCCGGGGGTCTCCCGCCGCGCCTCGAACACCAGCGTGGACACCACCGCGGCCAGCTCGGGCGGGGTGAGCCCGCGCCAGGCGCCGGCGCGCAGGCACTCGGCGATGAGCAGGTCGCCCTCGGACCAGATCCGCGCCAGCCGGCGGCCCTCCTCGGTGACCCGCGGGACGTCGTCGACGGGGGTGGGCTCCTCGGTGTCGGCGGGCACGAGCGGCGCGGCCTCGGGCACCAGGTAGCCCAGCTCCTCGAGGACGTCGCAGGTGCGGTCGAACTGGCGGGTCAGCGAGCCGGTGCGCTCGGCCATCGTGCGGTGGGTGGCCTCGGCGTCGGCGACCGCGCGCAGGTACCGCTCGGCGAAGCGCACCCGCTCCTCCCGGTCGGGCAGCGCGTGCACCGGGTGGTTGCGCACCGCGCGGCGCAGGTCGTGCAGCACCGGGTCGTCGGCGGCGGCGGAGCGCTGCTTGGTGCGGCGGGCGCCGAGGTCGTTCTCCAGCCGCGCGGTGCGCAGCGTGGCGGCGAGGTCGCGGCGGGCGTGCGGGCTGCGGTGGTTGAAGTTCTTCGGCACCCGCACCCGGGCCAGCGCGGTGACCGGCGTCGGGAAGTCGACGCTGGCCAGCCGGCCCGCCCACTTGTCCTCGGTGAGGACCAGCGGCCGCGGGTCGGCCAGGTCGGTGACGCCGGGGTCGAGGACGACGGCCAGGCCCTGCCGCCGTCCCGAGGGCACCCGGATGACGTCGCCGGGCCGCAGCGCACCGAGCGCGTCGGCCGCCTCCAGCCGGCGCTTGGCCGCCGAGTCGCGGGAGAGCTCCTTCTCCCGGTCGGCGATCTCGCGGCGCAGCCGGGCGTAGGCGAGCACGTCGCCGCCTTCGGTGGACATCTCCGCGGCGAACCTCTCCGCGTCCCGCTCCGAGCGGGCGGCCTGCCGCGCGAGCCCCACCACCGACCGGTCGGCCTGGAACTGGGCGAAGGAGGAGGCGAGCAGCTCGCGGGCCCGCGCCCGGCCGAAGGAGCCGACCAGGTTGACGGCCATGTTGTAGCTGGGCCGGAAACTCGAGCGCAGCGGGTAGGTGCGGGTGCTCGCGAGGCCGGCGACGACCGCGGGGTCGACGCCGGGCGCCCAGACGACGACCGCGTGCCCCTCGACGTCGATCCCCCGGCGGCCGGCGCGGCCGGTGAGCTGGGTGTACTCCCCCGGCGTCACGTCGACGTGCGCCTCGCCGTTCCACTTGACCAGCCGCTCGAGCACCACGGTGCGGGCGGGCATGTTGATGCCCAGCGCGAGCGTCTCGGTGGCGAACACGGCCTTCACCAGGCCGCGGACGAAGCACTCCTCGACGGTCTCCTTGAACGCCGGCACCAGGCCGGCGTGGTGGGCCGCGATGCCGGCGAGCAGGCCCTCGCGCCACTCCCAGAAGCCGAGGACGTGCAGGTCCTCCTCGGGCAGGCTGCCGGTGCGCTCGTCGACGATGCGGGCGATCTCGGCGCGCTCGGCCTCGTCGGTCAGCCGCAGGCCCGACTGCAGGCACTGGGCGACCGCGGCGTCGCAGCCGTTGCGGCTGAAGATGAAGGTGATCGCCGGCAGCAGCCCGGCGCGGTCGAGCCGCTCGACCACCTCCGGCCGCGCCGGCGGGCGGTAGCGCGGCTTGTGCCAGTCGCGCTCGCGGCGGGAGCCGCCGTTGCCGCCGCCCCAGCTGTCCAGGCGCCGCTCGTGCTCGCGCACGTACCGGACGAGCTCGGGGTCGACGACGCTGGCGCCGCGGTCGCGGGTGGACAGCGTGCGCGGCGTCTCGCCCTGCTCGGCGGCGTGCGCGGCCGGGCGCAGGCTGAACAGGTCGAACACCCGGCTGCCCACGAGCATGTGCTGCCACAGCGGGATGGGGCGCACCTCGCTGACGACCACCCTCGTGTGCCCCCGGACGGTGACCAGCCAGTCGCCGAACTCCTCGGCGTTGCTGACCGTCGCCGACAGCGACACCAGGGTCACCGACGGCGGGAGGTGGATGATCACCTCCTCCCACACCGCGCCGCGGAAGCGGTCGGCCAGGTAGTGCACCTCGTCCATGACCACGTAGCCGAGGCCGGCGATCGCCGGGGACTCGGCGTAGAGCATGTTGCGCAGCACCTCGGTGGTCATCACCACCACCGGGGCGTCGCCGTTGATGGCGTTGTCGCCGGTGAGCAGGCCCACCCGGTCCTCGCCGTAGCGGTCGACCAGGTCGTTGTACTTCTGGTTCGACAGCGCCTTGATCGGCGTCGTGTAGAAGGCCTTGCGGCCCTCGGCCAGCGCCTTGTGCACCGCGAACTCGCCGACGACGGTCTTGCCGGCCCCGGTGGGCGCGCACACCAGCACGCCGGAGCCCTCGTCGAGCGCCTCGCACGCCTCGACCTGGAACGGGTCGAGGGAGAAGCCGAGCTCGGCGGTGAAGTCGGCGAGGGTGGGGTGCGCGCTGCGCCGCCGGGCAGCCGCGTACCGCTCGGCGGGACTGGACATGCGACCCACGTTAGGCGCTCCCGCGCCGGGGCTCAGGTCGTGCCTTCGGTGCTCCTCCCCCGCGGCGGGTGCCCACCGTCCGGTGGCGCCGCTAAGTTGGGGATAACGGTTGTACGGTCGGGTCGCCACCGTCCTGCCTCGTCCCGGCGGGCTCAGGTGCGGGCCGAACCGACCACGCGCAGCGCGCCCGGCACCGCCTCGGCGACCACCGGCAGCGCCGCCACCGGCTCCCCGTCGGCGTAGGTGGTCAGCCCCGCGCCGGCGAGCTCCACCCGGGCGGCGCGGTGCACCGTGACCGCCGGGTGCGCCACGTGCGTGCCCTCGGTCAGCCGGGGCCGGGTGCGCACCAGCTCGCGGCGGGTGACCGGCCCGACCACGGTGACGTCGAGCAGCCCGTCGGTGGGGTCGGCGGCCGGGCAGACCCGCATCCCCCCGCCGTACCAGGGGGTGTTGCCGACGGCGACCAGCGTGACCGGCAGCGTCCGCGCCTCGCCGTCGAGGGTGAGCGTCACCGCGCGCGGCCGCAGCCGGGCCAGCTCGGCGAGGATGGCGACGTCGTAGCGGCGTGGCCCCCGCGGCCAGCGCAGCCGGTTGGCCCGGTCGGTGACGGCGGAGTCGAAGCCGCAGCACAGCACGGTGGCCCACCAGCGCCCGGCGGTGCGGCCGGCGTCGACGGGGCGCAGCGCCCCCTCCCGCAGGTCGGCGGCGGCCGCGGTGGCGGCGGCCACCGGCTCGGGTGGCACGCCGAGGGCGAGCGCCAGGTCGTTGCCGGTGCCGGCCGGGACCACGGCCAGCGGGGTGCCGGTGCCCGCCACCGCCTGCAGCCCGGCGTGCGCGGCGCCGTCCCCGCCGACGGCCACCACCGCACCGGTGCCCGCGGCCACGGCGCGCGCGGCGGCCCGCTCGGCGTCCTCCCGGCTGGTGGCGGGGAGCACCTGCGGGGTCACCCCGCCGGCGCGCAGCGCGTCGAGGACGGCGGCCGCGGCGGTGCGGGCCCGCCCGCGGCCGGCGGCGGCGCTGACCAGGACGGCGACGTCCACCCGGGCCTCAGCCGCGGGTGGGCGTGCGGTCCCCGTCGAGCCGCGAGGGCGTGGGGTCCAGGGCGGAGGGCCGGGCGTCCAGCGGCGAGGCCTCGTCGTCGGACAGCTCGTGGAAGTGCTCGGCGGCGTCCCGCTTGGCCCGCCGCCGGTCCACCACCCGGGCGATCTGGATGGCCAGCTCGAACAGCACGATCATCGGCCCGGCCATGAGCAGCATCGTGAACGGGTCCTGCGTCGGGGTGACGAACGCGGCGAACACGATGGTGAGGAAGAAGATCCACCGGCGGCTGCGGCGCAGCACGTCGTAGGACAGCGCCCCGACGGCGTTGAGCGCCACCGCCACCAGCGGCACCTCGAAGCTGACGCCGAAGGCCACCAGCAGCGAGAGCACGAAGCCGATGTAGTCCTGCGCGGTCAGCGCGATCACCACGCCGTCGCCGGCGAGGGACAGCAGCAGCTCCAGGCCCGCCGACAGGGACACGTAGGCGAGCACCGCGCCGAGGGCGAACAGCGTCGAGGACACCAGCACGAACGTGACGCCGTAGCGCTTCTCGTTGCGCTTGAGCCCCGGGGTGATGAAGGCCCACAGCTGGTAGAGCCACACCGGCGCCGACAGCACCGCGCCCGCGAGCAGGCTGACCTTCAGCCGGATGAAGACGCCGCCGAACACGTCGGTGATGAGCAGCCCGCAGCCGCCGTCGACGCTGCCGCCGTAGCGCAGCTCGTCGGGCAGTCCGCAGTACGGCGCGCGGATGAAGTCACCGAGGCCGTGCTCGTACCACCAGAACGCGACCGCGGTGGCGACCAGCAGGGCCAGCAGCGCCTTGGCGACCCGGTTGCGGAGCTCGGTGAGGTGGGCGACGAGGGACATCGTCGCCTCGGCGTCCCGCGGCGGCCGGCGCCGGCGTCCCCTGCGTGCGGCGGGCCCGGCCACGTCGCTGCTCCGGGAGGCGCTCAGCGGGGATCGGCGACGCCGGGCCGGGCGGCGCGCGCCCGCAGCTCGGCGGCGCGGGCCTCGGCGGCGGCCGCCTCGGCCTCCAGCTGCGCCCGGCGGTCCCGGTCGGCGGCGTCGAGCGCGGCCGGGCCGGAGGTGGCGGCGGGGGCCGCGCCGGGGGCGCGGTCGTCGTCCTTCATGCCCTTCATCTCGCCCTTGAAGATGCGCAGCGAGCGGCCCAGCGAGCGCGAGGCGTCGGGCAGCTTCTTGTAGCCGAACAGCAGCAGGACGGCCAGGATGATCAGGCCGATCTCGAGCGGGCCGAGGTTCATGCGTCCTCCAGGTCGCGGGGGCGGAGCCGATGCTACGCCGGAGGGTGTTCGTCCCCGGGGCGCGCAGCGGACGTACCGGCGGCGTTCACCCACCGTTGGAGCGGCGTTCCTCCGCCACGGCGGCCGCCCTCGCGGCGGTCGCCTGCGCCTGCTCGAGGAAGGGCCGCACGTCGCGCTCCGCGGCCTCCAGCTCGCGCACCAGCCGCTGCCGGGCGCCCAGCAGGCCGAACAGGATCGCGCCGAGCACGACCAGCGACAGCACGACGACGGCGATCCAGACCACCCAGAGCAGCACGGGCCGACCCTATGCGCCGGGGCCCGGCGCCCGCGGCCCGGGCGCGGCTCAGGTCCGGCGCCCGCTGTTCAGGCGCCGTAGCGGGCGAGCGCGGCGCGCGCGTCGGCGGCCACCGCCTCGACGAGCTCGGCCGGCTCGTCGACGGTCGCCGCCCCGCCCAGGGAGGCGACCAGCCGGCGCGCCCAGGCCGGGTCGCCGGTGCGCAGGGTCACCAGCAGGCCGCCGGGCGGGTCGTCGACCTCGCGGACGTCCTCGACCGGGTAGTACTCGGCCACCCAGCGGGCGGTGCGGGCCAGCCGCAGCCGGACCACCGGCGAGCCGGGCGCCGGCTGGTAGAGGCCCTGGTCGAGGTCGCGGGGCGCGGCCTGCGGCGGCGGGGCGGCGGGCTCGTCGAGCACCTCGACGTCGTCGATGCGGTCCAGGCGGAACAGCCGGACGCCGGCCACCTCCCGCGACCACGCCTCCAGGTACCAGCGGCCGTCGACCAGCAGCAGCCGCATCGGGTCCACGGTGCGCTCGGTGCGCTCGTCCCGGGTGGGGACGTAGTAGTGCAGGTGCAGCGCCCGCCGGCCCTCGAGCGCCTGCCGGACGACGGCGAGGGCCTGCTCGCGGGCGTCGACGCTCACCGCCACCGGGGTGACCCGCTCGGCGGCGTGCCCGGCGGCGGCCGACACCTTGGCCAGCGCGCGGCTGACCGCCTCCTGCTCGGCGAGGCCCGGCAGGTCCAGCAGGGTGCGCAGCGCGACGACGAGCGCCACCGCCTCGTCGGTGGTCAGCCGCAGCGGGCGGACCATGCCGGCGGTGAAGGTGACCCGCACCCGGTCGCCTTCGAAGGACAGGTCGATGAGGTCGCCGGGCCCGTAGCCGGGCAGGCCGCACATCCACAGCAGCTCGAGGTCGCGCCGCAGCTGCCGCTCGGGCACGCCGAAGTCGCGTGCCACCTCCGGCAGTGGCACGCCGTCGGGGCGGGCGGTGAGGTAGGGGACGAGCGACAGCAGCCGCGTCATCCGCTCGTTGGTCGCGGGCGTGGTCACGGGCGGGCTCCCATCCCGGCCAGCCGGCGCAGCCGCTCGACGACGGCGTCGCGGACCGCCTGCGGGGACTCGACGACGACGTCGGCGCCCAGGGCGGCGAGCTGGTCGGCCAGCCGGCCGGTGTCGGTGGTGCGCAGCTGCAGCCGGTCCTCGCCGTCGGGACCTGCGCCCAGTGGGGTGGCCCAGCGGCGCAGGCCGACGGCGGTGCCCGGGCGGGCGCGCACCACGACCAGCTGCTCCTCTCCCCCGCTCCCGCCGCCGGACTGGCGGGCGACGATGCCGGCGAGGTCGACGTCCGGCGGCGGCTCGAACGCGTTCTCCGGGCCGGTGGCCTTCGGGGTGCCGACCACCCGGGACAGCCGGAACACCCGCGGCGCCCGGCGGTCGAGGTCGAGGCCCACGAGGTACCAGCGGCCGTGCCAGGCGACGACGCCCCACGGCTGCACGCGGCGCCTCGCGGGGGTGTCCTCGTCGGGCCGGCGGTAGTCGAAGGTGAGCACCCGCCGGTCGCGGGCGGCGGCGTAGCAGGGCTCGAACGCCGGCTCGTTGCTGTCCAGCCGCGGCTGGACCGGCAGCGTGCGGCCGGGGTCGACGTCGACGCCGGCGGCGCGCAGCTTGACCAGCGCGCTCTGCGCGGCGCCGGCCAGCTGGGCGGACTCCCACAGCCGCAGCGCCAGACCCACCGCCGCGGCCTCCTCGCCGGTGAGCGTGATCTCGGGCAGCTCGTAGTCGGCGCGGGCGATGCGGTAGCCGTCCTCGGTGTCGAAGACGCTGGTGCGGCCGGTCTCCAGCGGCACGCCCATCTCGCGCAGCTCGGCCTTGTCACGCTCGAACATCCGCTTGAAGGCCTCGTCGGCGCGGGCGGTGCCGTCGTCGGGCTCGTAGCCGGGCACGGTGGCGCGGATGCGGGCCGCCGTCACGTACTGGCGGGTGCCCAGCAGCGCGATGACCAGGTTGACCAGTCGTTCCGCCCGCTTCGCCGACACGCGCCACAGGCTAGCCAGCCGGGGGCCGGGCCAACCCTTCCGGGCCGCGGACCCCCGGGTCCGTGGCTAGCCTCGCCCTGTGGGGGAGCAACGGACGACGCAGCAACGCATCCGCTGGCGACGCGGGCGGGTGACCGCGACCGGGCGCAGCTGGCGGGACGCGCTGGAGCTCACGGTGGACGTGCCCGGCGACGGTGAGGTGCGCTCGCTGGCCCACCCGTCGCTGGTCGGCGTCCCCGAGGTCGGCGACGACGTGCTGCTCAACACCACCGCCTGGGCGCAGAAGCTGGGCACCGGCGGCTACGCGCTCGTCGTCGCGGTCCCCGACCGGCTGCCGCCCGACCCGACCGGCCCCGGGCACCTGGTCAAGGCGCGGTACACGCCGCTGCAGGTGAGCGTGCAGGGCGTCGACGAGCAGGACACCGAGCACCACGACGCGATCGCCGAGGCCGAGGACCTCGCCGGGATGCCGGTCGTCGTCGCCGACCTGCACTCGGCGCTGCCGGCCGCGCTCATCGGCGTGTTCGCCACCGACCCCGACCTCAAGGTCGCCTACGTCATGACCGACGGCGGCGCGCTGGTGGCCGGCTTCTCCCGCACGCTGCACACCCTGGCGCCGTCACTGACCGGCGTGGTCACCGTGGGGCAGGCCTTCGGCGGCGACCTGGAGGCGGTCACCCTGCACACCGGGCTGCTCGCCGCGAAGCACGTGCTCGGCGCCGACGTCGCCGTGGTCACCCAGGGCCCCGGCAACCTGGGCACCGGCACCCCCTGGGGCTTCTCCGGGGTGGCCGCCGGGGAGGCCTGCAACGCCGTGAGCGTGCTGGGCGGGGAGCCGATCGGGGCGCTGCGGATCTCCGACGCCGACCCGCGCCCCCGCCACCGCGGGGTCTCCCACCACTCGCTGACCGCCTTCGGCCGGGTCGCGCTGGCCGGGGTGACGCTGGTGGCGCCGCGCGGGCTCGGCTCGGAGCTCGGGCAGCAGGTCGAGGAGGACCTCGCCGGGCAGCCCGAGCGCAACCGGGTGGTGTGGGTCGACGTCGACGGCCTCGACGAGGCGCTGCAGCTGTCGCCGGTGACGCTGTCGACGATGGGCCGCGGCTGGCCCGAGGAGCGCGCCTACTTCCTGGCCGCGGCAGCCGCCGGCCGCTACGCCGCCCTGCGGGTGCCCCTCCCCGACTGACCCGGCGCGTCTCCGCGGATCCGCGCCGGGCGGAGCCGCGGAGACGCCGGGTCACATCGAGGCGATGAGCTTCTCGACGCGCTCGTCGACGCTCTTGAACGGGTCCTTGCACAGCACGGTGCGCTGGGCCTGGTCGTTGAGCTTGAGGTGCACCCAGTCGACGGTGAAGTCGCGCCGCTTCTCCTGGGCCTTGCGGATGAACTCCCCGCGCAGCTTGGCCCGGGTGGTCTGCGGCGGCACGTTCTTGGCCTCGAACACCCGCGGCTCGTGCGCCACCCGCTGCACCTGCCCGCGGCGCTCCAGCAGGTAGTACAGGCCCCGCGTGCGGGAGATGTCGTGGTAGGCGAGGTCCATCTGGGCGATCCGCGGGCTGGACAGCGACAGGTCGTGCTTGGCCCGGTAGCGCTCGATGAGGCTGAGCTTGGTGGCCCAGTCGATCTCGCGGTCGATGAGCGAGAGGTCCTCGGTGTCGACGGCCTTGAGCACCCGCCCCCACAGCTCGAGCATCTGCCGGTGCACCGGGCCGAAGCCCTCCCGGTCGACGAACTCCGCGGCGCGGGAGTGGTACTCGGCCTGGATCTCCAGCGCGCTCATCTCCCGGCCGCTGGCCAGGCGCACCTTGCGGCGGCCGGTGATGTCGTGGCTGATCTCCCGGATGGCGCGGATCGGGTTCTCCAGCGCCATGTCCCGGATCGGCACGCCGGCCTCGATCATCCGCAGCACCAGGTCGGTGATGGTGACCTTGAGCAGCGTCGTCGTCTCGTTCATGTTCGAGTCGCCGACGATCACGTGCAGCCGCCGGTAGCGCTCGGCGTCGGCGTGCGGCTCGTCGCGGGTGTTGATGATCGGCCGGGAGCGGGTGGTGGCGCTGGAGACGCCCTCCCAGATGTGCTCGGCGCGCTGGCTGACGCAGTAGATCGCCCCGCGCGGGGTCTGCAGCACCTTCCCCGCGCCGACCACCAGCTGCCGGCTGACCAGGAACGGGATGAGCACGTCGGCCAGCCGGGAGAACTCCCCGTGCCGGCCCACCAGGTAGTTCTCGTGGCAGCCGTAGCTGTTGCCCGCCGAGTCGGTGTTGTTCTTGAACAGGTAGATGTCGCCGGTGACGCCCTCCTCGGCCAGCCGCTGCTCGGCGTCGACCAGCAGGCCCTCGAGGATCCGCTCCCCGGCCTTGTCGTGGACGACCAGCTCGGTCAGGTCGTCGCACTCGGCGGTGGCGTACTCGGGGTGGCTGCCGACGTCGAGGTACAGCCGCGACCCGTTGCGCAGGAACACGTTGGAGCTGCGCCCCCAGGACACCACCCGGCGGAACAGGTAGCGGGCGACCTCGTCCGGGGACAGCCGGCGCTGCCCGCGGAAGGTGCACGTGACGCCGTACTCGGTCTCGATCCCGAAGATCCGTCGGTCCACGGCCCGAGCCTAGGCGCCGGATGCGACTCCGGCCGGTTCCCTGCGCAACGGTCCGGTCACCCCTCGCCGTCGACGCCCGCGGGGCCGTCGACGGCGCCGCCGGCGGTGTCCGGCGCGGCCGGGTCGCCCAGGCCCGCGGGGGTGCCCGGCTGGGGGGCGCTGGGGGCGTGCGCGTGCGTCGCGGCCTCGGGGGCGGGCGCGCCGCCGCCGTCGCCGAGCAGGCCGTTCAGCGCCGCGCCGACGACCCGGCGGAAGGCCCGCTTGGGCCGCCGCCGGTCGAGGACGGCCACCTCCAGCTGCGCGGCCGGCAGCAGCCCGTCGCCGCCGTTGCCCGGCAGAGCCGGGCTGGACGCCGACAGCGCGCGGACGCCGACCATCAGCGCCTCGGACAGCGGCAGGCCCGCGCGGAAGTCCTCCCGCAGCCGGGCGGTGACCGCCTCGGCCTGCCCGCCCATGACGACGAAGTCGGGCTCGTCGACGACCGAGCCGTCGAAGGTGAGCCGGTACAGCTGGTCGGCCTCGCTGCTGTCGCCCACCTCGGCCACGCACAGCTCGACCTCGTAGGGCTTCATCTGTTCGGTGAAGATCGCGCCGAGGGTCTGCGCGTAGGCGTTGGCGATGACCCGGCCGGTGACGTCGCGGCGGTTGTAGGAGTAGCCGCGGACGTCGGCCAGGCGCACCCCGGCCACCCGCAGGCTCTCGAACTCGCTGTACCGGCCGACGGCGGCGAAGCCGATGCGGTCGTAGATCTCGCCGACCTTGTGCAGCGTGGAGCTGGGGTTCTCGGCGATGAACAGGACGCCGTCGGCGTAGGTGAGGACGGCGACGCTGCGGCCGCGGGAGATGCCTTTGCGGGCGTACTCCGAGCGGTCACGCATGACCTGCTCGGCCGAGGCGTAGTAGGGCATGGTCACGGCGTCAGAACCCCCGGTCGACGTTCTCGCGGTCGGCTTCGGCGCGCTCGCCGACGATGGTGTCGGCGATCCCGGCCACCTCGGCGTCGGTCAGGCGCACCGCGCCCTCGGCGTCGACGCGGTAGACGATCGGGTACAGCCGCCGCACCGGGTCGGGGCCGCCGGTGGCGGAGTCGTCGTCGGCGGCGTCGTAGAGCGCCTCGACGACGGTGCGGGTGGCGGCGTCGGCGTCGAGGCCGGACCGCCAGGTCTTCTTCAGCGAGTTCTTGGCGAACAGCGACCCGGAGCCGACGGCGGCGTAGCCCCGCTCCTCGTAGTTCCCGCCGGTGACGTCGTAGCTGAAGATCCGGCCCGGGGTGGTGCCGGCGGCGGCGTCGAGGTCGAAGCCGGCGAACAGCGGGACGACGGCGAGGCCCTGCAGGGCGGCGCCGAGGTTGCCGCGGATCATCTGCGCGAGGCGGTTGGCCTTGCCGTCGAGGCTGAGGGTGAGGCCCTCGATCTTCTCGTAGTGCTCGAGCTCGACCTGGTAGAGCTTCACCATCTCGATGGCGATGCCGGCGGCGCCCGCGATGCCGATCACCGACCAGGTGTCGGCCGGGTACACCTTCTCGATGTCGCGGCTGGAGATCAGGTTGCCCATGGTGGCGCGGCGGTCGCCGCCCATGAGGACGCCGCCGGCGTAGGTGACGGCGACGATCGTGGTGCCGTGCGGGGTGAGGTCGCCGGCGTTCACCGACGGCACCGTGCGCCTGCTGGGCAGCAGGTCGGGCGCCGCCGCGGCGAGGAAGTCGGTGAACGAGGAGCCCACGCGGTCCAGGTAGGCGGGCGGGAAGCCGCTCCGGCCCGTGTGCGACTGGGTCAACCCGTCCACCCTCTCCGCGCCCCTGCGGGGTGCTCCTCGACGTGCCGCGGGCGACCCGCGGCTGCTCGCCGTCGACCCTACCGGCGGGGCCGGTCCCCCACCCGGGACGCCGGGAGGCCTGGTGGGCGGGGCCCTCGTGGCTAGCGTGCGCCGGCCGCGACCCGGCGGTGCGGTCCGGTGCAGCGGTAGGTGGTGGACCGGACCGAGCTGGAGGGGACGGCACCGCTCCGCGGCGATCGCGACGAGCGGGTGCGCCGACGGACCTCACCTCCGCCGGCTCGGCCGGCGCCGTGGCCGCAGGCGTCCTGCCGGCCGGAGACGGTGACTCAGGGAGCGCCACCGCTGAGGAGCCGACGCAGCGTCGGGTCGGCCGGGTCGAGCGTCCCCTGCGCCTTGGCGTAGCGGAGCCGGTGCACCTCGACGTAGTCCGCCGCGGCCCGCATCAGGGACGCGTCGTCCCGCAGGAGGCCCAGCGCCAGGTTGCAGCGCTCGCAGAGCAGCGCCCGGACGAAGTCCGTCGCATGGTCGTGGTCGATGTGCCCGGGCCTCGGCTCGCCGCAGAGGGCACACATGTCGCACTGCCTCGCGCGCAGTTCAGCGATGCCGGTTCGGTCGAGTCCGTAACGACTGGCGTAGTAGCGGTCCATGTCCGCGGAGCGCTTGCAGGCCTTGCACTGACTACCGAAGCCCGACGGCTTCCTGTTCGACCGGGTGTAGTCCTCGTGCGCCACGGCCTGCTGGCACGACGGGCACCATCGGAACCCGTCGGGCACCCAGGAGTGGTCGCGGACCTCTCGCCCCTGCCGACGCCGACGCTCCCGGTACCACCGGCCGTTGCGCTCCCGATTGCACGCGAGGCAGTAGAAGGACAGCCCGTCAGGCAGAGATCTGTTCCGCCCATAAGCGGACAGCGGCTTGACCTCGTCGCATGACGGACAACGCTTGGACATCCGCCGAGCCGAGTTACTCAGAGCGAGAGGATCGTCACTCTCCGCCCTTCTGCACGTACGATCTCACGAACTCCTCGGCATTTTCTTCGAGGACGTCATCGATTTCATCGAGGATGGCGTCGACGTCCTCGGACATCTCCTTGTGGCGCTCGGCGACCTCGGTGTCGGCCGAGGCCTCGACCTCGTCGGTCTCCTCGCGCGAGCGCGTGGCGCGCTGCTGCCCGCCGGTGTCCCTGGTGGCCATGTGCCCTCCCCTGGTGCGCGCCGAGTGCGTGCTGCTGCCGAAACTACCCGCAGGTACCGACATGCGGGCGGCCGAACGCGGGCTCAGCCGGCCGCGCCGAAGGCGCCCAGCAGGTGCGCGCGGACGGCCGGCCGGGAGCCGAAGACGAGCAGGAACACCGCCTCCCGCGCGGTCCGCTCCGCCACGCTGCCCGCCCGGGCCGCCGCGCTCCCCGACGCCACCACCAGCGCGCCCGCCGCCCGGTGCGCGAGGGCCGCCGCCTCCGCCCGCGCGGCCGGCAGGTCCGCTGGCCCGGCGGCGTCGAGCCGGGTGCGCGCCGCCTCGAGCGCCGCGTCCAGGGGCGAGGGCCCGACGAGCGCCGCGCAGCGCCGGACCAGCCCGAGCGCCAGCGAGCCGTTGACCCGCAGCCCGGCCGCGTCGCCCGCCCGCACCTGGGCCAGCGGCGTGGCGCCCAGCAGCCGGCCGGCCGGCACGCGGTGGCCGCGCAGGTGCAGCTCCACCGTCGCGCTGGCCTGCACGGCCACGAGCGGCTGCGGCACCGCCTCCAGCGTCGGGCCCGCGGCCGCGTCGGCGAGCACGAAGGCGACGTCGTCGCCGTCGCGGGCGGCCACCATCAGCACGTCGACCAGGCCCCACCCGGTCACCCACGGCACGGCGCCGTCGAGCACGAGGTCGCCGCCGTCGCGCCGGAGGGTCACCGGCGGGGCGTCCGGCCGGGTCGCGGCCTGCAGCGCGATGCCCGCCCGCACCCGCCCGGCGCACAGGTCCGCCAGCAGCTCCGGGTGCGTCCCGGTCGCGGCCAGCCGCCCGACGACGCCGTGGTGCTGCAGGTACACGAACGCCGTCGCGAGGTCGCCCGCCGCCAGCTCCTCGACCACCGCGGCCAGCGTCGCGCCGTCGCCGTCGAGACCGCCGGCCGACGCCGGCCCCACCACGCCGTACAGCCCGGCCGCGGCCAGCGCGTCGAGGTGCCCGCGCGGGAGGACGCCCGCGGCGTCCACCCCGGCGGCCGCCGGCGCCAGCACGTCGGCCGCCAGCGCCCGCGCGGCCTCCACCGGCGAGGGCACTCAGCCCCCGGTGATGGTGTCGACCAGCTCCTGCGCGCTCGACGTCGACTCGAACAGCAGGCCGACGTGGTCGCGGGTGCCCTTGAGCGGCTCCATCGTGGGGATGCGCACGAGGTTCTCCCGGCCGAGGTCGAAGACCACCGAGTCCCAGGACGCGGCCGCCACCTGCGCCGGGAAGCGCCGCAGGCACTCGCCGCGGAAGAACGCCCGGGTGTCGCTGGGCGGCGTCACCATCGCCCGCGTCACCTCCTCCTCGGTGAGCAGCCGCTGCATCGACCCGCGCGCCACCAGCCGGTGGTAGAGCCCCTTGTCCGGGCGGACGTCGGAGTACTGCAGATCGACCAGGTGCAGCCGCGGGTCGCCCCAGCCCAGCCCGTCGCGGGACCGGTAGCCCTCCAGCAGCCGCAGCTTGGCCGGCCAGTCGAGCCGGTCGGCCAGCCGCATGGGGTCGACGGCGAGGTCGTCGAGCACCTCCGCCCACCGGCGCAGCACGTCGGCGGTCTGCTCGTCGGCGCCGCCGGAGCGCTCGACGAAGGCCACCGCCTGGTCGAGGTAGGCCCGCTGCACGTCGACGGCGGTCATCCGGCGGCCGTCGCGCAGCCGCACCAGGTGGGTGAGCGAGGGGTCGTGGCTGACCGCCTGCAGCGCCGCCACCGGCTCCTCGATCGAGAGGTCCTCGGGAAGCGCCCGCGCCTCGATCATGTCCAGCACGAGCGCCGTCGTCCCGACCTTCAGGTAGGTGGACAGCTCGGCGAGGTTGGCGTCGCCGATGATCACGTGCAGCCGGCGGTACTCGTCGGGGTTGGCGTGCGGCTCGTCGCGGGTGTTGATGATCGGCCGCTTCAGCGTCGTCTCCAGGCCCACCTCGACCTCGAAGAAGTCGGCGCGCTGGGAGATCTGGAAGCCCTGGGTGCGGCCCTCGGTGCCGATGCCGACGCGGCCGGCGCCGGCGAACACCTGCCGGGTGACGAAGAACGGGATGAGCCCGCGGATGATCTCGATGAACGGCGTCCGCCGGTCCATCAGGTAGTTCTCGTGGGCGCCGTAGCTGGCGCCCTTGCCGTCGGTGTTGTTCTTGTACAGCTGGATCGGCTGGGTGCCCGGGATGCGCGCGGCCCGCCGGGCGGCCTCGGCCATCACCCGCTCGCCGGCCTTGTCCCACAGGACGATGTCGCGCGGGTTGGTGACCTCCGGCGTCGAGTACTCCGGGTGGGCGTGGTCGACGTAGAGCCGCGCCCCGTTGGTGAGGATGACGTTGGCCATCCCCGAGTCCTCGTCGAGGTCGTTGTGGTCCAGCGCCTGCGCCGGGGAGAGGTCGAACCCGCGGGCGTCGCGCAGCGGGGACTCCTCCTCGAAGTCCCACCGCGGGCGCCGCCGGGTCGGGGCGTCGGCCACCGCCCAGGCGTTCACCACCTGGCTGGAGAGGGTGGTCGGGTTGGCCGTGGGCTGCCCGGGGACCGAGATGCCGTACTCGACCTCGGTCCCCATCACCCGCCTGACGCTCATGGAACCGAGACTAGGCCCCGCCCGGGACGTGCTCCCCGGGCCGGCGTGGGGGCGCGCGGGCAGGTCAGCCGCGGACGCTCGTCGTCGTCCGGCCACCCCCGGCGGGCACGAGCACGCACCGGCCGTAGGAGTACTCGGGCCACTCCTCGGCGGTGTCCACCCACACGTCGACGACGTAGCCGTTGGGCACCTCGCCGCCGCCGTAGTCCTCCGCGACGTTCGTGCACGAGCCGACCACCGAGCGGCGGGTCGGCTCGTCGGGGTAGGGCCCGCCCTCGGGCAGGGCCGCGACCTCGGTGCCCACCGGCTCCGCCTCGTGCGGCTCCGAGCAGGGGGCGACGCCGTAGTCGGCGGGTGCACCGACGAAGCAGGTGCGGTGCCGCGCCGGGTCGGACCCGGCCAGCGCGTCGGCGAGGATCCCGGGCGCGGGCTCGGGCACCAGGTAGCCGTAGAAGACGTCGCAGCGGATCCAGCGCGCGCCGGCGGCCCACTGCTCGGCGGTGGGCAGGTACGGCGCGTACCAGGCATAGGGGTCGTCGAGGGAGTCCCCGCCGAGGTACTCGCGGACGACGTCGAGGTCGCACAGGTCGGTCAGCGCCCGGCTGATCCGGCTGTCGAGGTCGTCGAGGTCGGCCTGGGTGGGGTGCGGCGCGTCCTCGGCCAGGCCGCTGTCCCCCACCACCGCGGTCTCGGCGTTGTGGTCGCCGGAGCACTCCACCGGCGCCGGCGGGTCGAGCGGGGTGCTCTGCTGCCCCTCGGCGATCGTCGAGCAGGTGCCGACGACCGGCGCCTCGGCGGGGTCGAGCGTGCCCTCGGCGGGCGGGACGGTCGGCTTGGCGACCTCGAGGCCGGCGTAGAACGCCTCGCCGTCGACAGTGGTGGTGCACCCGGCGAGCACGAGCGAGGCCAGGGCGGCCACCGATGCGGCGACGGCGCGGTGCCCGGTGCGCATGAGCCCGCCCTCCCGTCCGCCCGGCCCCGGCGGGCGCGTCGGGGCACAGGGTAGAGGCCCGCGGGCCCCGGCCGTCCCGTCCGCGGACGGGACGGCCGGGGCCGCCTCAGAGGTACTGGCCGGTGTTGGTGGCGGTGTCGATGGCGCGGCCGGAGTCGCTGCCCTTGCCGCTGATGAGCGTGCGGATGTAGACGATCCGCTCGCCCTTCTTGCCCGAGATCCGCGCCCAGTCGTCGGGGTTGGTGGTGTTGGGCAGGTCCTCGTTCTCCTTGAACTCGTCGACGCAGGCCTGCATCAGGTGGCCGACCCGCAGACCGCTGGACCCGCTCTCCAGGCTCTCCTTGATGGCCATCTTCTTGGCCCGGTCGACGATGTTCTGCAGCATCGCGCCGGAGTTGAAGTCCTTGAAGTACAGGACCTCCTTGTCACCGTTGGCGTAGGTGACCTCGAGGAAGCGGTTCTCCTCGCTCTCGGTGTACATCCGCTCGACGGTGCGCTGGATCATCGCCTGGATCGTCGCCTCGGCGCTGCCGCCGTTCTCGGCGAGGTCGTCGGCGCTGATCGGCAGCGACGGCTTGAGGTACTTGCTGAAGATGTCGCGGGCGGCCTCGGCGTCGGGCCGCTCGATCTTGATCTTCACGTCGAGGCGGCCGGGCCGCAGGATCGCCGGGTCGATCATGTCCTCGCGGTTGGAGGCGCCGATGACGATGACGTTCTCCAGGCCCTCGACGCCGTCGATCTCGCTGAGCAGCTGGGGGACGATCGTGGACTCGACGTCGGAGCTCACCCCGGACCCACGGGTGCGGAAGATCGAGTCCATCTCGTCGAAGAACACGATGACCGGGGTGCCCTCGCTGGCCTTCTCCCGGGCCCGCTGGAACACCAGCCGGATGTGCCGCTCGGTCTCGCCGACGTACTTGTTGAGCAGCTCCGGGCCCTTGATGTTCAGGAAGTAGCTCTTGGCCTGGTTGACGCCCTCGCCGCGGACGGAGGCGACCTTCTTGGCCAGCGAGTTGGCGACCGCCTTGGCGATCAGCGTCTTCCCGCAGCCGGGCGGGCCGTAGAGCAGGATGCCCTTGGGCGGGCGCAGCTCGTACTCGCGGAACAGGTCGGCGTGCAGGAACGGCAGCTCCACGGCGTCGCGGATCTGCTCGATCTGCCGGGACAGCCCGCCGATGTCGGAGTAGTCGATGTCGGGGACCTCCTCGAGGACGAGCTCCTCGACCTCGCTCTTGGGGATCCGCTCGTACACGTAGCCCGACCGCGACTCCAGCAGCAGCGAGTCGCCCACGCGCAGGGGCTGCCCGGTGAGGGAGTCGGCCAGGTAGACGACCCGCTCCTCGTCGGTGTGGCCGATGACCAGCGCGCGCTGGGTGACGCCGTCGACGGGCTCGAGCAGCTCCTTGAGCATGACGACGTCGCCCTGCTTCTCGTAGCCGAGCGCCTCGACGACGTTCATCGCCTCGTTGAGCATGACCTCCTGGCCGGGGCGCAGGCCGTCGACCTCGACGGCCGGCGACACCGACACCCGCAGCTTCCGGCCGCCGGTGAAGACGTCGACGCTGCCGTCGTCGTGCCGGCCCAGGAAGACGCCGTAGCCCGACGGCGGCTGGCCGAGCCGGTCGATCTCCTCCTTGAGCGTGACCAGCTGCTCGCGGGCGTCGCGCAGGGTGCCGGCCAGCTTGTCGTTGCGGTCGGAGAGGAAGGCCGCGCGGCCCTCCGCCTCGGCGATCCGCTCCTCCAGCGCACGCACCTGGCGCGGGCTCTCGGACACCTTGCGGCGCAGCAGGCCGATCTCCTCCTCGAGGTAGGAGATCTGGGCGAGCAGGGCGGAGACGTCACGCTCGCGCCGCGCTCGGAACTCGTCGGGACCATTGCCAAGGCCGGGGCCCATCGCGCACCTCCGCACACATCAGGGGGAGCCAGGAGGCAAATCTATACACGCCTGCCGACGTCCTGCCCGTGGCTCGCGGGCGGGGTGGGGGACTGGTACGGCCCCGCTGCAGGGTCCCGTCCCGAGCCTGCGAGGGACGGGGGGCAGCGGGGTCCTCCTACTTCTGGGCGCGGCGCTGGCGGACCGGCGCGACGACGCCCTCGGCGAGCCGGCGGGCGGTCACCAGGAACGCCGTGTGGGCCACCATCCGGTGCTCCGGGCGCACGGCGAGGCCCACCGCGTGCCAGGGGCGGACCAGCGACTCCCAGGCGTAGGGCTCGGTCCAGCAGCCCTGCGCGCGCAGCGCCTCCACGTAGGTGGACAGCTGGGTGACGGTGGCGACGTAGCCGACGAGGACGCCGCCGGGGCGGAGCGCGGCGGCCACGGTGGGCAGCACCGCCCACGGCTCGAGCATGTCGAGGACGACGCGGTCGACGACCTCCTCGGCGGGGTGCTCGGCGAGGTCGCCGAGGCGCAGGTCCCAGTTCTGCGGCACGCCGCCGAAGAAGGCGCCGACGTTGCCGCGGGCGACGTCGGCGAAGTCCTCGCGCCGCTCGTAGCTGGTGACCCGGCCGGACTCCCCGACGGCGCGCAGCAGCGAGCAGGTGAGCGCGCCGGAGCCGGCGCCGGCCTCGAGCACCCGCATGCCGGGGCCGATGTCGCCGCTGCCGACGATCTGGGCGGCGTCCTTGGGGTAGATGACCTGCGCGCCGCGCGGCATGGAGAGGACGAAGTCGGCGAGCAGCGGGCGCAGCGCCAGGTAGCCGGTGTTGGCGGTGGAGTGCACGACCGACCCCTCGGGGGCGCCGATGAGGTCGTCGTGGGAGATGGCGCCGCGGTGGGTGTGGAACTGCTTGCCGGGCTCGAGGACGACGGTGTGCAGCCGGCCCTTCGGATCGGTGAGCTGCACCCGGTCCCCGACGGCGAACGCGCCCGCGACGGGGGTCCGCCCGGCCGGCGCCTGCTCCTCTCCCGCCGGCTCGTCCCCCGCGGGCGCCGGCCCGGCGGCGGGCGCCGGGGCGGCGCTGTCGGCGGTCTGGCTGGGCTCGGGCTGCTCGGTCACGGGCGGCCAGCCTACGGCGAGCGCCGCAGGTGCCCGTCCCCGGCGCGGGGACGCAGGACTGTCGGTGGGGCGACCTAGCCTCGATGACATGACGGCCGTGTTCTCCCCCGACACCGCGTCCGACGGCGGCGAGCAGGCTCCCGACGCGGAGAAGGCGCCGCGCCGCCCGTCGCTGTCGCCCAGCCGCGCGGCCGACTTCAAGACCTGCCCGCTGCTCTACCGCTTCCGCACCATCGACCGGCTGCCGGAGAAGAAGAGCGCCGCGGCGGTGCGCGGCACGCTGGTCCACGCCGTCCTCGAGCGCCTCTACGACCTGCCGCAGGCCGAGCGCACCGTCGAGGCCGCGCGCGGCCTGGTGGCGCCGGCGTGGGAGGAGCTGCAGGCCGACCCGGAGGTCGCCGCGCTCTTCGCCCCGGGTGAGGACGGCGCCGAGCCGCCGTCGCTGGACGCGTGGCTGGCCTCGGCCGGGGAGCTGGTGGAGACCTACTTCCGCCTGGAGGACCCGACCCGCATCCAGCCCGAGGGCCGCGAGCAGCTGGTCGAGGTGACGCTGCCCGACGGGCTGCTGCTGCGCGGGTACGTCGACCGGCTCGACGTCGCCCGCAACGGCGCGCTGCGGGTGGTCGACTACAAGACCGGGTCGATGCCGCGCGAGGCGTTCGAGTCCAAGGCGCTGTTCCAGATGAAGTTCTACGCGCTGGTGCTGTGGCGCACCCGCGGCGTGGTGGCCTCCCAGCTCAAGCTCATCTACCTCGGCGACGGCGACGCGCTCACCTACGCGCCGGAGGAGGCCGAGCTGCTGCGCTTCGAGCGGACGCTGCTGGCCATCTGGGCGGCGATCGAGCGGGCGGTGGCCACGGGCGACTTCCGGCCCAACCGCACCCGGCTGTGCGGGTGGTGCGACCACCAGGCGCTGTGCCCCTCCTTCGGCGGCACTCCCCCGCCGTTCCCGGCCGAGGCCGCGGCCGCCGCGGGCTGGAGCACCCTGCCGGTCGTCGAGCGCGACTGACGCGCTCCGGCACGGTCCGCGCGCTCCCCGTCCGGGTCCGCGTCCGGAGCCGACCGCGAGCGCTCGTCCCGTCCCCGGCCGCGATCATGGAGCCGCGGTGGCGACACGCCGGGCGGCGTCGGGATGTCGCCACGCGGGCTCCATGATCGCGGGGGCACCGCCGCCGGAGCGCTGCCCGGGGGCTCAGGCGCCGAGGGCCGCGGTGCGGGCGTCGACCTCGGCGTAGGGCGTCGCGGGTGGGGCGGGCTGGCCGTCGCGCAGCCGCCGGGCCACCGCCACGGCGGCGTCGAGCGCGGCGCGGAACAGCAGCGAGCCGGTGCTCACCCGGCGGACGCCCAGCCCGGCCAGCCGGGGCGGCGGGTGGTCGGGGCCGGCGAGCACGTTGAGCGGCACGGGCAGCTCGGCGGCGAGGACGGCGATCTCGTCGGCGGTCAGCCGGCCGGGCACGAAGACGCCGTCGGCGCCCGCGGCCACGTAGCGCCGCGCCCGCTCGAGGGTGGTGGCGAGGTCGGCCCGCTCCCCCAGCCAGTACGTGTCCACCCGGGCGTTGACGAACACCCCGGGCGCGGCGTCCGCGACGGCGGCCACCTTCGCCGCGTGCCGCCCCGGGTCGGCCAGGCGCCCGCCGGTGCTGTCCTCCAGGTTCACCCCGGCGGCGGGCAGCCCGGCGACCAGGGCAGCCACCTCGGCGGGGTCGTCGGAGAGGCCGTCCTCGAGGTCGACGGTGACCGGGACCGGCAGCCCCGCCAGCCGCCCGGCGAGGTCGAGGGTCGCCGCACGCGCCGCCCGCGCGGCGTCGGGCAGCCCGGCGGCCGCCGCGACGCCCAGGCTGGTGGTGCCGACGGCGGGGTGCCCGTCGGCGGCCAGGGCGAGCGCCGAGGCGACGTCCCAGGCGTTGGGCAGCAGCAGCGGCGCGGGCCCGGCGTGCAGGGCCCGGAAGGCGGCCCGGCCGTGCGGGTCGGCGCTCACGGGAGCACCGCCGCCCAGGCCTCGGCCAGCGACCGGCCCGGGCAGGCGTGCGGGCCCCGGCCGAACGGCGCGCCGGCCAGGTCCACCTCCACCTCGGTGCCGTCCGGCGCGACCCGCCGGGTGGTCGGCACCGGCGGCCCCGGCCTCCCCTCCCGCCGCTGCCGGGCCAGCGCGGCGAGGCCGGCGTGCGCCTGCACGAGCAGGCACAGCCGCGCGGCGGTGTCGTCGCCGCGCCCGCCGCAGGCCGCCACCAGCCGCTCGAGGGCGGCGTCGGCATCGGCCGACTGCGGGGCGTGCGGCTGGTAGGCGGCCGCCACCCGGGCGACGTCACCGGCTCGCTCGGCCGGTAGGTCGAGCCCCTCCAGCAGCACCACCGCCGGATCGGCGCATGAGTTGGGGATAACGGTCAGGGTGGCGAGGAGGGCGTCGAGCCCCGCCCGCCGGCGGGCGTGCTCGGGCCCGTCGCAGAAGCGCGGCACCCGGGAGCGCAGCCAGGCCAGCCCCGTCGCCGCGGGCGGCGCGGCCGGGACGCGGTAGCGGGGATCCTCGAGGACGGCGGAGGTCAGCACGGGCCCACCCTGGCCGCGCCCGTGTTCGGCGGGGACCGAACCGTCGGTGCGCCAGGATGGCGGCGTGCCGGTGTCCGCCGCCTCCCTCGCCCGCTTCGCCGGGCTGCTGTCCGACCGCAGCCGGGTGGCGATGTGCCTGGCCCTGCTCGACGGCCGGGCCTGGACGGCGGGCGAGCTGGCCCGGCACGCCGGCATCGCCCGCTCCACCGCCAGCGAGCACCTCACCCTCCTCGTGGGCGCCGGCCTGCTCACCGAGCGGCGGCAGGGCCGGGCGCGCTACGTCGAGCTGGCCGGCCCGGAGGTCGCCGCGGCCCTGGAGGACCTCGGGGCGCTGGCCGGCGAGCGCGAGCGCCCGCGCTCCCTGCGGGCCGTCCGGGCCGACGCCCGCCTGGCCGAGGCCCGCACCTGCTACGACCACCTGGCCGGCCGCGTCGGCGTCGCCGCCCTCGACGCCCTCGCCGCCCGCGGGCTGCTGGACATCGGGGGCGGCCTCGCCCTCACCCCGGCCGGGCGGCGCTGGTCCGCCGAGGTGTGCGGCGCCCCACCGCCGGGCGGCCGCCCGCTGCTGCGCGCCTGCCTCGACTGGACCGAGCGGCGTCCCCACCTCGGCGGCGCCCTGGGCGCGGCGCTGCTGCGCACCGCCCTCGAGCGGGAGTGGGTGACCCCGGTGCCGGGCCTCCCCCGCGCGCTCACCGTGACCCCGGCCGGCGCGCTCGCCCTGACCGGCCCGGCCGCCGTCGCCGGTTGACCCGGGGCGGCGTCGCCCCCGGAACGGCGTGGCACCCGGAGCGGCGTGGCACCCGGAGCGGCCGAGCGAGACGCGCCGGGTCCCGTCGACCGCGCCGGTCCCCCGGCCTAGCGTCGGGCGCCTCCTCGCGGAGGGAGCCGCCATGCGGGGCTACCGGGCCGACCGCGCCTTCGACGGCGAGCGGGTGCTGCGCGACGGCGCCCTCGTCCTGGTCGACGACGGCCGCATCGTGGGCGTACAGCCGGCGTCGGCGGCCGCGCCCGACGGCGTGCCCGTCACCGCCCTGCCCGGGACGACCCTGCTGCCCGGTCTGGTGGACACCCACGTGCACCTGTGCGGGGACAGCGGCCCGCGCGCCCTCGACCGGCTGCCCGAGCTCTCCCCGGCCGAGGTCGACGCGACCGTGGCCGGGTCCCTGCGCCAGCACCTCGCCGCGGGGGTGACGGCGGTGCGCGACCTCGGCGACGTCGGCTGGGCGGTGGTCGAGCGGGCGCCGGACGACGGCCCGACCGTCGTCGCCTCGGGGCCGCCGCTCACCTCTCCCGGCGGCCACTGCGCCGGCATGGGCGGCGGGGTGCGGGGCGCCGGGCCGCTGCGGGCCGCGGTGCGCGAGCGGGCCGGGCGGGGCGCCGGCGTGGTCAAGCTGATGGCCAGCGGCGGGGCGATGACGCCGGGCACCGACATGGCCGCCTGCCAGTTCACCGCCGCGGAGGTGCGCGCCGTCGTCGAGGAGGCGCACCGGCTGGGCCTGCCGGTGACCGCGCACGCCCACGCCCTGTCCGCCGTCCGGCAGGTGCTCGCCGCCGGCGTCGACGGCATCGAGCACTGCTCGTGCCTGACCGCGACCGGCTGGGGCGTGCCGCCCGGGCTGGCCGGTCAGCTGGCCCGGGCGGGCGTGGTCGTCGGGCCGACGCTCGGGCTGGCGGAGGGCGCCGTCCCGCCACCGCGGGTGCAGGCGCTCATCGCGCGCCTCGGCATGACCGAGGAGGCGCGGGCCGCCGACGCGGCGCGGCTGCACGCGGCCGGGGTGCGGCTGGTGAGCGGGGTGGACTCCGGGATCGCGCCGGGCAAGCCGCACGGCATCGTGGCGCGGGCGGTCGCCTCGCTGGCGGGCGCCGGGGTGCTCGCCGCCGACGCGCTGGCGACGGCGACCGCCGGCGCGGCCCGGGCCTGCGGGCTCGGGCACCGCACCGGGCGGCTGGCGCCGGGCCTGGACGCCGACCTGCTGCTCGTCGACGGCGACCCCACCCGCGACGTGGCCGCCCTGGCCCGGGTGCGGCTGGTCGTCTCCCGCGGCCGGCAGCTCGTCGCGGCCTGAGCGGTCAGCGGCGGGCGGCGTCCCGGTCGAGCACCAGGCGCTCGAGGTCGGCGAGCCCGACGCCGGCCAGCGTGTCGCGCAGGACCAGCCCGTCGGCCGGGGCCAGGGGCTGCAGCGAGGGGACGCCCAGCACGGCGGCACCGGCGGCCAGCCCCGCGGCCACCCCGGCCGCGGAGTCCTCGACGACGACGCACGCGGCCGGGTCGACACCGAGCGCCGCGGTGGCCTGCAGGTAGGGCGCCGGGTCGGGCTTGCGGGCGGGCACCTCGTCGCCGCAGACGGTGAGGTCGAACGGCGGGACGTCGAGGTCGGCGGCGAGGCGGGCGATCACCAGGTCGGCCAGCGCGCGCGGCGTCGTGGTCACCAGGGCGGTGGGCAGCGCGGCGGCGCGCACCTCGGTGAGCAGCTCGCGGGCGCCGGGCCGCCAGGGCACGTCCTCGGCGAGCAGCCCCGCGACGGTCGCCTCGACGTCGGCGGCGTCGGCCTCCCACACGTCCTCGCGGTCGACGCCGAGGTCGGCGTAGAGGATCCCCAGCGCGGTGCGCATGCTGGTGCCCACGGTGGCCTCGCGGGCGGCGGGGCTGAGCTCCCCGCCCAGGCGGCGGGCGAGGCCGAACAGCGCCGCTCCCCAGTGCTGCTCGGTCTCCACGAGCGTGCCGTCCATGTCGAACAGGACGGCGGCGAGGTCGTGCGGCATGGTCCCCTGCTGGCTCGGTCCCCCGGGCGGTGCGGCGGGGCGCGGTCGGTGTGTCGCCGTCCAGTCTCCCAGCCGCGTCCGGCCCGTGCGGGCCCGCGGGCCGCCGCCCGCCGCGACGCCCCTCACAGGAGGGACGCCGCGGCGCCGGCCTCAGGCGGCGGGGACGACGACGACCTTGCCGCTGAGCCCGCCGCCGGCGGCCCTCTCGTGCAGCTCGGCGAGCCCGTCCAGCGGGACGCGCTCGGCGACGTCGACCCGCAGCTCGCCGCGGTCCACCCGGGCCACCAGCTCGGCCAGCTGGGCGGCGTCGCTGCGGACGAACAGGTCGATCCCGCGGACCCCGCGCGCCTCGTCCGACGGCGCCGGCATCCAGACGGTGGTGTTGACCAGGACGCCGCCGTCCCGGACCAGGCCGGCGAGCGCGGCGAGCTGCTCCGGCTCCACCGGCGCCAGGTTGAGCACCACGTCGACCGGCTCGGGAACCGCGGCCGCGACGTCGCCGGCGGTGTGGTCGACGACCTCGGAGGCGCCGTCGGCCCGCACCCGCTCGGCGCTGCGCGGGCCGGCCGTGGCGATCACGTGCGCGCCGGCGGCCCGGGCCAGCTGGACGGCGTAGCCGCCGACCGCGCCACCCGCGCCGTTGACCAGCAAGCGCTGCCCGGCCTGCAGGCCGGCGTGCTCGAACAGCGCCTGGTACGCGGTGAGCCCGACGATGGGCAGCGCCGCGGCGTCGGGCAGCGGGACGGTCGCGGGCGCGGCGGTGAGCACCTCGGCCGGGGCCAGCACGTACTCCGCGGCGGCGCCGTCCCCGGTCATCGGCAGGAAGCCGACGACGGCGTCGCCGACGGCCGGGGCGCTCACGCCCTCGCCGAGCGCGTCGACGGTGCCGGCGACGTCGATGCCCGGCGTGTGCGGCAGCGTCACGGGGATGGGGCCCTGCATGGTGCCGCCGCGGATGGTCGCGTCGACGCCGTTGAACGACGTGCCCGCGACCCGGATGCGCACCTGCCCGGGGCCGGGGACGGGCTGCTCGGCGTCCTCGTAGCGGAGCACGCCGGGGCCGCCGAACTCGTGGAAACGGACTGCCTTCATGGGTCTTCCTCTCGGGATGCGGTCGGCGGGGTGGGAGGTCAGGGGGTCGGGGTCAGCGGGGCGGGCCGAGGACGACGTTGCCGCCGAGTTCGGCGGCCTCGGCGAGCAGCTCCGGGGGGATGGCGAAGCCGTCGGGGCGGGGCCCGCTGCGGTCGCGGCCGGCGTGGCGGAACATCGCCTCCAGCCCGCCCGGCGTCGCCACGAGCAGCAGGTCGGCGCGCTCGGAGGTGATCCGGTAGCCGTGCGGGATGCCGCGCGGCAGGAAGACCGCGCCGCCCTCGCCCAGCTCGTGCCGCTCCTCGCCGGCCCACACCACGGCCTCGCCCGAGACGACGACGAAGACCTCGTCCTCGCGGGTGTGCAGGTGGAACGGCGAGGCGTCACCCTGCTCGACGTCCAGGCGGGCGACGGTGAGCGCGCCCCCGGTCGCCTCGGCGTCGAGCAGCACGCTCACGGTGCTGCCGCCGATCCACTCGAGCTGCTGCTGGTCCTGCCGCGGGGCGAGGAACGGGACGGTCACGGGATCTCCCGGGGTCCGGTGGACGGCGGCGCCGTCCTGCTGGCACCGACCCTGCGCCGCGCGGCTGCCCGGTCGCCACGCCCCCGGGTGCTCACCGGTGCCCACCGGTGCCCACCGCCGTCCGCGTGCGTGCTCCCGGACCCGGCCCCCGGCGCGCGATCATGGACGGCGGCGAGAGGAGCCGGGTGGGCACGGGACTGGGCAGCAGGCTGGCGGCCGCGCGGGCGGGGGCGCTGGTGGGCCGCGACCGCGAGCGGGGGGTGCTCGACGCGGCGGTCGCCGGGAGCGACGGCGCACCCGTCGTCGTCTACCTGCACGGCCCCGGCGGCATCGGGAAGTCGACCCTGCTGCGCCACGCCGCCCGGCAGGCGGAGCTGGCCGGGCGTCCGGTGGTGCACCTCGACGTCCGCTTCCTCGACGCCGAGCCCCGGCGCTTCGAGGAGGCCGCCGCGCTGGCGTGCGTGCAGCCCGGCACCGTCCTGCTGCTCGACTCCTTCGAGCACTGCCGGCCGCTGGAGCCCTGGCTGCGCGACACGTTCCTGCTGCGGCTGGCCGACGACGCGCTCGTGGTGATCGCCGGCCGGGTCGCCCCGGACCCGGAGTGGTCGCTGGACCCCGGGTGGGCGCCGCTGTTCTGCGAGCTGCCCGTCCGGCCGCTGGAGCCGGCCGAGTCCTCCGCGCTGCTCGCCTCCCGCGGCGTCGCCCCGGCGCAGCGGTCGCGGCTGATCGGCTTCGCCGGGGGCAGCCCGCTCGCCCTGTCCCTGGCCGCCACCGTCTCCGCCGGGAGCCCCGCGACGGGCGCGCCGTGGGAGCCGACCGGCGACGTGCTGACCACGCTCGTCGAGCGGCTGGTGGGCGACGTGCCGGGGCCGGCGCACCGGCGGGCCTTGGAGGTGGTCGCGCAGGCGTACGTGACGCGGGAGTCGCTGCTGCGCGCGGTGCTGGGTGGGGAGGACACCGCGGAGCTGTTCGCCTGGCTGCGCCAGCTCCCCTACGTCGAGGCCACCGCCGAGGGGCTGCACCCGCACGACGCGGTGCGGGCCACCCTGGAGGCCGACCTGCGGTGGCGGGACCCCGCGCGCTACGACGACGTCCGGGTGCGCGTCTCGGCCGCCCTGCTCCACGCGGTGCGCGCGGCCGCCGACGACGACGCCCTGCTGCGGGTCGCGGAGTGGATGTTCCTGTTCCGCGACCAGGCGGGGGTCGACGCGCTCTACGACTGGCGCGCCCACCCGCACGTCGAGGACACCCCGCTGACGGCCGCCGACGTCCCCGACGTGCTGCGGATGGCCGGGGAGGCGGAGGGACCGGGGTCCGCCCGCATGGCGGAGCACTGGCTCCGGCGGCGACCGGGCGGGTTCCGCGTGTACCGGTACGCCGGGTCCACCCGGCCGGTCGCCTTCATGGCCGTCCTGCACATGGCGGCGCCGTCGCCGGAGGACCTGGCGGCGGACCCGGTGGTCGCCGCGCTCTGGGAGCACGTGTCGGCGACCGCGCCCCTGCGGCCGGGCGAGCACCTCGCGATCCGCCGCTTCGCGGTGCAGCCGTCGTGGCACCAGCAGCCCTCGCCGGTCATGGACCTGATCAGCCGCCGCGCGATCGCCGACGAGATGCGCGCCCGCGGCCGGGCGGTGACCGCGACCGTCTTCGAGGACGCCGACCGGTGGGGCGCCTACCTGGCCGCCGCGCGGCTGCGGGAGGTCGCCGTCGTGGACGTCGGCGGCCGCCGCCAGCACGTGTTCGGCCGCGACTGGCGCAGCGAGCCGGTCGAGCGCTGGGTGGAGCTGCGGGCCCGGGCCGCGGTGGCCCCGAGGGCACCGGTGGAGGCGCCCGCCCCGACGCCCGTCGCGCAGGAGCGCACCGCCGGGGAGCCCCTGCCGGACGCCGCGTTCGGGGCGGCCGTGCTCGAGGCGCTGCGCACCTGGCACGCGCCCCGCGAGCTCGCCACCAACGCCCTGCTCGGCTCGGCGCTGGTGCCGCCGGGCTCGGCCGACCCCGTGGCCGACCTGCGGGCCGCGGTCTCCGCCGCCCTCGACGCGCTGCGGACCGACCCGGCCGGCGTGCGCGCCCACGAGGCGCTGACCGCCACGTTCATCACCGCGTCGCGCACCCACAAGGCGGCCGCCCGCCGGCTCGGGGTGCCCTACGGCACCTACCGGCGCCGGCTGGCGCTGGGCCGCGAGCGGCTCGTCGCGGAGCTGCGCCGCCGGACGTCGCCCGGCGACTGACCGCGCCGGCCGGCAGGCGTCCTGGGGCCGTCAGGCTGCGACGGCCCTCCTCCGGGCGCGGGCGAGGGCGAGCGCCGCGGCTCCCCCGGCCGCGGCGAGCACGATCGGCAGTCCGGCGCCGTTGCCGTCGGCGGGCATCTGGGTCGACGGCGGGCACGCGGCGTCGCCCTTGCGCGCGGCCAGGTTCGTGCTGCCGAGGTGCCACGTGGGGCCGCCGCCGCGGGTCACGGTCACCGCGAACACGCCGTGCCGGAGGCCGGGCTCGAAGGTGGTCGGCTGGGGCGTGCCGTACTGCGTCGGCGTCACCTGGTTCGCCGGGCCGACCGGGATGGTCACCGTCGTGCCGGTGCGGTTGTCGTAGCCGAACACCGCCGTCCAGCTGCCGTCGGCGGAGGTGGTGACGCAGTCGAGCACGGGGACCACGTCGGGCGGGTCGGACCGGTTCGGCGCCGCGGCGGCGGCACCGGGCACCAGGGCGACGAGGACGGCGACCGCCGCCGTCGCCAGCAGGCGGACCGGGGTCCGCGGGGTGGTCGTGCGTGCGTACCGCGGCATGGCGGCGTCCCGTCGTCTCGGCGGCTGCTTCACCTGGCGGGCAGGGCATCGGCAGGACGGCGGCGGCCCTGCAGCGCAGCGCCGGGATCTCACCCGCCCGGGTGTAGGTTCGGCGGTGGCGTCACTGCGGCGCTCAGCCCCCTCCGCATCCGGAGGGAGATCGGCGGTCCCTGTCATGGGACTCACCACGCACTCCCGCACCACGCACTCCCCCACCAGCGCGGCCGGGACACCCCGCCGGGCCGGCGCCGTCCGGCTGGCGCTCATCGAGCCGGCCGCGCCCCGCACCACGCTCGACGGCGCGTGGTGGCCCCGCACCGCGGACCTCGACGGCGAGCTCGGGCCCCTGCTCGAGGAGCTGCAGCGCCGCGGCGTCCGGGCCACCCGGGTGGCCTTCAACCCCGCGTCGTGGGCGCCGACCGGGCGCCGGCTGCGCACCGGCGACCGCACGGTCCGCCTCGGCTGGTTCGGCCGGCTCGACCCGCACCTGGTCAGCCTGACCGGGGACCTCGGACGCGCCCGGGTCGACCTGCTGGTGGTGCCGCCGGGCACGCCGCGGGCGACGGCGGACCGCGCGTTCGCCGCGGCCACCGACCACGGCAACCGCGCCGAGCCCACGGCCCTGCTGCGGTCGCTCGACACCCCGGTGCACGGCCGGCCCGAGCCGGCTCCCTGAGCCTCCCGGGGCCGGTCCGCCGGCCCCGGACCCCGCCGGCCGTCCGGCCGGCGGCCCCGGCCGCCCGCCGCCACGGCGGGCCGCCCTCCCCCAGGAGTCCGCATGAGCGACAAGTCGCCGCGCCAGTCGATGTCCGGGAAGTCCGCGAAGTCGATCAAGGAGAAGCGCACCGAGCGCAAGGCCAAGGCCGACGCCCGCACGCAGGCGGACCGGCCCGCTCCCGGGAAGGGCTGAGGACCGCCGCCCGGGCGGAGGACCCGTCCCGCCCGGGCGGAGGACCCGCCCGGGCGGTGTGGCGGCTCAGCCGAAACGGACCGGCTGCCCCGTCGCCTCGAGCACCGACATCCACAGGTCGCCCAGCGGGTCGACGTGGTTGCGCCGGCTGACGGCCAGCGCCATCGGGATGTGCACGAACCGCCGCCGGCGCCGCGCCACGATCACCTCGGTGCGCCCGGCCATCGCCGCGTGCACCGCCGCGTGCGCGAGGCGCAGGCAGTACGCGCTGTCGTAGGGGTTGGCCGGCACGCTGCGGATGGCGTAGCTCGGGTCGAAGTAGCGGACGTTGTTCTCGACCCCGGCCTTGTCCAGGTGCTCGCTGATCAGCCGGCGCATCAGCCGGCCGATGTCGCCGAGCCGGACGTTGCCCGACGCGTCCCGGCCGGGCTCGTGCTCCTCGATGTGCTCCTGCCCGGCGCCCTCGGCCACCACGACGACGGCGTGCCCGCGGTCCTCGACCCGGCGGCGCAGGTGCTCGAGGAAGCCGCCCTCGCCGTGCAGCGCGAAGGGCACCTCGGGGATGAGCACGTAGTCGGCGTCGTCCTTGGCGAGGGTGGAGTAGCAGGCGATGAAGCCCGAGTGCCGGCCCATGAGCTTGACCAGCCCGACGCCGCCGGGGGCCGAGCGCGCCTCGACGCTGGCGGCGTGGATGGACTTCGTCGCCTCCGACATCGCCGTCTGGAAGCCGAAGCTCTGGTCGATGTAGGGGATGTCGTTGTCGATCGTCTTCGGCACCCCGACGACGGCGATCTTCAGGCCGCGCTCCTCGACCACGCGGACGACCTCCATCGCCCCGCGGATCGTGCCGTCGCCGCCGATGACGAACAGGATGTTGATCGCCAGCCGCTCGAGGGCGTCGACGATCTCCTCGGGGTCCTGCATGCCGCGCGAGGTGCCGAGGATGGTGCCGCCCTCGTCGTCGATGTGCTGCACGACCTCCGGCGAGAGGTCGACGACGTCCTCGCCGTAGCGCGGGATGAAGCCGCGGTAGCCGTTGCGGAACCCGACGATCCGCCGCACCCCGTAGTGCCGGCACAGCTCGAGCACCAGGCCGCGGATGACGTCGTTGAGGCCGGGGCACAGCCCGCCGCAGGTGACGATGCCGACGCGGGTCTTGGCCGGGTCGAAGTAGATGCGCTGGCGCGGCCCGCCGGGCTCCAGGCTCGGCAGCTCCTCCACCGGGAGGCCGCGCGCGCCGGCCATGGACAGGGTGTCGTCGAAGAGGACGCGGTCCCCCTCCTGCACCGAGTGCTGCGTCGTCTCGCGGGCGGCCAGCCGCTCCGCCAGGGGCGAGTCGATGCGGCACGGGCCGAGCGTCCGCACCGCGAGGTCCTCGTGTCCGATCACGGGGAGAACGCTCCCACACCGGGGTGCCGCTCCGACGCGCGGCACCCCGGTCATCAGGACGTCATGTCGATTCATCCTCCCGGATGACCTCCCCGGCCCCGCCCGGCCGCACCCCGCGGTGCCGGTGAGGTGCTGGAACGGCCCCGGTGCAGGGGCCCGCGTCGAGCGGAGCGAGGCGTGGCGGGCACCCGGGTCCTTCGTCAGTCCACGAGGTCGAGGGCCGCGCCGACCACCGAGTCGACGTCGAGGCCGTGGTAGCGGTACACGCTGTCGAGGTCGCCGCTCTGCCCGAACCGCGTCACGCCCAGGTGTGCGGCCGGCACCCCGCGCAGGCCGGCGAGGAACGCCAGCGTGTGCGGGTGCCCGTCGAGGACGGTGACCAGCGGGGTGGCCCGGTCGGCCGGGAAGACGCTGTCGAGCACCCACGGCGAGGCGTCGTCGAGGCCGCGGCGGGCCTGCGCGGCGCGGAACAGCAGCCCCGGGCCGGTGACGACGACGACGTCGGCCGGGAAGCCCAGCCCGTCCAGCCGCTCGGCCGCCGCCAGCGCCTCGGGGACCACCGCCCCCATCGCGGCCAGCGTGACCGCCGGGCGCGGCACCCGCCGCAGCGGGTAGGCCCCGGCCACCACCTGCCGGCGGCGCCGCTCGCGGGCCGCCGCGTCGGCCGGCACCGCGGCCAGCGCCTGGTCCACCGGCCGGGTCGAGAGCCGCAGGTAGGCCGACTGCCCGCCCGGGCGGCCCATCTGGCCGAGCGCGGCGAGCAGGCACCACTCGGTGTCGAGGGCGAAGGCCGGCTCGTAGGTGAGGCAGCCGGGCTGCTCCAGGCCGAGCGACGGCGTGGTGATCGACTGGTGCGCCCCGCCCTCGGGGGCGAGCGTCACGCCCGACGGCGTCCCGACCAGCAGGGACTGCCCGCCGGCGTAGATGGTGAACGACCACGGCTCCAGCGCCCGCTCCACGAACGGGTCGTAGAGGACGCCGATGGGCAGCAGCGGCTGGCCCCACCGCGACCAGGTGGCGCCGAGCTCGCCGATCGCGCCGACCAGGTTGGTCTCGGCGATGCCGAGCTCCACGTGCTGCCCGGAGGGCCGCTCGCGCCAGTGCAGGATCGTCTCGGCGTCGTCGGCGAACCAGTCGCGTCGGTCCTCGTGCGACCAGACGCCGACCTTGTTCACCCAGCCGCCGAGGTTGGTCGAGCTGGACACGTCGGGGCTGACGGTGACCACCCGGCGGCCCACCTCGGGCGCGGCGCGGTTGAGGTCGAGCAGCGTGCGGCCCAGCGCCGCCTGGGTGGTGGCCGTGCCCGAGGGCGTGCGGCCGAGGTCGGCCGGCACGTCGGGGGCGGGCGCGCTGCCGGCCGCCGCTCGGGCCAGCCGGGCCGCCGCGGCGGCCAGCAGCTCGGCCGGCCGGCTGCCGGCCGGGAACCCGGCCCACGGCTGCGCCGGGTCGACGCCGACCCGCGCGGCGAGTTCGTGCAGCTGGGCCTCGGTGAGCAGCGCCGAGTGGTTCTGCGGGTGGCCCTCGGTGGCCAGGCCGTAGCCCTTGAGCGTGTAGGCGATGACGACGGTCGGGCGGGTGTCGTCGATCTGCGCGAACGCCGTCCGCAGCGCGCTGAGGTCGTGCCCGCCGAGGTTGCGCACCGCGGCGAGCAGGTCGGCGTCGGCCACGTCGTCGATCAGCCCGGTGATGGCGGCCGCGGCGGGGCCCCCGCCCGGCAGCTCGCGGCGGACCTCCGCGGCGGTGCGGCGCAGCAGCCGCTGGTACTCGGCGTTGCTCATGCCGTCGATGCGGTCGCGCAGCTCCGGGCCGCCGGGGCGGGTGTAGAGCTCCTCCAGCAGCGCCCCGTACTTGACGGTGAGCACCTGCCAGCCGGCCGCGGTGAACATCCCCTGCAGCCGGGTGGCGCCCATGGTGGGGACGACGCGGTCCAGCGACTGCCGGTTGAGGTCGACGATCCAGTTCACCTCGCCGAGCTCGGCCACCATCGGGTCGAGCACGGCCTCCCAGACGGCGCCCTCGTCGAGCTCGGCGTCGCCGACCAGCGACCACTGCCGCCCGGTGCCGCCGGCGCCGAACTGGGTGTTGACGTAGCGGCGGGCCAGCGCGCCCCAGATCGGCGCCGTGGCCCCGATGCCGACCGAGCCGGTGGAGTAGTCGGCCGGGACGGGGTCCTTCAGGCGCGAGGGGTAGGACTGCAGCCCGCCGAACTCGCGCAGCGTGGTCAGCCAGGAGGCGTCGAGCTGCCCGAGCAGGAACTCCAGCGCGTGCAGCACCGGGGAGGCGTGCGGCTTCACCGACACCCGGTCGTCGGCGGACAGCTGCTCGAGCCACAGCGCGGTCATGATCGTGACCATCGAGGCGCTGGAGGCCTGGTGGCCGCCCACCTTGAGGCCGGTCGGGTTCGGGCGCACCCGGTTGGCGTGGTCGACGACCGCCGTGGCGAGCCAGAGCACGCGCTGCTCGATCTCGCGCAGGGCGGCGTCGTCGGCGCCGGTGGCGGGCGGGCGCGGGGCGGCGAGCGTCATGGGTCTCCCGTCGGTGGGTGGCGTTCCAGCGTCGCCGGATGGCGTACCAGCATCGCGCGCGGGCGGGTCCCCCGCGGCCAGGGAGGCCGTGCCAGGGTGCTGCCCCGTGACCGCACCGGACCGCGAGGCGCGGCTGCGCGCCCTCTACCAGGCCTTCACCGCCCGCGACCTCGACGCGGTGGGGGCCGCCATGGCCCCCGGCGTCGACTGGCCCAACGGCTGGGAGGGCGGCCGGGTGCACGGCCGGGACGGCGTGCGCGCGTACTGGGAGCGCCAGTGGGCGCACATCCGCCCGCTGCTGCGGCCGACCGGGTTCGAGGAGCGCCCGGACGGCTCGGTCGCGGTCACGGTGGCGATGACCGTCCGCGACCCGGGCGGGGCGGTGCTGTCGCGGGAGACGGTCCGGCACGTCCACCGCTTCGACGGCGCGGGCCTGGTGACCCGGATGGACGTCGAGCCGGTCGGCCCCGCGCGGTAGGTGCCCCCGGCGGGACCGCCGGGGGCACCTCCCGGTCACGGCACGAGGATCGCGCGCCCCCGTACCTTGCCGGCGTCGAGGTCACGGATGGCGTCCACGGCGCGGTCGAGCGGGTACCGCTGGGTGTGCAGGGTGACCTTCCCGGCCTGCGCGAGCACCATCAGCTCGGCGAGGTCGGTGTAGGTGCCGACGATGTTGCCCACGATGTTCTTCTCACCGGCGACGAACTCCAGCGTCGGGATGCGCAGCTCCCCGCCGTAGCCGATGACGTATAGCGAGCCGGCCGGGCCGGTCATCCGCCAGCCGTCCATCTCCGCCCCCTGCTCGGCGACGAAGTCGAAGACGACGTCGGCGCCGCCGCCGGTGAGCTCCTGCACCGCCTGCACCTGGTCGCCGTCGGCCACCACGGTCTCGTCGGCGCCGATCTGCCGGGCGAGCTCGAGGGCGTCGGGGTTGCGGTCGACCACGACGACGCGGGTGCCCGACAACGCCGCCAGGCACTGCACGCCGATGTGCCCGAGGCCGCCGGCGCCCTGCACGACCGCCGTCGTGCCGGGGTGCAGCAGCGGCAGGGCCTTGCGGACGGCGTGGTAGGCGGTGATGCCGGCGTCGGCGAGCGCGGCGACGTCGGCCGGGTCGGTCGACGGGTCGAGCTTCACGCAGGCGCGGGCGGTGGTGCGCAGGTACTCGGCCATCCCGCCGTCGTCGTTCGACAGTCCCGGGAAGAACGCGTTCTCGCACTGCATGTCCCGGCCGGCGCGGCAGGCCGCGCACAGGCCGCAGCTGGGCTGCGGGTGGAGGATCACCGTGTCGCCGACGGCGACGTTGGTGACGCCCTCCCCCACCGCGTGCACCCAGCCGGCGTTCTCGTGGCCGATGACGTAGGGCAGGTCGGGGTTCTGCAGCTCGGCCCACTGGCCCTCGAGGATGTGCAGGTCGGTGCGGCACACCCCGGCGCCGCCGATCTTCACGATGACGTCGAGGGGCCCCTGCAGCGTGGGCTCGGGGATGTCGTCGAGCGAGGGGTCGGCGTGGTACTCGTGCACGCGCACGGCCTTCATCTAGCGCACCTCCAGGGGGATGAGCGGACGGTCGTCGGGGCGGGGGGTCTGGTCGGCCTCCGACCCCGGGTAGCGGGTGGTGAGCAGGCCGCGGCAGAAGTGCGCGTTGCCGTCGACCGAGATGCGCACCGAGCGGGCCCGCCGCAGCACCATCGGCGCGTCGGCGGCGTCGGGGCGGGTGCCGTCCTCCCGGAGCAGCACCGGGGCGTCGTCGCCCGCGGGGAGCCCGAGGGCGGCCCGCCGGCGGCGGAGGGCGTCCGCGGCGTCGGCCGGGAGGTCGCCGAGGGTGACCGCGCGGACGTCGGCCGACGGGTCGGTGCGCAGCAGCGCGGTGAGCGCCCGCTCCATGGCCGCGGTGTGGGCCTTGCGGACGAAGGTGGCCCGCAGCTCGTCCAGCGATTCCTCGGCCTCGTGCCCGAACGTGCCGCGGTAGCCGAGCCCGGCGGCCAGCCCCCGGTTGATCAGGTCGGAGTCGGAGTGGTCGTCGAGCTCCACGACGACCCGCCCGACGCCCGGGACGGCGGAGACGGCGTCGTGCGCGTCGGACACCATCAGCCAGGCGAAGTTCGGCGCGCAGAACGAGGTGGGCAGCCGCAGGTGCACCTCGACGGTGGCCGGGCGGCTCGAGCCGTCCACGGCGACCGAGCGGACGAAGCCGAGGTCGGTGATCGGCTCGTCGAGCTCGGGGTCGACGACGGTGCCCAGCGCCCGGCGGACGGCGGCCTCGTCGACCCGGGCGGCCTCGACGACCCCGGCGGCCAGGCCGGGCAGGACCGCCGTCATCAGACGCTCGCCAGGTCGGCCGCGGCCGGCTCGCGCGGGCCGGTCTCGGTCTCGTCGGCCTCGGGCAGCCGCAGGTGCTCGGGCACCGGGAGGTCGTAGAGCCGGGCGGCGTTGAGGCCGAGCACCTTCTTCTTCTGCGCCGTGGTGATCGGCGCGTACTCCGGGCTCATGTCCTCGGGGATCTGGAAGTCGACGAACTTCTCCACCAGCCACTTCGGCGTCCACAGCGCGTAGTCGCTGGAGAACAGGATCCGGTCCTCGCCCAGCCAGTAGAGGAGCTCGCCCATGATCTGCGCGAAGTAGCGCGGCCGGGTGTGGATGAACGGGATGGCCACCGCCAGCCCGGCGACGACGTTGGGCTCCTGGGTGGCGATCCAGCAGAAGTCCTCGAGGCGCGGCAGGCCGCAGTGCTCGACGACGAACGTCAGGTCCGGGAAGTCGGTGGCCACGTGGTCGACGTCGGCCACGTCGAAGGCGTCGCGGTCCAGCGGGCGGATCGTCGGGCCCTTGTGGATGTGGATGTTGCGGATGCCGAGCTCCTGGGACAGCTCCAGGTAGCGCTGGGCCATCGGGTCGGTGAGCTTCCAGCCGCGGGACTCGCCGTGCCAGTCGGCGGTGTAGAGCTTCACGCCCGTGAGGTGCATGCGCTCGGCGGCGGCGCGCAGCGCGTCGAGGCCGTTCTCGCCGTCGCGCGGGTCCCAGTAGTGGTTGTAGGTGAGCTTGTCCGGGTGGGCCTGCGCGAGGGCGAACGCCTCCTCGGTCTGGCCGAAGCCCCGGTGGTAGAACTCCGCGAGCCGGGCCGGCTGGAAGACCGCGTGGTCGACGATGCCGTCGACGAACACGTCGCGCATCAGCCGCTCGCCGCCCTGGTACAGGTACTCCTCGTAGCCCCAGACCTCGGACTCCGGGCTGAGGTTGCGGTGGTAGTCGTAGAAGCAGTCGATGAACTGCTTGCCGTGGACGTTGCGCTGGTTCTCCGGCCGCGCGTCCCACAGCGCGATGTGCGCGTCCACCACGTAGTACTGCTCGCCGTCCCTGGTGTACATGCGTCGGCCTCCGTCGGCTCCGGTCGTGAGCTGGGTCACGTGCTCGCCGCCGACGCTAGGGCGGCTGCGCCGCCGTGCACCCCCTCCGGCCGTCTCACTCTGAGACACCGCCCGCGAGGCCGCGCCGCGTACATTGCCGTGACACAGGCCACAGCGGGAGGCGACCGTGGACGAGCCGGCCGGACCCGCGCCGCTGCCCGACCCCGCGCTCGCGGGGCGCCGCGGGACGGCGCCGCGGGTGCGCGCGTCCTGGCGGCGCAGCCAGGGCTACGGGGTGCCGCCCGACGAGGTGGTGCCGGTGTTCACCGGGACGCCCGACACCGGCTCGCTGCTCTACGAGTGCGCGCACCGGGTGCTCAGCGACCTGCAGACGACGATCGCCAACGAGCCGGTGAGCCTGATGGTCGCCGACCCCGCCGGGTTCGTGCTGGCCCGCCTCGGCGACGACGCGTCGATCCACCGGGCGCTGGACCGGGTGCACCTCGCGCCGGGGTTCTCCTACGCCGAGCGCAACGCCGGCACCAACGGCCTGGGGCTGTCGCTGGCCGACCGGGCGCCGACGCTGGTGCGCGCCGCCGACCACTGGGTCACGGACCTGCGCGGCTACACCTGCGCGGCGGCGCCCGTGCTCGAGCCCGGCACCGGGGAACTCGCGGGCAGCATCAACCTCACCACCTGGTCGGACTCCTCCTCCGAGCTGCTGCTCGGCCTCGCGCAGACCGCGGCGAGCGCCACCAGCGCGCTCATGGCGCTGCGCAGCGGCGGCCGCCTGGTGCGCCCGGCGCCGCGCGGGGAGGTGTTCCGCGTGATCGGCGGCTCGCTGGCCCCCGACGACGGCGACCCGTGCGTCACCCCCGCCTGGCGGAGCGCCGTCGACCGGGCCGCGGTGGCGGTCTCCTCCGGCGCCGGGACGGTCGTCGTCGGCGAGCCCGGCGCCGGGAAGGCGACCCTCGCGGCGCTCGCCCGCCGGCGGCTGCCCGGCCGGCAGCGGCTGCTGCACGCCCGCGCGCCGGAGGCCGGCGACGTCGCGCCGTGGCTGGAGCTGTGGACGCCGGAGCTGCGCGACGCCGACACGTGCGTGATCGTCTCCGGGCTGCACCGGCTGCCGGCGTGGGCGGCCGGGGAGCTGGCGCACGTGCTCGCGGCGGTGCGGCGCGCCGGGCGGCCGCAGCCGTTCGTGCTCACCGCGCCGGACTACGGGGCGCTGCCGGACCCGGTGGCCCGGCTGGCCGACGCCGTCGTCGAGGTGCCGCCGCTGCGCGACCGGGCCGACGACGTGCTGCCGCTGGCGTCCTGGACCGCCCGCCAGGAGCGGCACCGCGAGGTGGCCTTCACGCCGCGCGCCGCCCGGGCGCTCACCGGGTACGCCTGGCCGGGCAACGTCGCGCAGCTGCGCCGTGTGGTGCGCGAGGCGGTCACCCGGGCCGACGTCGTCGACGTGCACCACCTGGCGCCGGAGGTGCTCGACGGCGGCGGCCGGGCGCTGACCCGGCTGGAGCGGCTCGAGCGCGACGAGATCGTGCGGTGCCTGACCGAGCCCGGCACCACGATGACGCGCGTCGCCGAGGAGCTCGGCATCGGGCGGGCCACCCTCTACCGCAAGATCGCCCAGTACCGGATCACCGTCCCCGACCGCTGAGCCGACGGGACGGCTCAGGCCGCGCGGGTGGTCACCAGGGTGGCGAAGGCGATGACGTTGTCCTCGTAGCTGCGCACCGCGGAGTCGAAGTCCCCGCCGCAGGTGATCAGCCGCAGCTGGGCGTCGTCGGTGTTGCCGTAGACCTCGATGGTCGGGAAGTCGTCCTTGGGATGCGTCTCCACCCGGTCGACGGCGAACACCGCGACGGTGCCGTCCGCGCGGGTGACCTCGACCTCGTCGCCGGGCCGCAGCGCGCCGAGGTCGAAGAAGACGCCCGGCCCGTACTCGGCGGAGTCGACGTGGCCGAGCAGGACGGCGGGCCCGACCGCGCCGGGCGCCGGGCCGTTCTCGTACCAGCCCGCCCGGTCGTCCTCGGCCAGGGGCGGCACCGCCACGGTCCCGTCCCCGTTGAGCCCCAGCCGCAGCAGGTCGCTGGTGACCCCGATCGAGGGGATGCGCACCGCCACGGGCGCGGCGACGGGCTGCGCAGCGGGATCCGGGGCCTCCCCCGTGCCGACCGCGGAACCCGGCGCGCCTGCGGTCCCGTCGCCGGCCGGAGGGCCGCCGGGGTCCGCGGCGGACGGCGCGGCCGCCGACGTGCCGGCGGTCGTGGTGGTGGCGGCGGGCGCGGGCGCGCTGCGCTGCCCGGTGACGGCGACGACCAGGGCGACCACCCCGGCGACGGCCAGGGCGGCGGCCAGCACCGCCCAGGTGCGTGCGCCGGTCCTGCGGCGGGGCTGCTCGGTCATGGCGTCCTCACTGACGACGGGGGGTGCGGGCCGGGGCCGGGCCGCACGGGAGGTCTCCCGCGCGGCCCGGCGACCGGTCAGGCCTGCTCGGCCGAACGCCGGCGGTAGGCCACGGCACCGGCCACGGCCGCACCGGCGAGCGCCAGGGCGCCGGCGCCGATCGCGGCCTGCTGCTCGGTGCCCGCGGTGCTCCCGCCGCCGGTCTCCGCACCGCCGGTGGGCGCGGTGCCCATCTGCGACATGACGAGCGGGGCGCAGGCGGCCGGGGCGGTGGCCTCCATCGGCAGTGACGGGTCGAGGTCGCTCATGACGTCGCCGTCGTAGGTGCCGCTGCCGTTCTCGTCCACACCGTGCAGGACCAGCACCGCGGTGCCACCGGCGAACGCGGCCTGCACGTCCTCGGTGATGTCGAAGGTCCGCGAGTAACTGATGCTGCCGTCGGTCGGGAAGCGGTCGATCGCGAGGCCGCTGTCCGGGCTGGTGTCGCCGGTGGTGGTCAGCGAGGTGCCGATCGCGCCGTAGTAGGGCGCGCCCTCGGTGACGCTGACGAAGCCGTCACCGTTCTCGTCGTCGGCGTCGGTCGGGCACTCGCCCTGCGCGCCGATGTGGAAGTGCTGGGCGTGGGGGGCACCGGCGAGCAGGCCGGTGGCCTCGATCACGACGGTGGCGGAGTCGCCCTGGACGGTGACCATGCCGGTGCCGGAGACCCCGGACTGGTTGAGGGCGACGAGGTCGGCCTGGTAGCTGCCGTCGTGGTCGGCCAGGGCCGGGGTCATGGTCAGCAGCGGGAAGGCCGCTGCGGCGAGAGCGATGGTGGGTACGGCGAGTGCCTTGCGCACGATGGGCTCCTCAGAGTCGTGTGCCCGCCGGGTCCCCGAGGGGCTCGCCGGCAGTGGACGCCGTTCGGAACGGCGTCCGTCGTGCGCCGCAGACGCGTCCTCGCGCTGCGGCCGGGTCCTCCGGGAGGACCACGCGGAGTGGTCGGGTCCCCCAGCCGGTGGTGCACCGGCTCCCGCGTCGTCCACCCCGTGTACGTCGCCAGTGGCCCGAGCGGTTCACCCCGCCCGGCGGGAATCCGCGGACGCCTCCCGGTGCGAACGCCGGTCATGCGCCGGCACCGGTCCACCGCCCCCGTCCAGGCCTCCTCCGCCCGGGCCTCCTCCGCCCACCGGGGGCGGGGGCCGGCCGCGCTGGTCACCGCCGCCGTCGCCGCCCTCGTCCTGTGGGGCCCGGGCACGCCGGCGGCACAGGCCCACGACGAGCTGGTCGCCACCGTTCCCGCGGCCGACGCGACCGTGCCGACCGCCCCCGCGCAGGTCGAGCTGCAGATGAGCGGGACGCCGCAGGCCGTCGGCACCGCGGTGCTCGTCAGCGGGCCGGACGGCACACCGGTGTCCGCGGGCGACGTCGAGTTGCGGGACACCGCGGTCGTGCAGCCGCTGCGCGCGGACCTCCCGGCCGGCGCCTACTCCGTCGCGTGGCGGGTGACCTCCGCCGACGGCCACCAGCTCGCGGGGTCGTTCACCTTCACCGTCGCCGACGGCGCGGCGCCCGCCGACACCCCCGCCACCGACACCCCCGCCGCCGACAGCCCCGCCGCCGACAGCCCGGCCACCGATCCCGCATCGGCCGCTTCCCCGCCGGACGACGAGGGGTCGGCGCTGCCGGCCGTGCTGCTCGGCAGCGGGGGCCTGCTGGCCGCGGGCGCCGTCCTCGGCGTCCGGCAGCTCCGCCGGCGGTCGTGACCCGCGCCCCGGGGGTCGGCGCCCGGGGGGCGCCGGCCGTTCCGCCGGCTCCCCGACGCGGTGCTGGCGACCCGCCGGCGGGCCGCCGCGTTCCCGCCGGTGCCGTGCTCGCCGCCGTCCTCGGCCTGCTCGGCGTCCTCGTCCTGGCGCTCGCGGCGGGCGGCGCGGCGACCACCACGACGGCCTCCCCCGGCCTCCCCCAGGCCGGGTGGCCGGTCGAGTGGGGACTCCCCGTCACCTCCCTCGCCGCCCGCATCGCGGCGGTGGGCACCGTCGGCGCGCTGCTGTTCGCGGCCGTGCTCCTCCCCGGCAGGGGCGCCGGGTTGCCCCCGGCTGCGCGCCGCGCGGTGCGGGCGGCGTCCTGGTGGGCGGCGGCCTGGGCCGCGGCCGCGGCGCTGACGGCGGTCCTCACCGTCAGCCGGCTGCTCGGCACCGCGCCCACCGCGCTGCCGGGCTCGGCGCTCGGGGTGTTCCTCACCGACGTCGCCGCCGGCCGGTCCGTCCTCGTCGTCGTGGCGCTCGCCGCGACGGTCACCGTGCTGGCCCCGCGGTGCACGCGCGCGGCGGGCGCCGGCGCACTGCTGCTGGTCGCGCTCGCCGGGCTGGTCGTGCCCGTCGTCCTCAGCGGCCACTCCGCTTCCGCCGGTGACCACCTGCTCGCGGTCGGCAGCCTGGCCGCGCACGTCGTCGCGGCGGCGGCGTGGGTCGGCGGCCTGGGCGCCCTCCTCGTGCACGGCCGCGGGCCGGGCGACCTCGCGCCGGCCGTGGCGCGCTACAGCGCGCTCGCCCTCGGCTGTCTCCTGCTGACCGGGGCCTCCGGGCTCGTCGGCGCGTGGGTGCTGCTCGGCTCCTCCCCCGCCGGGTTCGGTGCCGCCCTCGGCAGCGGCTACGGCTGGCTGCTCGGCGCCAAGACGGCGGCGCTGGCCGGGCTCGGGGTCCTCGGCCTGCGCCACCGCCGCGCCACGCTGCCGCGCCTGCGCGCCGGCGAGCCGCGCGCCTTCCGCCGTCTCGCCGGCGTCGAGGTGGCCCTGATGACGGCGACCGTGGCGGTCGCCGTCGCGCTGGCCGCCTCCCCGCCTCCCGAGCCGGCCCCGACCGCGGGGGCCGTCACCGCCGTCCCGGGCGGCGCACCGGCGCCGTCCCCGCCCGCCGCCGGCCCTGGCGCCGACCCCGGCACCGGGCCCGACCCCATGGCCGGCCACGACCACGGCGAGCTGTCGGTGGGCGTGCTGGTCGACGCGGAGCGCTTCCACGTGCCGGCACCGGTGGCGCCGGGCGCGCTCGTCACGGTGTTCAACAGCAGCTCCACCGAGGTCACCCTGACGGCGGCCGACGGGTCCTTCGACGTCGTCGTCCCGGGGCACACGTTGCTGACCTTCCCGGCGCCGGCCGGACCCGGCACGTACGCGTTCTCCAGCCGCCACGACCCCGCGTTCGCCGATGTCCTCGTCGTCTCCTGACCGCCCGCTGAACCGCTGGGGGCTCCGCACCGAACGCCGTGCACCGCGGCCTCCCCACCGTCCGGCACCGAGGCCGCAGAACCCGAGGAGCACCGATGCTCACGTCCCCGCGTCCGACTCCGTCCCCCCTGCGCAGGCGCCGCACGGGCATGGTCCTCGGCGCCGCCGTGGCCCTCGGGGTGCTGACCGGCTGCTCCGGCGGCACCGGGGCTCCCGACGCGGGCGGGACCGCGTCCTCCTCCTCGTCGTCCTCCGCGCCGGCGTCCCCGCCCGCGACCGGTGCGGCGCCCACTCCCGGCGGGGCGCGGTCCCCGTCCCCCGCCACCTCGACGCTGCGGTCAGCGCTCGTGGACTTCGCCGTCGAGATGCCCGAGACCGAGCTCGCCGCCGGCACCTACACCGTCGAGGTGACCAATGAGGGCGGGGCCAGCCACGACCTCGTGGTCGAGGGGCCCGACGGCGAGGACGTCGCGGCCACCGAGATCCTCGCCCCCGGCGGGTCGGGGTCGCTCGAGGTGACCCTCGAGCCGGGCGAGTACGTCTTCTACTGCTCGGTCGGCACCCACCGGGCGATGGGCATGGAGCTCGTCGTCACGGTCGTGTGATGACGCGCGCCGCGCGCGCGGCCGACCGCCGGGCACCCGCGGCGGTCCTCCCGCTGCGGGTGCCCGGCGCGCTGCTGCTGGCCGCCGCCGCCGCGATCCACGGGTGGTTGTGGCTGCAGGGCTACGACGGCATCCCCGTCATCGGCCCGGCGTTCCTGGCCGACACCGTGCTCGGCGGCCTGCTCGCGCTGCTGGTGGGGCTGGGCCCCCGCCGGTGGCTGCCGTGGGCGGCCGCGGCCGGGGCGCTGTTCGCACTCGGCACCCTGGGCGCCCTGCTGCTGTCCACGACGGTCGGGCTGTTCGGGTTCGTCGAGACCACCGCGGCGCTCCTGTGGTGGGAGTCGTTCTGGGTGGAACTGGCCGCGGTGCTCGTGCTGGCCGCCCTGGCGGTGTCGGCCGCGCCGTCCCGCTCGGCCGGGGCCGCTCCCGCCCGGCCGGCACCGACCCCCGCTCCGGGGGCCGGACCGCCGTCGGCGACCTAGGGTCGCGGGCAGGAGGTGGGGCGGTGTCGGACGGGCTCTACATCACCGGCAGCGAACCGGCCACGGGCAAGTCCGCGGTCGCCCTCGGCCTGTTCGACCTGCTGGCGCGGCGCGTGGGCCGGCTCGGGGTCTTCCGGCCGGTGGTGCGCAGCCGCGACGAGCCGGACCGGGTGGTCGACCTGCTGCTCCCCCGTGCGCCGGGCTCCCCGCCCTACGAGGCCTCGCTCGGCGTCACCTACGCCGACGTGCTCGCCGACGAGGACCGGGCGCTGTCGGAGGTGGTGGCCCGCTACCGCGCGCTGGCCGCCCGCTGCGACCGGGTGCTCGTCGTCGGCACCGACTTCGGCGAGGCCGGTGCGGCCCGCGAGCTCGGCCTCAACGCGCGGATCGCGGTCAACCTCGGCCTGCCGGTCGTCTGCACCGTCTCCGGGCACGGCCGCAGCGCCGCCGAGGTGGACCGCGCCGTCGACGTGGGCACCGACGCGCTGCGCCGCGCGGGCTGCGACGTCGTCGCCGTCGTCGTCAACCGGGTGTCCGCCGGCGAGCACGCCGCGGTCCGGGCGTCGCTGGCGCAGCGCGAGCCGCCCGCCTGGGCGCTGCCCGAGGTGCCGGCGCTGACCGCGCCGACCATGGCCGAGATCGCCTCCGCCTGCGACGCCCGGGTGCTCGTGGGCGGCGCCGCGGACCTGCGCCGGGAGACCTCCGGGGTGCTGGTGGCGGCGATGACCGTGCCGAACCTGCTCGACCGGCTCGTGGACGACGTCGTCGTCATCACCCCCGGCGACCGGGCCGACGTGCTGCTCGGCGTCCTCGCCGCCCACCTGTCCGACGCCCTCCCCCAGCCCGCGGGCCTGGTCCTCACCGGCGGCCTGGAGCCCGCGCCGAGCGTGCTGGAGCTGGTCCGGCGGCTGCCCACGGTCGTGCCCGTGGTGCTCACCGACCTCGACACGCACGCGACGACGACGGTGGCCGACACCGTCCCCGGGTGGCTCAACGCCGAGGCGCCCCGCAAGGTCGACGTCGCGCTGGCGCTGTTCGAGGAGCACGTCGACGGCGCGGCGCTGCTCGACCGGGCCGAGGTGCACCGCACCCGGGTGACCACGCCGCTGATGTTCGAGTACGAGCTGCTCGACCGGGCCCGCGCCGACCGGCGGCACGTGGTGCTGCCCGAGGGCACCGACGAGCGGGTGCTGCAGGCCGCCGACCGGCTGCTGCGGCGCGGCGTCGTCGACCTCACCCTGCTCGGCGACCCGGCCGAGGTGCGCGCCGCGGCCGTGCGGGCCGGGGCCGACGTGTCCGCGGCGGGGGTGCTCGACCCCTGTGACCCGGCGCTGCGCGAGGAGCTGGCCGTCGAGTACGCCCGCCGGCGCGCCCACCGCGGCGTGACGATGGACGCCGCCCGCGACGTCGTCGTCGACGTCTCCTATGCGGGCACGCTGATGGTGGCGCTCGGGATGGCCGACGGCATGGTGTCCGGCGCGACGCACACCACCGCGCAGACGATCCGCCCGGCGCTGGAGCTGATCCGCACCACCGAGGGGGTGTCGATCGTGTCCAGCGTCTTCTTCATGTGCCTGGCCGACCGGGTGCTGGTCTACGGCGACTGCGCGGTCAACGTGCACCCGGACGCCGAGCAGCTGGCCGAGATCGCGGTGACCTCGGCCGCCACGGCCGCCCGCTTCGGCGTCGAGCCGCGGGTGGCGATGCTGTCCTACTCCACCGGGGAGTCCGGCAGCGGCGCGGACGTCGACCGGGTGCGCGCGGCCACCGAGCTGGTGCGCGGGCGGGCGCCGGACCTGTCGGTGGAGGGCCCCATCCAGTACGACGCCGCCGTCGACGCCGGGGTGGCGCGCACCAAGCTGCCGGGCAGCGCGGTGGCCGGCCGGGCGACGGTGTTCGTCTTCCCCGACCTCAACACCGGCAACAACACCTACAAGGCGGTGCAGCGCAGCGCGGGCGCGGTGGCGGTCGGCCCGGTGCTGCAGGGACTGCGGCGGCCGGTGAACGACCTGTCGCGGGGCGCCACGGTGCAGGACATCGTGAACACGGTGGCGATCACGGCCATCCAGGCGCAGGGGATCGCGTGAGCGGGCGGGTGCTCGTCGTCAACGCCGGCTCGTCGTCGCTGAAGTACCGGCTGGTCGACGTCGCCGCCGGGGCGGCGCTGGCGTGGGGGCTGGCCGAGCGGGTGGGGCAGCCCTCCGGGCGGCTCACCCACTCCCTGCCGGACCGGCCGCCGGACGTGGTGGAGCGGCCACTGCCCGACCACGGGGTGGCGCTGGGCGCGGCACTGGAGGCGTTCGACCGGTCCGGGCCGCGGCTGGCCGACGCCGGGCTGGTCGCCGTGGCGCACCGGGTGGTGCACGGCGGCGACCGGTTCTCCGCGCCGGTGCGGGTCGACGACGACGTGCTGCGGGCGATCCGCGACCTCGCGACGCTGGCGCCGCTGCACAACCCGGTCAACGCCACCGGCATCGAGGTGGCGCGCCGCGCGTTCCCGGGCCTGCCGCACGTGGCGGTCTTCGACACCGCCTTCCACGCGACGCTGCCGCCGGAGGCCTACACCTACGCCGTCCCGCCGCAGTGGGCGCGGGCGCACGGCGTGCGGCGCTACGGCTTCCACGGCACCTCGCACGCCTACGTCTCCCGCGCCGCGGCCGGCCTGCTGGGCCGGCCGCCCGAGGAGGTGAACACGGTGGTGCTGCACCTGGGCAACGGGGCGAGCGCCACCGCCGTCGCCGGCGGCCGCAGCGTGGACACCTCCATGGGCATGACGCCGCTGGAGGGCCTGGTGATGGGCACCCGCTCCGGCGACGTCGACCCCGCCGTCGTCGCGCACCTGCACCGGGTCGCCGGGCTCGGGCCCGAGGACGTCGACCGGGCGCTGAACTCCTCCAGCGGCATGCTGGCGCTGGCCGGCACGAACGACCTGCGCGAGGTGCACCGGCGCATCGGCGAGGGCGACGAGGCCGCCGCGCTGGCCCTGGGCGTGTTCTGCCACCGGGTGCGCAAGTACGTGGGCGCCTACCTGGCCGTGCTGGGCCGCACCCACGCGATCGTGTTCACCGGGGGCATCGGCGAGAACGACGCGGTGGTGCGCTCGCGGTCCCTGGCCGGGCTGGAGCCGCTGGGCATCCGGCTCGACGAGGAGGCCAACGCCGAGCGGGTGCTGGGCGCCCGGCGGATCTCGGCCGGGGACAGCGCCGTCGCCGTCCTGGTGGTCCCCACCGACGAGGAGCTGGAGATGGCCCGCCAGGCCGTCGCCCTCCTGGGCAGCCACTAGCGCGACGGAGCCCGCCCCCGGCCTCCCTCCTGGAGAGCCATCAGCGCTACGAAGGCCGCCCCCGGTCCGCCGTCCGTCCACGGACGGCGGACC